>DATDFB010000075.1:0-2535 GCA_036522835.1 Thermoanaerobaculia bacterium | reverse complement strand
ATCAAGATCGCGCTCAGCGTGAACGGCGAGGCGGCGGAAGTCGCGTTCGCGCCCCACAAGACGCTCCTCGAGGTGTTACGCGAGGATCTCGGCCTGACCGGCACGAAGCACGGCTGCGAACTCGGCGAATGCGGGACCTGCACCGTGCTGCTCGATGAAACGCCCGTGCTCTCGTGCCTCGTGCTGGGACTCGCCTGCGACGGCAGACGCGTGCGGACCGTCGAAGGCATGGCGCAAGGCGGCAAGCTCCATCCGCTCCAGGAGACGTTCGCCGATCTCGGCGCCGCGCAGTGCGGCTACTGTACTCCGGCATTTCTGCTCGCCGCCGAGGCGCTCCTCGCAACCAATCCGAAGCCGAGCAGAGACGACATCAAGGAAGCCCTGGCCGGAAACCTCTGCCGCTGCACCGGCTACCTCAAGATTTACGAAGCGATCGAGCTCGCCGCCGAGCGGATGCAGCGTGCATAGAATCATCGGCAAAGCGCTTCGGAAAGTGGATGCCGTCGCAAAAGTGACGGGGGCGACTCGCTTCGCCGACGACCTCGCGTTTCCGCGCATGCTGTTCTGCAAGCTGCTGCGCAGCACGCAGCCCCACGCGCGTATCGTTTCGATCGACACCGCGGCCGCGTCGAAGCTCGACGGCGTGATTGCGGTGCTCACGGGCCGCGACCTGCCGATCCCGTTCGGGATTCTGCCCGTCTCGCAGGACGAGCACGCGCTCTGCGTGGAGAAGGTGCGGTTCATCGGCGATCCCGTCGCCGCGGTTGCCGCGACGACGGAAGAGACAGCCACGGCGGCGCTGGACCTCATCAAGGTCGTCTATGAGCCGCTTAAGTCGTTCGCCTCCGCGGAAGAGGCCGTCCTCAACCCCGAGCCGCGGATCCACGACTACGGCGACAGCGGCAACCTGCACAAGGTGATCGACCTCGAGTTCGGTGATACCGACGCCGCAATCGCCGCGGGCGACTTCGTGCGCGAGGACCTGTTCTTCTTCGAGGGGAACACGCACCTGCCGATGGAGCAGCATGCGGCCGTCGCGACGTGGTCACCGGACCGCAAAGTCACGCTGTGGAGCTCGACGCAGACGCCGCACTACGTCCATCGCGCGTTGGCCAAGGTGCTCGAGCTCCCGCCCGCGCGGATACGCGTCATCGCGACGCCTAACGGCGGCGGCTTCGGCGGCAAGAGCGATCCGTTCAATCACGAGATTGCGGTCGCCAAGCTCGCGATGATCACCGGGCGGCCGGTGAAGATCACCCTGACGCGCGAAGAAGTCTTCTACTGCCACCGGGGCCGCCATCCGACGCTGATGTCGGTGCGGACGGGCGTGAAGAAAGATGGCGCGATCACCGGCATGCACTTCCGCTCGCTGCTCGACGGCGGCGCGTATGGCTCCTACGGCGTGGCCAGCACCTACTACACAGGCGCGCTGCAAACGGTGACGTACAACATTCCCCGTTATCACTTTCAAGGCGCGCGGGCGTTCACGAATAAGGCGCCGTGCGGCCCCAAGCGTGGCCACGGGACGCCGCAGCCGCGCTTCGCGCTCGAAGTGCATCTCGACAAGATTGCCGAAGAGCTCCGCGTCGATCCCGCCGAGCTGCGGCTCAGGACGCTGGTGCCGGCCAACTCCCTCACAGCCAACTATCTCCGCATCGGCTCGATGGGGCTCGGCACCTGCATCCGGAAAGTCGTCGAAGGATCCGGCTGGAAACAGAAGTTCCGGAAACTGCCGGAGGGCCGCGGCGTCGGACTCGCGTGCTCGAGCTACATCTCGGGCGCCGGGCTGCCGATCTACTGGAACAACATGCCGCATTCGGGCGTGCAGCTGAAATGCGATCGGGGCGGCGGCGTCACCGTCTTCTGCGGCTCAACCGAAATCGGTCAGGGCTCCGACTCCGTTCTCGCCTACATCATCGCTGAAGTCCTCGGCGTCGATCCGTTCGAGGTGGCCGTCGTCACCGCCGACACCGATCTCACGCCGGTCGATCTCGGGAGTTATTCGAGCCGAGTGACCTTGATGACCGGCAACGCGGCGCTGCAAGCGGCCGAGCGCGCGCGTCAAGTCCTCGCGCTGCATGCGGCGAAGAAACTCGGCGTCCCGGTCGACCGCCTCACGTTCGCCGAGTCGCGAGTCTTCGTCGCCGACGATCGCAAGCAAAGCCTGTCGTTCGCCGAGGCGGTGCAGCTCGCGGAGGCCGCCGAAGGAACGATCGGCACGACCGGGTCGTATACGCCGCCGCAGAGCGCCGGGAAATACCGCGGCGCGGGCGTGGGACCGTCGCCCGCCTACTCGTACAGCGCGTGCGTGGCCGAAGTCGAGGTGGACCCCGAGACGGGCATCGTGCGGGTGCCGACGATCTGGATCGCGCACGACGTCGGCCGGTCGATCAATTCCGCGTCGGTCATCGGTCAGGTCGAGGGCTCGATCTACATGGGACTCGGCGAAGCGCTGATGGAGGAGATGGCGTACCGCGGCAATCGCAACGTCGTCCACAAGATTCCTTCGCTGCTCGAGTACAAGAGCCCGACCAC
>DATDFB010000074.1:0-36627 GCA_036522835.1 Thermoanaerobaculia bacterium | reverse complement strand
GCCCGATCAAGAGTTTCTACTACCGGACGGACGTTCCGTTCGTTCGCGCCATTCAGTGATGTGGAGTGCGGCGGCATGGCCGCCGCACTCCATATAAGATTCGCCTCATGCGACGCCTGCTCTTTTTTCTCCTCTTTGTCGCCGCCGCCGCGAACGCGGCGATCGCACCGCTCTCCTACCGCCACCGCACCCTCGCCAACGGCCTCGATTTCTATTCGGTCGAGGACCACTCCACGCCGGCGGTCGGCATCCAGATCGCCTACCGCGTCGGCTCGAAGGACGATCCGCCGCACCGCAGCGGCTTCGCCCACCTATTCGAGCATCTGATGTTCAAGTCGACCGCGCACATGAAGGCGGAGATGATGGACCGTCTCACCGAGGACGTCGGCGGCGAGAACAACGCCTCGACCGGCGACGACGTCACGATCTACTACGAGACCGTGCCGTCGAATTACCTCCGCACGCTGCTTTGGGCCGAGGGCGACCGCATGTCGTCGCTCAACGTCGACGAGGCCAACTTCAAGTCGGAGCGCGAGGTGGTGAAGGAAGAGTTCCGCACCGGCGTGCTCGGGCCGCCGTACGGCCTCTTCTACTACTCGATCGACAAAGACTCGTACGCGACGCATCCGTACAAGCGGCCGACCATCGGCTCGATCGAGGACCTCGACGCCGCCACGCTCGCCGACGTGCAGGCCTTCCACCGCACGTTCTACCGCCCCGACAACGCCATCCTCATCGTCTCCGGCGACTTCGATCCGAAGCAGCTCGACGCCTGGGTCGACCAATACCTCGGCTCGATTCCGAAGCCGTCGGCCCCGATCCCGCGCGTGACCGCGCCGGAGCCGCCGCGCGCCAAGGAGAAGCGCTTCGACGAGCACGGGCCCAACGTGCCGCTGCCGGCGATCGCCATTACGTGGCTGATCCCGCCCGCGTCGAGCGCCGACTCCGAGCCGCTGACGATCGCCGAGGCGGTGCTCGGCGCCGGCGAATCGTCGCGTCTGTATCAGTCGCTCGTCTATCGCCAGCAGATCGCGCAGGACGTCAGCGCCGACGCCGACCTCCGCATGAGCACGGGGCTCTTCGCCGTCACGGCGACGCTCGCCAGCGGCAAGTCCACGGCGGCGGTCGAGAAGGCGCTGCGCAGCGAAGTGAAAAAATTGATCGACGGGAACGTCACGGCCACGGAGCTGGAGAAGGCCAAGAACTTCGTCATCACCGCCGCGTTGCGCCGCCGCGAGACGACGCTCGGCAAAGGCTCGGGCATTCGCGACGCCGTGATCTATCACGACGACGCGAGCTACGTGAACCGCGGGCTCGACCGCCTGCAAGCCGTCACCGCCGCCGACGTGCAGCGCGTGGCCAAGAAGTACCTGGCCGGGAAACCGGTGGTGATTACGTACACGGCCGGAGGTGCCAAGTGAACGCGCTGCTGCTTGCGTTGCTGGCAGTCGCACAAATCGAAACGACGCCGCCCCCGCCCGCGCCGCCGCGGCCGGTGCAGATCCCGAAGCCGGCGGAGACGACGCTGCCGAATGGGCTGCACGTGATCGTCGTGGAGAAGCACGGCGTGCCGCTCGTGGCCGCGCGCCTCCTGGTGAGGAGCGGCACGGAGGCCGATCCGTCCGAGCTTCCCGGTCTCGCGGAGATGACGGCGACGCTGCTGACGAAGGGAACCAAGACGCGCAGCGCCGAGCAGATCGCCCGCGAAGTGGAAGCCCTCGGCGCGACGCTCGACAGCGGCGCGGGGTGGGACAACTCCTTCGTCGCCGTGAGCGTGATGTCGTCGAAGCTGCCGAAGGCCATGGGCTACATGGCCGACGTCGTGCGCAATCCGACGTTCTCGAATGAGGAGCTGGATCGCGAGCGGCAGCAGTTGCTCGACTCCATCCGCGTCGCGCTCAAACAGCCGCGGTCATTGGCGCGCCGCGTCGCCGCGCAAGTCGTCTTCGGCGGCCTGACGTACAGCCGCATCGGCGCGACGCTCGAGTCCGCGCAGAAGATGAAGCGCGCGGACCTGGTCGCGTTCCACAAAGAGCACTACGAGCCGTACAACGCCATTCTGGTTCTCGCCGGCGACATCACGCCGGCCGCGGCCACGAAGCTCGCCCAGGAGCATTTCGGCTCGTGGAAGTCGGAGAAGACGGGCGGCCACGGCTTCGTGCCGGGGCAGTACCCGGGGCCGCGCGTGGTGGTGGTCGATCTACCGAACGCGGGGCAGGCGGTGGTGGCCGTGTCGCGCATCGGCCTGGCGCGTACCGATCCGCAGTACGTGCTCGCGCAGGTGGCGAACTCGGTCCTCGGCGGCGGGTACTCGTCGCGCCTGAACCTGGAGATCCGCGTCAAGCGCGGCCTGACCTACGGCGCCGGCAGCAGCTTCGACTTCCGCGCCCAGCAGGGTCCGTTCACGGCGATGGTGCAGACGAAGAACGAGTCGGCCGCGGAGGTGGCGCACCTGATCGTCGGCGAGATGACGAAGATGGCTTCCGAACCGGTGCCGGCCGACGAGCTGGCGCCGCGCAAGGCCACGCTCATCGGCCAGTTCGCGCGCTCGCTGGAGACGAACGCGGGCCTGGCGCGCCGGGTCGGCGAGCTGGCGCTGTACGACATCAAGCTCGACGAGATCGAGCGCTACATCCCCTCGGTGGAGTCGGTGACGGCCGCGCAGGTCGAGCAGTTTGCGAAGGAGCACTTCGGCGGCGCCTCGTCGATCGTCATCGTCGGCGACATGAAGAAGATCGACATGGCGGGGCTGAAGAAGGAGTTTCCGGACGTTCAGGTCTGGAAGGCGAGCGAGGTGAAGTAAAGTAGAAAAACGGTCTCGCGTCCCTCCCATCTGCGGAGGGTCCGGGCCATGCCACGGTATTTTCTTCTCGTCGTTTCCATCGCGCTCGCCGGCTGTGCCGCGCACATCCGGCTGTCGCAGCCGAGCGTGCAGGGGCCGGTCGACGATCCGACCCCGCGCGTTGCCGCGAACCAAAAAAACGTCAAGTGCAGCTACGAGCCGGAATGGGCGTACAACCGTAGCGGCGCGACGGACGGGCCGCCGCAACTCGGCGTCGCACTGTCGGGAGGAGGAATGCGCGCGGCCGCGTACGCAGTCGGCGCACTGCAGGGATTGTCGAATCTCGGCTATCTCGAGAAGACCGACGTCCTCTCCGGCGTCTCCGGCGGCGCTTACGCGACCGGCTGGTACATCTCGCAGAGGGCCGCGGCGGACGTTACGGACGCCGATTTATTCGACAACGCGAAACCGTATCAGCACCATCTCGAAGACCACGGAAAGATCGTCAACGGCTGGCGCCTGACCCGCGCTTTAGTGGCCGACACGGCGCTGTTTCCGGTCAACCTGCTCGTGAACGGCATGTTCGGCTGGCACGCGAACACGACCGGCCATCGATATTTTTACGAGTCTGCCCTCGTCAACGAGTTCTTCACGAAGCCGGGAGAACATCGGCGGCTTCGCTACACGTTCGACGAGCTTCGCGCCGCGTCGCAGGAGAAGAAGCTGCCCCTGTTCATCATCAACACGACCGCCTACATCGACGATGACTCGCACCACTACGCCGCCGACACGCGCAACACCGTCTACGAATTCACGCAGGTTCGATATGGATCGGACGCATACGGCTATCTGTCGAGCGACTATCCGATTGATCTGCCGACGGCCGTGTCGGTCTCCGGCGCCGCCGCCGACTCGAACGCGCTGCAGGCCGGGGCCGTGCAGAAGACGCTGCTATCGGGTCTCAACTTCGACCTCGGCTATTTCGTCGACAATCGGCTCAAAGCGACGATGCGAGTCGACCAGCCGTGCGTGACGTTCAAGCCGGAGTCGAAAGCGGGGTTCTATCATCGGAAGTGGAGCTCCCGCCTGATCCCGTTCCCCGTTTACGCATTCCTGCCCTACTGGGCGAAGGACCAGCGCGGCGTCAGGACGTATCTGTCGGACGGCGGTCACTCGGAGAACCTCGGCGCGTTCTCGCTGATCCGCCGGCTGGTGAAGAACATCGTGATCGTCGACGCGAGCGGCGACTCCCATTTTGAGTTCAGCGACTATCTGCAACTCAAAAACGCGGTGCTGCAATCGCTCAACGCGAACCTCGAGGTGAAGGCGATCGACGAGGTCCTGTCAAAGCCGGAGAACGAGCGGCGGCGCCGGATTTCTCAAGACCCGGTGATGACTGGCGAGGTGCGGTATTTCCCGTATCCGGGCGAATCGGATGAACGGCGGATCTTGAAGATCGTCTACGTGAAGTTGTCGTACGACAAGGAGAACGATGACAAATACAAGATGGCCGGCTTTTCGAACATCAACGCGTATGCCGGCAGCCACATGAAATTCCCGTTTCACGGGCTGCTCGATCAGAGCTACTCGACGGAGCAATACCGCGCGTATCGGGACCTGGCATTCGTCACGATCACGAACGGCAAAGAGATCCTGAAGGCGAGCATGCCGATGAAGTAAAGTAGAGGGCATGCGAAAAATTTGGGCTGTCCTCGCGCTGCTCGTTCTCTGTGCGTCGAATGCCTTCGCGTGGGGCCAGGAGGGGCATCGCATCGTCTGCCAGATCGCCCTCGGTCTTCTGACGCCGGCGGAGCAGCAGAAAGTGACGGCGCTGGCGAAGGGGTACGTCCAGCCGCCCGGCACGAAGCTGAAGATCAACGATTTCCCCGACGCCTGCATCTTCCCCGACGAAGCGCGCGGGCAGGTCGGCGACGCGGAAAAGAACCACATCCAGAACAGCCCCTGGATGAAGTTCAAGCCGTTCGACAACCAGCACTTCCTCAACGTCGACCGTACCACCAAGACGATCTCCGAATCGGACTGCCACGATGACTGCGTGCTCACCGGCATCGCCTCGCAGGCCAAGCGCCTGAACAGCACGAACGCCCAGGAGCGCGCCGAGGGGCTCATTTTCCTCGGGCACTTCGTCGGCGACATCCATCAGCCGCTGCACATCAGCTACAAAGACGACAAAGGCGGAAACGACATCAAGCCGGTCATCGGAGGCTTCTATCCGGTCCCGAGGAAGCGCTTCGGCGAGACGAACCAGCCGCAACTCAACCTGCACTCCGTCTGGGACGGCTCGATCCTCCGCAAGCAACTCTGCGATCAGGATCCGCTCGACTTCGCCGACGCGCTGCGCCAGAAAATCACCCCCGCCCAAAAGACGGAGTGGCTGGCGAAGTCGAAGACGCCGCTGGATTGGGCGCAGGAGTCGTATGACGTGACGAGGTCGGCCGCGGCGGAGTACTGCCATCAGAAAGCCGCGTCGTGCGACCCCTTCGGCCCCGGCCGGACGCTCGGGCCAAACTACCAGACGAACGTCATCGGCACGGTCGAGCAGCGCCTCCAGCAGGCCGGCGTGCGGTTGGCGGCGCTCATTCACGACGGGCTAGCGCCGTAAGGGGGCGCATGCTATGCGCCCCTCCCGGTAGGGGCGCACAGTGTGCGCCCGCTCAATTCCGCGCTTCGTCGTCAGATACACCGCGAACGAGCCGAGCCAGTGGCCGCCTTCGTAGTGCTCGCCCGTCACCGAGGCGAGGCCCGCGTCGCGGTGCGCCTTCGCCATGGCGGTCAAGGCGGCGCGGCGGGGGCTCGACTTCGGCAGGCCGGAGACGATGCCTTCGAGCATCCAGGCGCGGCTGAGGTTCAGGCCATCGAGATGTGCCAGGCGCGGATCGCTCGGATCGGTCACGACCTCGGGCTCGATCGCGAGCGCCGGCAGGAACTTGTCGAACCACGCCGCGAACTCCTTCGGCGGCATCACGCGGCGCAGTGCGTCGGCCTCCGCGAGGCACGGCGAGAGGAAGTCCTCGCCCGAGGGCTCGTAGGCGATCGGGCAGTTGCGATCTTTCGCGTAGAACTCGCGGATCTTCGACGCCACGAGCGGATCGTGGCCGTAGTCGTAGATCAGTCCGAGGGCGAAGGCGGTTTGCGAGTGCTCGCCACTGCGGATCGGATGCGAGAGCTTCGGCAGCCACGCCTTCAGCCGGTCGACCGCGGCGTTCTCCAGCGGCTGGAGCGTCGCAGAGAGCTCCGGATCCCACTCGCGCAGCTCCGCGGCGAGCTGCAGCAGCCAGGCGAGGCCGTACGGCCGCTCGAAGCTCGCGCGCCCTTCGCCGCGCAGATACTGGACCTCTTTCGCGATGTGCTCCGGCGTGATGCTCTCGCGCAGCGCCGCGCGCGCCTCGGCGGCGAACGGCGCGTCGGGGAACGTCCGCGCCAGGCGCGCCAAAAGCCAGTGCCCGTGCACGGAGGAGTGCCAGTCGTAGCAACCGTAGAACGCCGGCGTGAGCTCGCGCGGCGGCGCCACGTCTTTGTCCGACGTCATGGAGTGCGAGATCTTGTTCGGATACTCCTTGTGCACGCAGGCGAGGGCGAGCCTGGCGAAGCGCTCGGCAGCCTTCGCATCGAAGTCGGCGGCGCGGGCGGTAGTGGGGAGGAGGAGAAGAAGGGCCAGCGTCAATCGCGTCATCGGTGAATGTGCATCACGATATACCCGATGAGCACCAGGGCGATGACGACGATGACGGCGATGGCCACGAGGCTCTGCCGCGAGGAGCCGCTCGAGGCGCTGTGCTCCACGATCACCTTGCGGCGGACGTATTCGTCGTCTTCGGGGTCCGGCATCGCCGGATGAGGCAGCAAGGGAAGTGCCACTCAGGGGCAATCCAGATGGACCGGCGCCGCCAGACGTGGAGCAGAAACCGGGATACGGTGTGGACAGGACCGCGATCCGGCGCCTGCTGGCGATTTCGCCGAGCGAGAGAGTCCGGATGATGGTCGCCGAATCGCGCAATATGGCGGACCTTCTCCGGAGAGTCGGCCGGATTCGATGACGGCAAAGCGCGAATGCTCCTGATGTCTACAGAGACGGCGCTGCACGTCGATCCTCAGCGTTGGACGAAGAAGTCAACAGCCGCGACGTCCACGCAAAAATGGGAATCGACAGGCAGCTCAGCGCCGCCGCGGCTAGGAACGCGCGCCCGAGGCCGTAGCGCTGGCCGATCGCGCCGAGCACGAACGAGCCGGTGGCGATGCCGGTGTCGAACGCCCACATGATCGAGCCGAACGTCCGCGCGCGCCGCGCCGGATCGGTGTTGTTGAGGATGAACGTGGCGATGGCCGGGTACGCCGCGCCCCAGCCGATGCCGAAGACGATCGCCGAGACGGTCATCAGAGTGCGCGTCGTGGCGAAGCCGAGCATCGCGAACGCCACCGGCACCAGGGCCAGCGCCGGATAGAGCAACGCCTTCGTCGCCACGCGGTCGAACATGTGCGAGAAGAAGAGGCGGAGGACGACGATGGTGATCGCGTACACCGACAGATAGATCGACTTCGGCTCGACGTGCCGCTGCACCGCGAGGAGCGCCGCGTAGCTGGTCACGCCGCCGTAGCCGAACGACGCCACGGTCATCGTCAGGGTGATGCGGATGACCTTCCAGTCCCACGCCTCGGCCAGCGCGCCCTGGTGCCGCTCGTGCGGCTTCGTCGGATCGTGGATGAAGAGCGCGCCCACGGTCATGACCACCGAAAGCGCGGCCATCTCCAGGCAGAGCGTCAGCCATCCGAAGTGAAAGATCCACAGCCCGAACGCCGGTGCGATCGAGACGGCCAGCACGCTCGCCAGACCCCAGTAGGCGATGCCCTGCGTGCGCCGCGACTCGGGGATGTAGTCGGTCATGATCGCGGACGACGACGATAGAAGTCCCGACCAGAGCGCGCCGTGCACGACGCCGACGGCGAGGAGCACGGCGATGTTCGTGATGACGCCGTAGGCGACGGAGAAGACGCAGAAGGCGAGCGACGCGACGAGGAGCAGGCGCCGGCGCCCGACGCGGTCGGCGATCGTTCCCATGAGCGGCGCGGAGAAGGCGCTGGCGAGCGTGTAGACGGAGAGGAACCAGCCGGCCGCGGCGGTGGAGCCGCCGAGGTCGATGATGCGGAAGGGGATCGCCGGCAGCAGTTGGAACGCCGAAAAAAAGGTGACGAAGGAATAGAGCCAGAGGCTGGCGAAGCGCGGCGTGATGAGACGTTCATCGGCGGGCATGGACGGCGGATTTTACTGAGAATCGAGAGCGTTACCGGCTGCGTCATGAAGGTGAAGCGGGCAGCGAAGTATGGGTTCTGTTCGGGCGTGCGCATCGCCGACCTCAAGGTCAAGCGTTTCGCCGCCGCGGGCGGACGCGGGGCGATCCTCGGCCAGGTCGTTCACAACGAGCGCGTGGTCGAGGAGATGGAGACCTTGGGCGTGCGCACGGTCGAGTCGATCGGCGCGGTCACGGAGCCGACCATCGTCTTCTCCGCGCACGGCGTGCCGCCGTCGTATCACGAGACGGCGAAGGCGGGCGGCCTCAAAGTCCTCGACACGACCTGTAAGTTCGTCTATGACATCCATCGCGAGTCGCGTGACGCGCTGACCGCGGGCTACCACCTCATCTTCATCGGCGATCCGAAGCACCGCGAGGTCATCGGCTATACGAACGACCTCGATCCCGCCTCGTACCACATCATCTCCACGGCCGCCGAGGCGGAGTCGATCGACTGGTCGCGCTACGCGAAGCTGAAGATCTTCTACCAGACCACGCTCAACGCCGAGGAGTTCGAGGACGTGGTGCGGATCATCGAGCGCCGCTCCGCGCGGGTCGAGCGCGCCGACACGATCTGCTACGCCACGAAGGAGAACCAGGACGCCGCGCGTGTGCTGGCGGACGACCCCGACGTCGACGTGGTCGTGGTCATCGGCGGCAAGAAGAGCGCGAACACCAAGCACCTCTGGGAGATCTGCCGGGAGAAGAAGCGGGCCTATCTCGTGCAGGGCGCCGACGATTTGGAATCGGCATGGTTCGAGGGAGCGAACATCGTCGGTGTGACCGCGGGCTCGTCGACGCCGGACTACGTGATCGAAGAAGTGGAGAAGCGGATCGAGGGGATGTAGCGCCGATGATTCCTCTCCGCAAATGGCTCGCGATCGCATCTCTACTGATCGCGGCGAGCGGCTCGGCGGCCGATCTGAACTGCAAAGGCCCGAGCAACGTCGAGCAATTCAAATACTCATGGCGCCTGCGCGGCGGTCTGTCATGGGTGGCGGGACTGGTGTTCCCGACGTCGGGCGTCGGCGAGATGAAGACGACCTTCCCGAAGGACGGCGAGACTCTGATCGATTCGTCGCTCCTCCTGACCTCGAAGGTGCCGGGCTTCTACGCGTACGAGACGCAGATCGACGAGAACACGCAGAAGACGATGACGACGTACCACGGCTACGCGTGGAAGAACAAGTCGCGCAAGGAGCGGACGAGCTTCGACTACGCGCGCAAGGTGGCGCTGACGCACAAGGAGACGCCGGACAAGCAGTGGGACCGCACCGATCCGCTGCCGCCCGAGCAGATCCACGACATCCTGGCGGCGATCTACTACATCCGCCAGAACGCCACGACCATCCGCGGACCGGTGAGCGCGAACATCTTCTCGGACGGCGAGCTCTATCCGGTGATCCTGAAGCCGGACCAGCGGCGCACGTTCAACATCGGCGGGCAGAACGTGGGAGCGCTCGGCTTCGCCATCGTCGACGCGCCGGGCGGGCGGAAGTGGCCGGGCGGGGTGAAGGTGTGGATCTCGGAGGATGCGCGGCGGATTCCGTTCCGCATCGAGATCCAGCAGAGCATGGCCTCGCTGCAACTGGAGCTGACGAGCGTCGAATCGTGCGCGTTCATGCAAGCGAGCAAGTGATTCGCACGGCCCGGCTCGTCCTCGAGCCGTTGACCGTCGCGCATGCGCCGGCGATGTTCGCGCTGCTTAGCGATCCGGCGCTTTACACGTACCTCGACTTCCCGCCGCCGCCCTCCCTCGAGCACCTGCAGCGCGTGTACGCGCGGCTGGAGACGCGGCGCTCGCCGGATGGGACGGAGGAGTGGCTGAATTGGATCGTCGTGCTCGACGGCGCGCCGATCGGCTTCGTGCAGGCGACGATCTATCCGGACCGCAGGGCGAACGTCGCGTACGTTTTCGGCAGCGCGCATTGGGGACACGGCTACGCGACCGAAGCGGTGGCGGCGATGCTCGCGCAGCTCGACGGCTGCAAGTTTTTCGCGACGGTCGACGAGCGGAATGCGCGGTCGATTCGCTTGCTGGAACGATTGGGGATCGAACGCTAGCTGTGGAGTGCGGCGGCCATGCCGCCGCTGTCTGCCCCGAGAGCGGCGGCATGGCCGCCGCACTCCACATCAGACCCGCGCGGCCTGGGTCGGCGTGCCCAACCCGCAGAAGAGCCCCACCAGGTCCAGCAGCTCCGCGACGTGGAACGGCTTCTCCAGCACGGCCGCGGGGCGCAGCTCCGGCTCGGTGGCCTCAAGCTTGTACGCCGAGATCACGATCACCGGCGACTCCTGGCGCGTGCGGCGGAACCAGCGCAGCCACTCGTGGCCGTCCATGTGGGGCATGGCCAGGTCGAGGATCACCAGGAGGATGTCGGGGTTCTGCTCGACGAGCGGGATGGCCTGCTGGCCGTCGGGCGCGGTCAGCACCTCGAACCCGTACGGCGAGAGCAAATCGCGATACGAGGCCAGGAGCTTCGCATCATCGTCAATGACCAGAAGCTTCCTCAATTTGAACGGCGTTCGACGCGCTCGTATCGGCACTCAGGGCGAGGTCGACTGCAATCCGCGTACCTTGAGGGTGAAGCGCGCCGGGTCGTAGCGCAGCGCCAGGAGCTTCCCCTTGTGCACCTCGACCTCGCGCGGCACGACGACGTGCAGGATGAGCCCGCCGGTGATGAGACCGTAGAGGTGCCAGCGGCCGTCGCGGAACGACGCCTCCTCGATGCCGAAGATGAGATCGGAGTCTTCGCCCTTCGCGGCGATGACGAAATCGTCGGGCCGCGCCAGCGCGACGCCGCTGCCCTCGAACGGCGGCGCGCCGGTCTCCCACGCGCCGATCGCCGAGGTGACGCCGCGGCCGCGGATCTCGACCGGGATGACGTTGACGTCGCCGGTCGCCATCGCCGCCGCCTCGGATTGCGGCGCGGCAAAAACCTCCGACGGCACGCCGGCCTGCGCGACGCGGCCTTCGTCGAGCACGACGACGCGGTCGCACAGCCCGAGCTCGACCGGCGACGCCGGCGCGCTGATCACGGTCGTGCCGGCGACGCGGAGCGTGCGCGCGATGGCGTCGGCCAACGCGGCCATGATCGACGGATTGGCCTGCTCGAGCAGCCGGTCGGCGACGAGGATGGCCGGCTTGAGCAGCTCGATGCGGGCGAGGTTCGCGCGCGTCCGCTCGGTCGATGACAGCGTACCGATGCGGCGGTCGAGCAGCGCGGCGAGCGACCACTTCTCGGCCGCGAGCTCGAACTCGTGATGGCGGTCTTCGCGGTCGAGCGACCGCGCGCGCACCGCGGCAACCAGGAGATGCCGCACCGACCAGCGCTCCGGCGCGTCGAGCGACGATGTGACGTAGAGCAGCGGCCGGCGCGAGCGCCGCAGCGCGCTCACGTCGCGCGCGCCGATGCGCACCGTGCCGCGCGCGTCGCCGGCCAGGACGCGCAGCAGCGTCGACGCGCCGCACGCGGGCGGTCCGATGACCGCGGTGTGCGTGCTTTTCGGGAACGTCAGCGTGATGCCGTGAACGACGACCGAAACATCGAGCATTGTGGAGTGCGGCGGCCATGCCGCCGCTGTCGGCAGTCTACGGCTTCCGCCGCATGTTCGGCCGCATCTGCTGCCCCTCGAGGCGGTCGAGCACGTTGCGCATGCGCTGCCACTGCGCGTCGTTGAGAACGCCGCGCATGTCCACGAGCATCATCAGCTCGCGCTCGAAGAGGCGGCCGCGGGCGACGTTGAGCCGCGACGCGGCGGCTTGCACGGCGCGGCGGTCGAGCTGCGGCCGGTCGAGCTCCGCGCGCAGGGCGATGTTCTGTTTCTCGACCTCGGCGCGCGCATCGATCAAGTCGCCCGACGCTCCGCGCCAGACGTTCTCGAGCTTCTCCTGCTGCTCCGTGCTGAGACTGAGGACGTTCACGATCTCCGGCTTGCGCCACCACTTGCCGGGCGGCAGGTTTTGCGCGAGCGCTGCCGTGGAGAGGAGCAGCGACAGCGCCGCGAAGAGCCAGCGCTTCGTCACAGGTTGCTCCCCTTGCGCGCTTCGCTCTTCGTGTCGTCCCACGTCTCCCACTGCACCATGCCGTGGAAGTCTTTGAGCTCGTCGGACTGCCAGGCGTCGTGGACGACCGGGTCTTCGACGGGCTGCGCCTGCACGACGATCGGCGCCGGCTGCACGTGCCTCGGCGCGTCGACGGTCTTGTACACGACCGTCCCGCCGAGGATGAAGGCCAGCACCGCCGCGGCGGCCACGCGCCACGAACGGCGCACGCTCTGGCCGTGCTGCTTTCGCGCCTCGATGCCGCGCGTGATCAGCATCCGCTGCCGCGTCCAGAAGGTCTGCGGTTTTTCATCGACGTCGCACGCCGCCAGGCTGCGCAGCTTCCGCTCCAGCCGCTCGTAGCGCGCGGCGCAGTCGCTGCACGCGGCCAGGTGCATCATCGCCGGCATCGATTCGCCGGGCTGCGTGTAGTACGTCTCGAGCAGCTCTGCTTCACTGTAGTGTTTCATCGTCGGAATTCCCTTGGTTTCTAACCCGCCACTCGGCCAGCTCCTTCCGGATCTTGTGCACGGCGCGAAACAGATGTGCGCGCACCGTGCCGGCGGCCAGCCCGAGCAGCTCTGCGATCTCCTCGAGCGGCCGCTCCTCATAGTGGCGCAGCCGGAAGATGATCTTTTGCTGCGCGGAGAGCGTTTGCTGCGCCCGCTCGATGGCCACGCGGAGCTGCCGGGCCATGATCTCACGCTCCGGATCGGGGCGCTCGTCGACCGGCTCGAAGAGCATGGTGCGGTCGTCGTCGTCCTCGCCGCCGGTGAAGAGGCTGATGAACTTGCGGCGGCGGAGGAAGTCGCGCGAGCGGTTGATGGCGATGCGGGTCAGCCACGTCTCGAACTCGGAGCGTCCCTCGAACCGGCCGAGGTGGGTGAAGGCCTGGATGAAGGTGTCCTGCGTGATGGTGTCGGCCTCGGTCTCGTCGCGGACGATGGCGTAGGCGACGCGGAAGATCTTGCGCTGGAAGCGGTCGACCAGGGCGCCGAACGCGGTGCCGTCGCCCCCGAGGGTGCGGGCGATGAGCTCCTGATCGGCCGGCGCTTCGTTGAACTGACTCACGCGGATGGGCACAACGTTTCCCACGATGCTTGGACGAGGTTGGGGAAGAAGTGTTTACGACAGCGGCGGCATGGCCGCCGCACTCCATAGTGTAAGGTAGCGGCGGTCCATGAAACGCCTCACGGATGCGCTCGCCGCGGGCGCCCTCTTCGCCGCCGCTCTGCTCGTCTACCGCAAGATCCTCCGGCTCTGGTGGATGTACGACGACCCCTTTCTCGTCAATCTCTTACGCCAATTCTCCCTCGCGCAGTCGCTCTACGCCCGCGACCTCTACCACACCCTAGGGCGCCCGATCTTCAACCCGCTCTTGATGTTCTCGCTCAAGGCCGACCTCTTGGCCTTCGGCCTCGACACGACGCGGCTCTACGTCCACCATCTCATCGCCTTCGCCCTCATCCCGCCGCTCCTGTACCTGCTCTGCCGGCTGTGGACGCCGCCCTTGGCGTCGCTGGCGGCGGCGGGGACGGCGCTCGTGGCCGGGCCGACGCTCGAAGTCGTCCCGCAGCTGATGCTGCGGCACTACATCGAAGGCGGGGCCTTCGCACTCGCCGCGGCGATCCTCTTCGTCCTGGCCGTCCGCCGCGCGCAAACGGGCGCACGCTGTGCGCCCCTACCGATCGCCTCCGCCTTCCTTTATCTATGTGCCGCGGCGGCGAAGGAGGTGTACGCGCCGCTGATCCTGGTTCTGCTGGTGATGCCGGAAGGGGAGTGGCGGCAGCGGATCCGTCTGCTGATCACGCACGCCGTGGCCGCGGCGATCTTCGGCGTCTGGCGCATCGCCGTCGTCGGTACGTCGCTCAAGCCGTTCGGCTTCGTCGAGATGCCGTCGCGGCGGCCGATCTCGATCGCCACCGTGCCGTTCCGGGCCATCCGGCAGTTCGCGAACAGCGGGAGTGCGGCGGGGTGGGCAATGCTCGTGGCCGTGCTCCTCTGCGCGCTCATCGTGGTCGTGCGCATGCCCCGCGCGAGGATCGTGGCCGCCGCCGCGATCGTCGCCGTCGTCGCGCCGCTGATTCCCGTCTCCGGCGAGATGAACCCGCGCTGGGCGTTCGCGCCGTGGCTGCTGGCGGTGGTGGCGGTCGCGTTTCTCGCCCGCGCCCTCCCGCGCGGCGGCACGATCGCCGCGCTCGTCATCCTCGGGATCGCCCTGGTCGACGACCGCGTCGAATGGCCGCACGCATACCGCCGCTTTCTCCGGATCAGCGACGAAGGCCGGGTCTTCTCGCTCCTCGGCGAGAACGACGTGATCCACAACCCGATCGGCACGCCGACGACGCTGATGGAGATCGGCAAGCTGACCGGCTCGAAGGCCCGCGCGCTCTACGACGACTTCCCGCTCTGCGATCCGAGCTACCGCGTCGGCCGCATCTTCGAGTTCGACCCGGCGCGGCGCGAGGTCGCGGAGACGACGCGCGCCGCGGCCACGCGCTCGTGCGCGTCGATCCGCCGCATGCCGCTCACGCTCGACCTGCACTTCGAGCCCGACGGCTCGTTCTTCTGGACCGCGGGGCCGTATCGCGACGGGCAGTACACGTTCATTCTCATCGACGGCCTCCTCGCCTACGATGTGCCGCGCGAGGCCGGCTTCCGCGCCGACGGCTTCGATCACTTCAATCTGCGCGTGCGCTACACGTCGCCGCAAGGGTGGAAGACATACTCGCCGATGCTGGCGATCGACGCGAAGAAAGGACCGGTGCGCTTCCGCCAATGATCCGCCTGCACGCCGATGCCGCCGCGCTCCGCGACGCGTATCGCGCCGCCGTGCCGTTCCCGCACGCCGTGCTCGACGGGCTCTTTGACGACGAGGAGCTCGACGCGGTGCTCGCCGAGTTCCCCTCGCCGGAGCAGATGCGCTGGCTGCGCTTCGACAACGAGCAGGAGAAGAAGCTCGGGTTCTTCCACGCCATGAGCGAGATCTCGCCGCGCATCCGCCGCTTCCTCGACGCCATGAACGGCTTCGAGATGCTGACGTTCCTCGAAGAGCTCACCGGCATCGACGGGCTGATCCCCGATCCATACTTCGGCGGCGGCGGCCTGCACCAGATCGAGGCCGGCGGCTACCTGAAGATCCACGCCGACTTCAACGTCCATCCGAAGCTGCGCCTCGACCGCCGCCTGAACGTGCTGGTCTATCTCAACCGCGGATGGCGTGACGAATACGGCGGCCACCTCGAGCTGTGGGACGCGTCGATGCGCCACTGCGTGCAGCGCATCCTGCCGGCGTTCAACCGCACGGTGATCTTCTCCACGACCGATACGTCGTTCCACGGCCACCCCTACCCGCTCACCCCCCCGCCCGGCCGGACGCGCAAGTCGGTGTCGCTCTACTACTACACGGCCGGCCGGCCGCCGGAGGAGCGCTCGGCGCCGCACGACACGATTTTTCGGGAGCCGTCCGAGTAGCTACGCGATCCGCGCCGCCCGCCCGGCCAGCCACACCCCCGCGAAGATCATCGCGCCCGCGACGATCGCCACCGCCCGGATCCGTTCTCCGAGGAACATCGCCGCGAGCAGCACGGTCAGCACCGGCTGCAGGTACGTGTACGCCGCGACGAGCGAGCTGTCGGTGTGCGCCAGCGCCCAGGCGTTGAGCAGGTACGCGGCGATCGTCGGCCCTGCGATCACGAATGCGAGCGACCACCACGCGCCCGGCGGAATCGCGCGCCACTGCAGGCGCAGCATCGGCACCGCGGCGATCGGCAGCATCAGCACCGCGGCGATGGCGAACATCCGCGCCACCACGCGCTGCGGCGAGAGGCGGGCCATGTCCGGCTTCGACAGCACCAGAAACAGCGCGTAGGCGAGCGAGTTGCCGATGATGAGGAGGTCGCCCAGGAGCGACTTCGTCGTGCCGTCGAAGCCCTCGCCGCCGACCACCGTCAGCGCTCCCGCCGCGGCGAGGGCGATGCCTGCGATCTTCATCGCCGTCACGCGCTCTTCCTTGAACGCCATCGCCGCGCCGAGGGTGAAGACCGGCACGGCCGTGATCAGGATCGCCGCGACGTGCGCCGACGTCAGCGCCAGGCCGGCCAGGAACATCGACTGATTGATCACCACGCCGAGGAGGGAGTAGAGGGCGACGCGCTTGAAGTCTTGACGCGAGAGCGGCGGCATGGCCGCCGCACTCCACAAATTCATCGCGATCGCTGCGCCGAGCACCCGCAGGTAGGCGAACGTGAACGGATCGAACGACGACATGCCGAGCTTCGACACGACGTAGTTGATGGCGAAGAGGAGGTTGACCGCGAAGAGGGCCGCGTGAACACGGTAGGGGCGCACGGCGTGCGCCCATTTCACGCCTCTAACCAAACGTCCGCATACCGCACCGGCGGCGGCACCAGCGACGTCCGCAGCCCGCGCACGCTCGGCTTGTGCAGCACGAAGAAGCGCTCGTGGAACAGTGGCACCAGCGGCGCCTCCTCGATCACGCCGCGGTCGAGCTGCCGGTAGATCTCCGCGCGGCGGTCCATGTCGTTCGTGCGGCGCGCCTCCAGCATCAGCGCGTCCCAGTCGTTGCGGTGGAAGTGGAAGCCGCGCAGCGAATTCGCGTCGGAGTGGAAAAAGACGTAGAAGAAGTTGTCGGAGTCGGGGAAGTCGGCGTACCAGTTCCCGCAGAAGACGAGCCCGTGCCCGGCCGTGTTCAGCGGCTTGCGCGCCTCCACCGCGGAGTGCTCGCTGACGCTGACCTCGATCCCCACCGCGGCCAGGTCCTCGATGATCAGCCCGAGCTGCCCGGAGTTGCGGAACTCGTCGGTGTCCCACGTCTGATACTTCACGCGGAAGCCGCCGCCGTAGCCGGCCTGGCGCAGCAGCGTGCGGGCGCGCTCGGGGTCGTAGTCGTAGCCGCGCAGGCCGGCGTCGTAGCCGAGGAGGCCCGGCGGCAGGAGCGCGCGCGAGATCACGCCGAGGCCGGCGAAAACCTCGTTGTTGATCCGGTCGCGGTTGATCGCGAAGTTGATGGCCTGGCGCACCTCGCGCTTGTTGAACGGCGCCACCGAGCAGTCGTAGCCGAAGTACGACGTGTGCAGTTGCACCGTCGTCAGCATGTACGGCGCGTAGCGCGGATCCTCGCGCAGCTCCGAGACGATCTTCAGCGGCACGCCGTGGGCGATGTCGATCTCCCCGCGCAGGAACGCCTCGGCCACGTCGCGGAAGCTGCGCAGGTCGAGGCGGAACGTCAGCTCGTCCAGGTGCGGCATGCCCGGGACGTAATAGTCGCGGTTGCGGCGCATGCGCACGACCTTCCCTTCGACCGCCTCCTCGACCTTGAACGGCCCCGCGCCGGCGGGATTGAGCCGGAAGTGCTCGCGGTCGCGCGCCTCCTCGGCCGGGATGATCACCGTCTCGTTCATCGTCAGGAGCGACAGGAAAAACGCCAGCGGCTCGTCGAGCGTGATGTCGACCGTGTGGGCGTCGCGCTCGACGATGCCCGCCAGGCGGCGCGTGCGCCCTTCCAGCACGTCCTTCGCCCCGCGCACGTTGAGGAGCAGCCACGACGCGCCGGAGGCGTTCTCCGGCAGCAGCGTGCGCACCAGCGAGTCGTGCACGTCCTTCGCTTCGAACAACCGCCCGTTCGAGAAGCGCACGCCGCGGCGGAGGTGGAAGCGGTAGACGTGCCCCTGCTCGAGCACTTCCCACCGCTCGGCCATGCCGGGCATCAGCTCCGCCCCTTCGCCGTAGACGACGAGATTCGAATGCACCGCCTTCGACATGTAGCCGAGCGCCGCGGCCCCGATGTAAATCGGATCGAACGTCAGTTGCTGCCACAGCACCGTCGACGTCGCGATCGATCCCCCGTCGCTCGGCGACGGCAGCGTGAAGCGGCCGAGCTCCGAGCCGAGCAGCGTCGACTCGTGCGAGAGCGTGTTCGCCATCTGATTGAGATCCGAGATCGACACGTTCGACTCGCGCGTGGCCTGCTGGACCACCCCCATGGCCTTGACGATCGCGGACGACTCCGTGGCCAGGATCGACGTCGCCTCGAGCACGTTCTGCACGAGGCCCATCACGTTCTCCATGGCCTTGCTGATGGCGCGGCTGCCGGTCTCCTGCTCCGACATGGCCCGCTTGAGGTGCTTCGTGTAGTCGCGCACCGTGGCGGCCTGCTCGCCGACCTTGCGCGAGGTCTGCGACTGCTGCTGCGTGGCCGTCGCCGTCTGCTGGACCATCTTCGTCACTTCTTCGATGGCCGCCGTGGCCGCGGCGCTGCCGCGCGCTTGCTCCTCGGTGGCGCGGGCGATCTCGCCGATCGAATTCGTCGAGCGCGCGGTGAGGTCGAGGATCTTGTCCAGTACCTGCTCGGCGCGCGCGGTGAGGCCGACGCCGTCGGCGACGCGGTCGGCGGAGAGCGTCATCTGCTCGGCGGCGCGGTCGACGGCGCGCTGCACGTTCTGGATCAGCGTGCGGATCTCGTCGGTCGAGACCGAGGTGCGCTCGGAGAGGTCGCGGATCTCGTCAGCCACGACGGCGAAGCCTTTGCCGCGCTCCCCCGCCTGCGCGGCGATGATGGCGGCGTTGAGCGCGAGGAGGTTGGTCTGCCCGGCGATCTCGTCGATGACGCGCACGATCTCGCCGATCTCCTGCGAGCGCGCGGCGAGCTCGCCGAGCGCGGTCTTGGCCTCGTCGACGGCATCCTCGATCTTGCGCATGCCGTCGACCGTGCCCTTGACCGCCTCGCGCCCTTCGTTGGCCGCGTCCTTGACGTAGCGGGCCAGCTCGCTCGACGACTTCGCCGACTTCCCGATCTCCTCGGTCGTGGCGTTCATCTCCACCATCGAGCTCGCCGTCTGCAGCGCGAACGACGAAAACGACTCGGTGTTCGTCGCCACCTGATTGATCGACGCCGACATCTCTTCGAACGCGGATGCGGTCTGGTCGACGAAGTCGGAGAGCGTGTCGGCGATGCGGCCGACCTCCTCGATCGACGCCGACATTTCGAGGACCGACGTCGACGTCTCCTCGGCGTTCGCGGAGAGCTCCTCCATCGACGTGCGGACGTTGTTGATCGACTGGTCGATCTGGCTGACCGAGGCGGAGGTCGTCTCGGTGGAGACGAGCTGCTCGCCGGCGCTCTTGGCCAGGATGCGCGAGCGGCCGCTGATCTGGTTGCTGACGGTGGAGACGTCGGTGGCGAGCTGGCCGAAGCGGCGGATGGTGCGCTCGAGGTTGGAGACGAGCGCGCGCATCGCCTCGGCCATGCGCGTCGACTGCGCCGCGGTGCGGATCTCGTTCGCGCTCAGGGAGAGGTCGCCGCCGGTGATGCGGTTCAGCAGATGGATGGCCGAGTCGCGCCGGGCCACGATCGAGCGCAGCCACACTTGGAAGAGGACGATGCAGATGCCGCTGGCGACGAGGGCGGCCAGCATGATGCGCCACCAGAGCGCGAAGGTCATGGCCCCGATGAACCAGAGGAAGGAGCCGAAGAGCACGATGCAGACAACGACGAGCACCCACATCTGCTGAGCGCGACCGAAGCGCCGTCCGTTCATCTCGTGACGCGATGCTACCATCAGCCCGCTTTGAACGACTACTTCGCGGCGCGGCGGTCGCTCATCGACGAGCACCTCCGGGCCCTCGCCGCGCGCGCCGGCGCGCCCAAGCCGCTGGCCGAGCCGCTGCGGCGCGCGTTCACCTCCCCGGGAAAACGGGTGCGCGGCATTCTCACGCTGGCGGTGGGGGAGTCGTGCGGTGCGAAGCCGGAGAAGCTCCTCGACGCCGCCGCGGCGATGGAGCTGATCCACGCCTCGTCGCTGATCCTCGACGACCTGCCGGCCATGGACGACGCGCAGCTCCGCCGCGGCGCGCCGGCGCTGCACCGCGAGTTCGGCGAAGACCTGGCCATTCTCGCCTCCGTGGCGCTCCTCAATCACGCCTACAGCCTCGTGGCGCGCAATCACGCGGCGACGTCGCCGCGGCAATGGCCGATGCAGCAGGTCATCAAGCGCGTGACCGACGCGGTCGGCTTCGACGGGACGATCGCCGGCGAGGCGGTCGACCTGCACAGCGAAGGCTCGTCGCTCGATTTCGACACGCTCGAGTTCATCCACTCGCGCAAGACCGGCGCACTGTTCGTCGCGGCGGCGGCGGTGGGTGGGATGCTGGCCAACATCTCGCCCGCGGCGCTGGCGCGCATCGAGACCTTCGCGAAGAACCTCGGCCTGGCGTTTCAGATCACGGACGACGTGCTCGACGTCGTCGGCACGCCCGAGGTCCTCGGCAAGGATGTCGGAAAGGACGCGCAGCGGCTGACGTTCGTGAAGCTCGCCGGCGTCGACGGCGCGCGCAAGCTGAGCGAGGAGCTGGTCGAGACGTCGCTCGCCGCGATCGCGAACCTGGGTCCCGGCGCCGAGCCGCTGCGCGAGCTGGCGGTGATCGTGCGGGACCGCGTCAAATGATCAACATGCTGTCGCCGAAAAGGTCGAAGCGATAGCGGCGGCGCACGAGCTCCCGATACGCCGTCAGCGTCAGCTCCTTTCCGGCGAAGGCGACGACCATGGCGAGGTGGCTCGAGCGCGGCTGGTGCAGGTTCGTGAGCATCGCGTCGACGATCTTGAACCGGTAGCCCGGATGGATATAGAGATCCGTCCAACCGCTGCCGGAACGCGCTTTCGTCGCTTCGAGCGTGCGCACGACGGTCGTCCCCACCGCCACCACCCGCCCGCCGCGGCGGCGCGTGGCGAGGATGGCGCGCGAGGCGGCGGGCGTGACCTCGTACCACTCCGCCGGAACTTCGTGCTCTTCGAGGCGCTTCGTCCGGATGTGGCGGTATTGACTGAGCTCGGTGAGGCCGATGTGCAGCGTGATCGCGGCGACGGTCACGCCCTTCGCGCGCAAGCGGTCGAGGAGGTCGGTCGTGAAGTGCAGGCCGGCCGACGGAATCTCGAGCGAGCCGGGCTTCGTCGCATAGACGCTGCGGTAACGCTCCGACTTGCGCTTCATGTTGCGGTGCTGCGGCGCGGCGCGGTGGCCGAAGCGCTCCAGCAGCGGCACGAAGTCGCCGTCGTGCTCGAAGCGCGCCAGCCAGAGGTCGTCGAGGCTCGGCGCGACGAGCACCGCGCGCAGTACGCCGCCGCCGATGTCGACGACCGCGCCGCGCCGCGCCCGCCGCGCCGGCCGCACCAGGACGTGCCAGCCGTCGGCGTGATGCCCGCAGAGGATGAGGGTCATCGGCTGCCCGCCCGGGCCGTCCCCCGCGAGCTCGTCCTGCAGCACGAGGCTGTCGTTGATGACCAGCACGTCGCCGGGACGGAGAAGCTCTTCGAGATGGTGAAAGCGTCGGTGCTCGATCGCGCCGCGGCCGCGGTCGAGGACCATCATGCGCACGGCGTCGCGGCGCCCGCCGGGAAGCCGCCCCGGCACGAAACTGATCAGCTGACTCGGCAGACGGAAGTCGAGCTCCGCGGTGTCCATAAGGGTATTGTTGCCGATTTCCGCCGTGGAATGTCCCGGAGGGAAGTGTGTTATCTTCCCGCGCCGCTGTTCCTGCCTCGTCTGCCCAGGTAGCTCAGTTGGTAGAGCAGAGGACTGAAAATCCTCGTGTCGGCGGTTCAATTCCGTCCCTGGGCACCAAATCCTCATCCAGCAAAGTCCAGTAACATCCAGTAACCTGCCTTAGCACAATGTTTTGTGGCGATTTTGCGTCCAAAGAGGCGCGGCGGTGTGCGCTGCCATCCAGGGGTAGGCGGGGGTATACTTAGGGGTAGCAAGCCTGAGGCGGTCGGCTAATACCCCCACAATTCGGACTGCGGAGGGCGGAGAGGGAGGGAGTCGAGCAATGCCCCTGACTGATGCGACGATCAGAGCGGCGAAGCCTGGTGAGAAGCAACTGAAGCTCTTCGACGGAGGAGGGCTTTACGTCCTGGTGCTGCCGAGCGGCGCGAAGCTCTGGCGTCTCAAGTATCGATTCCAGGGCCGCGAGAAACTGATTTCCCTCGGCGCGTATCCGGCCGTAGGACTCGCGGCGGCGCGCCAGAAGCGCGATGACGAGCGGAAGAAGCTCGCGGCAGGCGGTGATCCCTCGGCGCTGCGGAAGGCGGAAAAGGTTGCGGCGGCGATCACCTTCGAAGCGGTCGCGCGGGAATGCTTCGAGACGCTGAAACCAAACTGGACGCCCTCGACGCTGGAAAGCAAGGTCCGCCGCATGGAGCTGTACGTCTTCCCGGTGATTGGCAGCAAGCCAGTCCACACCGTCACCGCGGCGGACGTGCTCGGAGTGCTCCGCAAGATCGAAGCACGCGAGACGCACCACACCGCCCACCGAGTCCGGCAACTCTGTTCGCAAGTGATGCGCTACGCGATCGCCACCGGAAGAGCGGAGAACGATCCGACGTCAGCCCTTCGCGGCGCGCTCGTGCCGGAAACGCCCACGCATCGCGCAGCCGTGACGGAGCCGAGGAAGGCCGGCGAGCTTCTGCGCATCTTCGACGACTACGAAGGGACGGTGGTCGTCTCCGCGGCGCTCCGGCTGGCACCTCTCGTGTTTGTCCGTCCCGGCGAGCTCCGCAAGGCAGAATGGACCGAGATCGACCTCGACAAAGCCGAGTGGACGATCCCGGCGTTCCGCATGAAGATGCGGCAATCACTCACGGTCCCGCTGTCGCGGCAGGCGGTCGCGATCCTGCGCAACCTCTGGAGGGTGACCGGGGACGGTAAGTACGTGTTCCCATCCTATCGTACGACCTCGCGGCCGATGAGCGACAACGCGATTCTCGCGGCGCTCCGTCGTAGCGGCATTCCGAAGGAGGAGATGACCGGCCACGGCTTCCGAGCGATGGCGCGAACGATCCTCGACGAAGTGCTCGGCTATCGCGTGGACCTGATCGAAATGCAACTTGCGCACACCGTTCGCGATCCGCTTGGGACGGCCTACAACCGCACGTCGTTTCTGCTGGAGCGGCGAAAGATGATGCAGGCGTGGGCGGACTACCTCGATAGCCTCAAGTGTGAGGACGTGCAATCGGAGATTGCCGCTGTGGCCCGCTAGAAGGGGAGCTATAGGGAGGCTATGCGGAGGCTAGTAGGGGGACCATGCGAGGGGCAGTAGGGGGAGCGTAGCGGGTTGATGCCCCTGCCCCTAAACCTAAACCTATTCCTTTTCCTAAACCTACTCCGGTAGTAGGAGAGAGAGAATGCGCGGTTCGCAGGCTCCTACAAGAAAATAAATACCGGCCGCCCTTATTTTCTTGCGCGCACCGTTGCAACGCGGCAGTCTGCGTGCGATGACGATCGCTCTGCCCTACGCCGACCCAAGACATTCAACGCGGCCCGACCGGGGCTATAACTCCATCGCTTGCGAAAGGTGCCGGCGTCGGCCATACCGGGATCTGCCGATTTCCCCGCCGGCGGCGTAGCCGTCCCGAAACGACCGCCAAGTGCTCTCGGTTCCTCGAACGAGGTCGAGGGAGAGCATCCATGCGTAGTCGCGTGCGACCGAGCGATCCTCATCGAGGTTTTCCCATGCGACGAGTGATTCGTGGCTGTAGACGACGATCGCGGCTGCATTCTCTAGCATGTCAGTCCTTTGAGGGCGTCCCCCGCCCGGCGTGCTACAGCGGCAAGCTCCGGCTTGATCCAGCGGAGGTGGGCGGCAGCGTGGGTCGCGAGTAACTGCTCCACATCGGCGACCGTCGACAAAATGTCCGCCAGATACCACGCGGCGCGCTGTCGCATGGGGAGGCCGGCCCATACGGTGAGCGGAATTGAAGTGTCGAGCGGCAGTCCTGGCGGCAGGCGCTCGTTCATGAAAAAATCTTGCTCGCCTTTCATTTTTTAACCTCACGGAACTCGCCCGGCGTCATGCCGTGGACGGCGCGGAACCATTTGTAGAAGGTTGGGACGCTCCCGAACGCCGTCCGGAGCGCAATCTCCTCCGCTGGCAGCGGCCCGCCAAGGAGGAGATCGACCGCCTGCGCGACTTGGTTCTGGCGCATGTAGCGAAGGAGGGACATCCCGAGGATGTCGGGCGCGATCCTGCTGAGGTACGGCAGGGTGAGTTCTAGAGAGTCAGCGCACTCTGAGACGCGAGCCGCCGTCACGCGCTGATAACAGCCTTCAAGGTAGTGTTGGATGGCGCGCTGCAGGCGCTGGCGGTGCGCATGTGTGAATCTCCGACGCCGGGGTCGGCGAGAAGACGACGCCGCCGGGAATGGGCGCGTCGTCCTCGGGCGTGACTTGGCGAGTGGCATCGTCGCTCCTCTGCTTCGAGGAGTGACACCGACTCCACGCCCCCTACCGGTGGCGGAACGGAAAAACGTCAGCCGACCTGCCCGTGGGTCGAGCCTGGACCCACGTCAGCCTAGGCGACAAACGGCAGGACACGCGCGTGCGTCATGAGCACAAGCACCACGTGCCAGAAGCTCGGCGCCTGTGGGAGTGGCGGCTGGATATGGCCGTCGTCGGCGAAGGCGGCGGTAGAAACCGAGAGCAGAACGGCGACCGCGAGCGCGGCTACGCCACGGCGGATGCCGGGAGACACCTTTCGCATAAACCCTCCTTGTGCTGGCGCTTCTGCCAGCGTACGGGAGGGCGCCCTCAGCGAAGGAGGGTTCGGACGGCGCGACGAGTCTTAACGGTTTCCGGGCGGCGGCAGGAAGAGGAGGTTCGGCTGGCGCGCGGCACGCCTCAGGAATCCCCGAACGACGCTCACGTCCTCCGCGGTGAGCGTGCCCGATGCCGCCGCTTCCTTGAGGTACGCCATCGCGGTAAGAGCCCCCTTGAGCATCCCGGCGTCTGTGAAGACGCGGAAGAGCCGACCTGCGAGATCGACGATCTGCGAGGCGTGGCCCATCGCGAGCAGGCCGTCCACGATGTCGAGACCAACGAGCGCGGCCTCGGTTACTTGGCCGCGCCGCTCGAACTCCGCGGAAACGTCGCGGAGGCGCCGGATAGCCTCGTGGCGCTTGCCGCCGTGCAGGAGCACTTCCGCGATGCCCCACTCGGTGCCGAGGCGTTCACTCGCCGGGCCGTGCGCGCGGAAAAACATGAGCGCGCGGTGGAAGAGCAGGCTGGCTTCCGCGAAGTTGCCGCGGTAGATCTCGCAGTGCCCCAGCGCGTTCGATCCGCTCGCAATCCAGCGGTCGTTCTTCAGATTCTCGCCATAGTCAATGAATTGGCGGAAGAGCGTAGCCGCGTCGTTCAGATTCCGCGCCTCAACCATGATGATGGCACGCAAGTAGAGCGCCTTCATGCGGCGATCGTCGTCGCCAAGATGTGCGAACGCATGCTCCGCGCGTTCGGCGACGACCGCCGCTTCCTCGAGCCGCTCCTGCTGGTACAGAGCACTCGCGCGAATGAAGGCCACACGTGCCAGACCAAGGGACGGCGAGGCGAGGCGGTTGTACGCGCGCTCGGCGTGATCGAGTGCCTCGTACGCGGCACTGCAATCGCCGAGCGCGCGCTGTGCGTTCGCCCGCTCTTCCCACGCCTTGCCGCGGAGTTCATAGACGGCCTTTGCGGGATACAGGTCGTCCGGCAACACCTCCGCGACCGTAATGGCGTGATCGGCAAATGTGAGCGCGGCGAGCGGCTCGTTCTCGCAGACCTCGTGCGCATGCGTGCTGAGCCTCCTTGCCACGCCACCCGTGCGGAAGCGCTGCTCCGCGAGCAGGTTCTTCCAGGCGGCTTTGACAGGGGCGGCGAAGAGCGGCGCAAGGATCGCCTCGGCTTCGGCGTCCTCCTCCGCGATCCGCCCCGCGTAGGCGGTGAGCGCCTCAAGTGTCGCGGAGCCTGCGATCTGCTCCCACATGTCGACGTCGCTTAAGTCTTCCTCTGCCACCGCGAAAAAATCGCGCGTGGCGCGGCAGGACGCGCATGCGGCGGTGTGTTGCTCGATCGCCTCTCTTCGATCAGGCGAGACCGCATTCGGGCTGAAGGCATAGAGTGCAAGTTCGTCTTCCGAAATGTGGTCCACAGTCAGCCTCGCTCCGTCAGCGCGCGGTAGGCCGCGAGCGCCCGCTTGCGGCATTTGTGCAGGAACACAAGCACGGTCCCCGGTGTCGAATGCATCGTCTCCGCGATCGCGCTCGTCGTCTCGCCGTTCAAGTAGTAGCGCTGAAAGAGATCGCGGCAGCGGCTCCCGCTGCCGGCGAGCATGCGCGACAGGAGGAGTTTGCGCGTGATCTCGTCCAAGAGCGCGTCGGCAGGCGTCGCGGCACACGGATTTTCCCCGCAGAAGAGGGCGTCCCGCGCGTCCGCCTGCTGGAGATAGCGGCGCGACGCATTGCAGATCGCGCCGACAAGGTACGGTTCGACCGCCCTGACGGAAGCAGCGTGCGTGATGTAGGTGGCGAAGACGTCATGCACGAGCGTCTGCGCCTCAGGGATCGGGATGTGGAACTTCCCGACCGCGATTTTTCGAAGCCGTGCCGCGTACCGCAAATAGACCTCCTCAAAGGCTGCCCCCGCACCGGCTGTCGGCCTCCTCTCCGGCTCGGCCAATGCTTCAGGCACTTCGTTGGGTCGCGGCTCCTGCATCTCTCCTCATAAGAGGAGTGACGCCTCGTTGCGGTTCCCTACCTCGGCGTAGCCGAAACCAAGAAAGAAAGTCTCCGGGCACGGGTGGCGGTATCGTCGGCGGATGGCGAACCTGATCGAACGTCACGCGCAGCAGATCGTCGGCGTCCTCTCCTGCTTTGACCGGTTGGTGCTCCAGGGCACGCTACCGAGCGTGGCGTATCCGCAGGCCGTAGCCACCGAGCTCGATCGACGGGAGATCCGGATCTTCGATTACGCAAAGCAGTTCGCACTGCCGTTCCGAGAAGCCATTCGCGCTCGTACCGAACGGCTGGCTGCCGAGGAAGGGGTGGAGATCGAGTACATCCAGCGCATGAAAGCTTTCCGCAAGGAAGATCGCATTCAGCAGATCCTCGCGACGCGCGGCAACCGTCCGGGACTGGTTCACATCTTCTCGGCCATGGAGCCGTGTCCGACCTACGAGCCATGGCACGATAAGAAGACCGGCTGCACTTTCATTCGCCGCGACCGCGGCAAGTGCCTCCACTACTACTTCTACTTCATCGACGAGATGCTCGGGCTCTGCTTTCTGGCCGTCCCGACGTGGTGCCCGTTCCGCGCTCTGTTTTACCTGAACGGCCACAACTGGCTGGCTTCGAAGCTCCGCAGCGCCAACATCTCGTATGAGTTACAGGACAACGCCTTCGCTGCCATCGCCGACTGGGAGAAAGCCCAGCAACTCTCCGACAGGCTGATGGTCAAGCAACTGCACACGCGGCTTGACCACGCCGTGGCCCGGTACCTGCCGGACCTTGAGTCGCTCGGCCGCTATCACTGGAGCATCCTGCAGGCCGAGTACGCCACCGACATCGTCTTCCGCAGCGCGGAAGATCTGGCTCCGCTCTACGACCATCTGCTTCGAACGGCCATTCACGCGGTCAAGGTCGATGATGTCGCCACCTTCCTCGGTCACTCACCACAGCGCATCGGCGAGCGCGAGACCGGTGGCGACTTCTCGATCCGTCGTCACGGCCTGCGCCTCGAGGGAACGCGCATCCGCCACTACCTCGGACCAGCCTCGATCAAGATGTACGACAAGCACGGCTTCATTCTTCGCGTCGAGACCACGACGAACGATGTCACTTTCTTCCGACACCACCGCATGGTGGAACAGCGCGACGGTCAGCGGGTCTTCAAGCTCGCCGCCCTTCGAAAATCGATCTACTCGCTCTCTCCCGATCTTGCGTCTATCTCACGAGCAGCCAACAACCGCTACATCGACTTCCTCTCCACCATCGACGATCCCACTCCGGGCGTGAAGGCGTTATCCAAGATCTCCGAGTCAGTTGAAGAGCGCGAGCACCGTTATCGCGGCTTCAACCTCTTCGACGATGAAGATCAGTCTCTGTTCGAGGTTCTCTGCCGGGGCGAGTTCCTCATCCACGGCTTCCGCAACCGTTCGCTGCGCCAGCACCTCCAGCAGTTCCGTCCGTCGCAGATCTCACGGCTGCTCAAGCGACTGCGGCTTCACGGCATCATCAAAAAGGTCGGCAACACCTACAAGTACTACCTCACTCACCTCGGACGCCACGTTGCCATCGCCGGCCTCACGCTCAAGAACCTCTTTCTCGTTCCCGAGCTTGCATCCGCTGCTCTCGCATACTGAGCAGCGAATCCTTGCTTTTCTGCAATCAATACTCCGACGAACGGACTACCCTAGGATAAAAAACTTAAGGTGAATCGAGTAGCAGAGGTTAAGAAAGATAAATGTCCCTCATGCAAAAGCGCGGGTAGAACAGCCGCGGCATGGCTGACGTTCTGCCCCGATTTCCCGAGCGACGCACCCTCATTCGCTTCCTCGCAGAGCGCCCGGCGCTCCCGCTTCACGAGGCCGCGGATCTTTTGGGCTGGTCGTCGGAACAGCTCGCCGACAGGCTCCGGACCGAAGAAGCGTTCCTCCCCGACGGAACCGTCCAGTGGAGCGAGGTTGCGCACCTGCTCCTTGACGTCTGGCCGCGGGCAATCCTGCTGAAGGAGCTCGGGCAGCGGGCAACGCTAATTCCCCGCGGGCTTCATTTACAGAGCGTGCCGTGGAATCTGCCGATCTACCTCGTGCGCGCGATGAAGGTGCATGCGGTGTTGAACCGCGAAGACGGCGTACACGGCCCCAGTCTCGAGGACCATATCGCGAAGAACCTCCACCTCCTCCTCGACGACGAGACGATCGCGTTCTTCCGCAATGACGCGGAGTTCCTCGCCGCATACGAGTACCCGGACACGAAAGCAAGCGCCCGATGAGGAGCGCACACCTCGGCCCGGTTCATTTTTTTTGGCCCCTTAAGACGCTTATACGCTCCACACCTTCGGACAAGAGCTTCGCGCCGGATGAGCGGCGCAATGCGCGGTCTCGAGATCCAGACGCTTGCGAGTCTCGACGGCGATGGAGCGATCCGCCTGCGAGCTGCCCCCGCCGAATCGCCTGGTATCCCCCGGAACTTGACGAGTCACGAAAGGAGCAGTGATGAGCAACTGCGAGTACATCGGCACGCTTGAACGAGATCCTGACGGGACAGTCCGCATCCGTCGACCTCACATTCCGCCAGTACCAGCACGCGTGAAACGACCGATCCCAATCCCCTTGAGCGTGGAGCGGGCGCTCGCGCGCGGCAACGCGCACGTGACCACGGTCATCGGGGACAGCATGGAGCCAGCGATTCTCGACAACGACACGATCGTCGTCTCCGCCATCCGCGCACCGCGAAATCGCGACATCGTCGTCCTCAAGGCGACGGGACCGCATCCGGTGTACGGTCCCGTTGACGGGTACGTCTGGCGGTACTACGTCGAGGGTTCCGGCGCCTGTCTTCGGAAGGACAACCCCTATTATTCCGAACGCCAACCCGTCACGCGCGAGGAGATCCTCGGCGTCGTCACGCGCGTGCTCCCGCGCGCGTACCGCGACGAGCAGGAGAACTACCTGCGCATTCAGCAGCACCGCGCGTTCCTCGAATCCTTCAAGGAGTCCGTCCCGGCAGACTTGGGGTTCTACCGCCAGCGAAACCTCGACGAACTGCGCGCGATCTTCGCGATACCGGACGCGGAGCTCCTCGACGGCCGTCTGCCTTGGGGAGCATTCCGCGCCACCGTGCTCGCGGACCAGCCGCACGTCGGCATCACGACAAAGGACGCGCTCACGGTGCACCCGAATATTGAAAGCAGGGTCGGACTGCTCGTCGTCGAACGCGGTGACGATGGAGAAACCATCCTCGGGATTCTGCAGCGCGACGGGTTGCGGTCGCGCCATCCCGGCAAGTTCTTCATTGAAACAGCGGAGCGCCGCGTGGACGTCACCCGCGAGGACGGCTACCCCCTCTACCGCACGATCGCCGTCATCGAGCGCATTCAGCGCCGCGGCGTAGTCGTGCCGCTGCCGCAGCCGACCATCGTCGTACCCGTGCGCGCGGAGCGACGTCGTGCATAAGGCACCGGCGCCTTCCGACCTTCACCACGAACGGCGGCTGCACTGTCCGAATCGCGTCACCGAACGAACGTACCTGCGACGCGGGAGGCACGTGTGAGCGGCGCCGCAACTCGCCCGCTCACGTTTCCAGAGGCTACGACGCGCGCGACAAGAGAGTCGGCGACAGGTCGCGACGACTACCCCTGCGTGTGCAGAGCGCTCCTCCAGTCCGACGTCGGACCGCGTCTCACGTTCGTCTTCACGGCGCTAGCGCACGGGCGGGTCTTAGCCACGATCGACGAGCTGCCGGAGGTCTGGGCGGTCGACGAGACCGTTCCCGCCGCGCGCGCGGCGCTCTTCGTTGAAGTGGCGCTCCTTCTCGCCGCGAATCGCGCGAACGCCGTCCCGCTGGCCGAACGATTTCGGTTGCTCAAGCGGGAGACGGTGATTCTCGCGGTCCGGAGGCAGGCGTGAGCGATCTCACGGCTCAACGCTTTCTGCGGCGGTTTCAGGCGTCGCTGCGGGACGCGACGACGGAGCTTGCGCTCCTGTTCCCGAAGGAACCGAGGGCGGCGCTCCGCGCCGAAGCGATGCTCCTCCTTTCGCGGCTGCTGTTCCTCGCCTTCGTCGAGGAGCGCGGCTGGCTCGCCGGTGACCGTCGTTTCCTCCGCACGCGCCTCGAATGGGACCTTGCGGCGGGACGTGAATACTTCGCAAGCACGTTGCGGCCGCTCTTCTTCGACTGCCTGAATGTAGTGGAAGAGGAGCGTGGCGCCGCGCGGAGCCTCGGCCCGATCCCCTACCTGAACAGCGGACTCTTTCAGCCTTCGCAGTTTGAAGAACGGCATCCAGACGTTCGTCTCCCGAACAACCTCTTGCGGCGCATCGTGCTCGAAACGTTCGGTGCTTTCGAGTTCCGAATGGAGCCAGAGACGAGCGGCGCGGCGATCGACCCCGAGATGCTCGGCCGCGTCTTCGAATCGCTCATGGACGCCGACGATCGAGGACGCAGCGGCACCTTCTACACGCCGCGACCGATCGCGCAGGCGCTTGCGGGACATGCCGTGGCCGCCTGGCTGGACGCGAATCGCGAATACGACGCGCTCGCGCGTATTACGGTCCTCGATCCCGCCTGCGGATCGGGTGCGCTCCTTCTCGCGGCCCTGAACGTCATCCTGCGCCGACAGAAGCTTCTCGGGGAGACGCCCGACGTCCGAAAGATTGTCGCAAGCTCTCTCTACGGCGTCGACCGGAACCCGGACGCGGTGCGGTTGTGTGAGCTGCGGCTCTGGCTCGCCATCGCCGCGGCGCACCGTGAGGGCGATCCGATCGAGCCGCTGCCGAACCTCGACCGGAACATTCTTTCCGGCGACTCCCTCCTCGGCGCAACGGACTTTCTCGGCGAGGCGACGGGCGCGGTCTATCGCCGGCTTCTCGATACAGTCCGGCAGCAACACGGGCTTCTTGAGCGCTACCGCTTCGCCGCGTACTCCGATCGGTCGGTCCTCCACCGAGCACTCCGCGAAAACGATGCGCGGTTCGCATCGGCGCTCCTGCGCCAGAGCATCTCCGAGGGAGAAGCCGCGCTGCGCGACGCCGCGGGCGTGCGGAGCGGTGCCGACCTACGGCGTGCGCGCGAACGCCATGAGGATCTAGAACAGGAGCGAGCGCTCCTTGCGCGCGTCGAGGACGGCGCGCTCGACTTCTTCTCGTACAGCGTCCACTTCGCGCCGGTCATGGCGGTGGGCGGATTCGATCTCGTGCTCGGCAATCCGCCGTGGGTGGGGAGCGCGGCGATTGAGGAACGCTCACGCCGTGTGCTCCGCGCCCGGTACCGGCTGTTCCGTGGGGACGCCGGGACGCCGCTCACGCAACCCGACCTCTCGATCGCATTTTTCGAGCGAGCGATGGCGCTCACCGCCGCGCGCGGCGTTCTCGCGCTGCTCGTGCCGTCGAAGATCGCCACCGCGGGATATGCAGCGCCTCTCCGGCGTGCTCTGCATGGCCGGGTGCTCTCCGTCATGGAGTGGAGCACCGACGCGCGATTCGACGCGCCGGTCGAACCACTCGGCATTGTCCTCCGGCCGCACGCCACGAGCCCCTCGATCCGCCTCATGCAGGGCGGCGGCGTCACCGAGATCCCCGCCCTCGAACTCCGGCCCGCACCCGGAAGCGAATGGACGGTCGTTCCGCCCCTGCTGCTGCCGGTTCTCCGCCGTCTCTACGCCGAGCATCCACCGCTCGCGGCAGCGCTCGGGCGGCGGCCGTTCATGGGCGTGAAGACGGGCGACAACGCACGATTCTTTCTCGACGGCCGCGACGTCGTCGGGCACACCCTCGTGACCTCTGCAGGCGTGAAGGTGCCGCTCGCATCCGTCTGCCTTTGCGTCCGGGGGCGCAATGTACGCCGGTGGAAGATCGAGGGATCGGTCTGGATGCTCCGCGTTTCCCCGGAGGATCGGCGGCACCCGCCGCCGTGGCTCCAAGCGCTCGCGGAGGCGCGGGGCGTGAGGCCGGCCGACTTCCGTTTCGCGTTCGCGGCGGCGGACGAAGAAACACGCAGGGTCGCGTGGAAAGACGTCTCCCGCGGCCTCGCGGCGGTCGTCCTGCCGGACAGCGCGAAAGTGGGTGCGAACCGCATTCCGGTCGTTCCAAATCAAACGCTCTACGCCGTCTCAGCCAACTCGGACGAGGAGGCGCACCTCATCGCGGCTGTTCTGAACTCCACGGTCGCGGGTGCTCTCCTCGTCGCCGTCGCTGGGCGCGCGAAGGATCGCCACTACCGCTACTTCGGCCAGATCGTCTCGATGCTGCCATGGCCCGAGATGGCGGCGGTCAGGAGAGAACTTGCTGAGCTGTCGCGGCGGGCGCACGAAGGCGCGGATGTGGCGCCCGACCTCGATCGCGCGGTCGCCCGAGCGTACGCGCTCACCGACATCGAATTCGCCATGCTGCAGCGGTTCCTCGCGGAGCGGCTGCGATGATCGCGTACTCCTCCTTCGCTCCAGAGATGGGGCGGCATTCGGGACGGCGGCAGGGACGGAAAGGGAGGCAGCGCGCACATGCGCCGAAGCGGTGAGGCGGCAGACAGAACAACGACCGGCACGAAGACGCGTGTGTCGCCGCGTGGTCGCGGACGCGCTGACACGGGCGCACCGCCGACCGGGGTAGGTCTTCGCTCGGACGCGGACCTCGTGGCGGTCATTGTCGGGGACGAGGCGAAGGGCGAGGAGGCGAACCTCGCGGAGGCGCGCAAGCTCCTTGGGAACGCGCAGCTCGTCACGCTCGTGCGCCGCGCCGTCGCACATCCCTCGACGCCCGCGCTCCAGCGGATCGCCGCCGCCGTCGAACTTGTACGACGCGCACGGGAGACGGTCCGGCTCCCGCGGCAGTATGTGAATCCGTTCCGGCTCGCTCGTTCGCTCATCGACCGCCACGCGTTCGAGATCCAAGAGCGCTTCGGGATCGTCCTCGTCGATACGCGGCAGCGGCTCATCACGGCACGCGTGCTTACTCTCGGAAGCCTCAGCCGCGTAACGGCGTCGCCCCGCGACGTCGTCTTGGCCGCGCTATCGCACGCGGCGGCCGGCGTGATCGTCTACCACAATCATCCGTCTGGCGACTCTCACCCGTCCGCAGAAGATAATTCGTTCACAAATGCGCTCGATTCCGCGACCGAGTCGATGGGAATCAACCTCATCGACCATCTCGTCCTCGGCGCGCACGATTTCTACTCCTACCGCGAGGCGGGGAAGCTCGCTTCCAGAGCGGGAGGTGAGGAGTAACTCACCTCCGCATGGACTAATATTTTCGCAGGCCAGCAGCGCATGATGCCCGAGCCGCCGAGGGAACGGCTGGATGAGCGATTTCGGCCGCCTCCACGGAAGTGAAGCACCGGAGGCCCAGGCGCGGTCCCCACCCGCCGCGCACCGCGGGCCGCGCCTCGGGACCGCGGCGCCGGCGGCGCGGCTGTGTCGGTCAACCTGCGACGACGATGATCTGAGGCCAATGTGGCCGCTTTTGGCCGTGACTGGCAAGTGTGATCGTCACGTGCGTGCAGGTGAACTTGACGGGGCAGCCCCGAACTTGGCGGTTAAGTGGCCACACCAAACACCACGCGCTGCGGCCGTAAGCGGTCAGCGCGCGTGCCGCAGATATGCCGCCGCCGCGCGCAGCCGTCGTGGGTCGTTCTTCAGTAATCCGATGCCGAGATTGCACGCGCGGCAGAGCAGCCCGCGCACGAACTCGGTCGTGTGGTCGTGATCGATGCCCAGCCTCGTGCGGCGTCTGCAGATCGCGCAGCGGCCACCCTGCGCGCGGCGCAGCACCTCGCGCTGGTGGCGCGTGCGCGCCAGCCGGCCAAAGTCGGGGCAGTAGACGTAGGAGGTAGGCGGACAGCGGAGGTAGGCGGCCGCGTTTTCAAGGATGTCGGGGCGATGGCGGAAGTGGCCGATGCCGCTATTGCAGTGCATGCAGAGCAGGCCGCGAACACGCCTCTTACGGTGATCGACGCACAGATTCGTGCGATGCCCGCAGCGCTCCTTGCAGATCGCGCAGACGCCGCGCTGTTTTCGCAGCAGCGCGAGCGCTGCGGATTTAGTCAGGCCGTACTTGTACTCGGCCATGTAGAACCAGTCGCAATCGCGGCAACGGTAGCCGCGGGCAAAGTCAGCGACGGCCTTGATCTGTTTGCAGATGTAGCAGCGGCGTGCGCCGTCGGCGTGCACGATGACGTGTCGGAAACGCAGCGCGCCCAGGCGGTTGATCGTGTTCCGTGCCTGCTGCCAATCGTTGAAGCCAATCGTCTCGGCGATCATGCGGTAGCTGAGCTTCCGTTCATTCAATTCCAAAACCTTCGCGCGTTCGCGCGGCGTGAGCGCATCGATGTCGAGTTGGATCGTTCGCGGGCGATAAAGGCCTTGCTCGCGCAGGTAATTCCTCACCGCCGTGCGCGATTTCCCGATCTCCAAGGCGATGTTGAAGAGCCCGATGCCTTCGTGTGCGCGGGCGAGCACCACTCGCTTTTGCAGGGGCGTCAAGTTGTCTCTTCGGATTTTCGGCATTCGATTATGGTGGCGAAGAGCAATGCAGGAGTGATTATGGCGCGGAAGTGATCCGACATGCCGATCCGGCCTGGCAGTCATTCCGTGCCGGTACGCGACGGATGGTGAGATCGGGAGGAGACGCTACCATCGCAACCGACCGCTTCGGGCGGCTGACCGCAACAGAGAGCACTTATATCCCCACCAGAATCAGGCAGCAGATTTCAGAGTTGGTGTTCTCGTGGCCCGCAAGAACTCGGCTTTGACACGCCCGACTTTAGGTCCAGGCCTGGCCGAAGATAAGTATGCTCGGGACGAACCGATTGTCACCCGCCGGCCGCGGCTACCGACCGTCATTAACCGTGCTCCCGCCCGTGGGTCTCAGCCGGCAGAGCAGCCGTGTCTCGAAAAGGTTAGCTTTTTTGAGGCGTTAGGGGTATAAAGACATCGGTCCGCAGACGTCGTACAACGCTGGCACCTGCCGTGGGCGACTTAGAAATGGCGTCTGCTTCGACGTGTGTCTCTCACGGTTATCACGGGATGGTGTATGTACTTTGATAACCTGAATAAAGTTTCGCGGGCACTTCTTGCGCTCTTTTTTTCGATCTCCGCGGCCACGGCCAGCGCCGCCGTACTTGGGCCGCCAACACTTATATCGCCGGGCGGCACCTCGGCGCCGGGATCAAGCGTATCAACTGCGACGCCAACATTCCAATGGAATAGCGTGCTTGGTGCGGATGGGTACGCATTATACGTGAGCCGCCTTCAATCGGACGGTATCACGTACTCTCTCGTTTTCGATAGCTCAACCTACTATGGTGCTCCGATTACGGGTACATCACTCACACTGCCGATCTCTCTAGTCAATGGCGCTCAGTATCGTTGGAACATGGCGTCGCATAATTCATCGGGATATGGATCACCGAATACAAATAGATTTTATTTTTACATCACACTCCCAAATTCGGCGCCATACAGTCCTGCCAATCTTACCCAGTACCGCTCCGACGGAACGACCGTGATCGGAGTCGGGGCGAGCACCACGGACACAACGATCGTGTTCAAGGCCGGGGTGAGCGATCCGGACGCCGGCCAACAGGTGAAGCTGGAGATCGAGCTACGGCGGCTCGCCGAGAACGGCGGCGGGTTTACCGGGGTAGCGACGCAGAGCAGTGGTTTGGTCAGCAACGGCACGACGGCAACGATCACGGCCGGTGGGTTGATCCCCGACACCTACCACTGGCGAGCACGCACGGTAGACAGCTCAGGAGCGGTGAGTCAGTGGGTGTCGTTCGGCAACAACGCCGACAGCGCGACGGACTTCCAGGTCGTCACCAACAGCGCACCGAACAACCCGAGCAGCTTGAACCAGTACCGCACCGATGGAACGACTGTAATCGGAGTGGGGGCGAGCACCACAGACACGACGATCGTGTTCAAGGCCGGGGTGAGCGATCCGGACGCCGGCC
>DATDFB010000073.1:0-3428 GCA_036522835.1 Thermoanaerobaculia bacterium | reverse complement strand
CGCGCGCATCGCGGCCGCAACGCCACGGCGCGCGCCGCTGATCCTCGTCGCTTACGCGAACGAAGAGCCGCCGTTCTTCGCCTCGGAGGACATGGGCAGCGCCGTTCACGCGCGCAGCGTGCGGCCGCCGGTGCGAGGCATGATCTCACTGGAAATGATCGGCTGCTTCACCGAACGGCAAGCGTGGCCGTCGCCGCTCATCGAGGCGATCTATCCACGGCGCGGGAACTTCGTCGCCGTCGTCGGCCGCTGGCGCGACGTGCCGTGGCTGCGCGAGGTCAAACGGGGCCTCGGCGCGACGATACCGGCCGTCGGCTTCGTCGGGCCGAGCGACTCGGGCATCGACGCATCGGACCATCGCAGCTACTGGGCCGCCGGCATTCGCGCGGTGATGGTCACGGACACCGCGTATCTGCGTAACCCGAGGTACCACACCGCCGCCGACACGGCCGACACGCTCGACTACGTCTCGATGGCGCACGTGGTCGACGGCGTCGCAAACGGGCTATTCTCCAATTGATGAGCCCCCGCATCGCCTGGAGCGCGGCGATCGCCTGCGCGGCTGCCGTCGCCGCGGCGTGTGCGGCGTGGATCCGCGAGAACCCGCTGCCGTCGTATTTTGACGAGGCCCTCTACGCCATCCAGGCCAACATCGACGTTTGGGCCGCGCGCACCCACGGCCTCGGCGGCGTCCGCACGGCCGTGCTTCACGTCGACACCTTCCGCCCGCCGGCCATGCGCCTCCTCGCCCTCCCCGTCACGCTAATGGCATCGCCGTCGGTCACCGTCCTTCGCGCCATCTCCCTCGCCGGCTTCTTCGCCGCGGCCGCCATCGCCGCCATCGCCGTGCAGCGCGCGGCCGGCGCCGTTGCCGGCGCCGTCGCCTTCACCTTCACCATGGCGTTGCCGATCCTCGTCCTGGCCACGCGGATGTTCGGAACCGAATATCCGCTCCTCCTGGCGATCGCGCTGCTGCTCCTCGGCCTCACCTCGAAGCGCGCCACGGCGTTCATCGCAACGGCCGTCGCGCTCGGCCTCTTGGCGAAGTTGTCATTCGCCATCGCGGCATTGCCGATGCTCATTGCCGCCGCCATCGTCATGCCGGACCGCCGCCGCGCCATCGCCTTCGGCGCGCCGATCGGCCTCGCCATCTCGCTCCTCTGGTGGGCGCACGATCCAACGACCGCCATCCGCTTCGGCGTGCAGTCCGGCAACTTCATCCGCCATTCGCTCGGCCGCGACTACGCGCGCTACATCTACGAGCTGCTGCGCTGCGACTTCGGCTTCGCCGTCGCGGCGGCGATCGCCATCGCCTTCGTCATGGCGCGAAGGCAGCGCTTCCCGCCGCTCGCCATCGTCTGCGTCGCCGGCGCCGTACCGCTCGTCGTCATGCACGCGCTCAGCGTGAACAACAACCCTCGCCTCGTCGCCGTGCCGGCGCTGCTCGTGGCCATTGCCGCGGCCCTCGTCGTCCCACACCTCGCGGCGTGGCAGCAGGCGCTGATCCTCGCCCTCGCCGCGCTGCAGGTCGTCGTCATGACCCTCCCGCGGCCGCGCCACGCGGAGTCGTACATCTGGCGCGGCGTGACCGAAGTCATGGCCCCGGTCGAGCAGTGGGACTGGCAGCCGCTGCGGCGCTTCGCCTTCGCGCGCGGCTGGCCCGCCCCGCGCATCGAGATCCTCGGCGAGGGGTACGCCTTCAACCCCGCGCAGATCAGCGACCGCTGGCCCGAGCTCCTCGGCATGCTCCCGATCCACCAGCTTTACGAGTGGAGCTTCGGCAAGCCGTTCGACCTGCAGCGCGCCATCGAGCGCGCCGCGGCGGCGCAGATCGTCGTCACCGCGCCGGGATATCAGGGCGACGCGCGCGACGGCCAGCCGCCGAACAATCGCTACAACGCCGCGTTCGCCGCCGCGCTCGCGCGCGATCCTCGCTTCGAGGGGCCGTACGCGCTCGACGTCGGCGTGCGCCAGCCGGCGATCGTGCAGGTCTTCGTGAGGCGGGCGCCGTGATCGTCGACATCGTCCGCCGCTTCCTCGCCAATCACCGCATCGACGGCACCGTCGTCGCGGCCGTCTCCGGCGGCGGCGACTCGACAGCGCTGCTGCTCGCACTCCACGAGATCGACGGCATCGACGTCGTCGCCGCGCACGTCAACCATCACCTTCGCGGCGAAGACTCCGACGCCGACGAGGGCTTCGTCCGCGACCTCTGCGCGCGCCTTGGCATCCCGCTGCACGTCGAAGACGGCACGCTCGACCCCGAGGCCGTGCGCGAGCGCGGCGTGGAGGCGGCGGCGCGCGAGGTTCGTCACGCGCGGCTCCACGCCGTGCGCGCGAGGGTGGGCGGGCGGTGGATCGCCACCGCGCATCAGAAGAACGACCAGGCCGAGACCGTGCTGATGCGGCTCATGACCGGCGGCGGCATCGCCGCGCTGCGCGGCATTCATCCGGTGCGCGACGACGGCGTGATCCGGCCGCTCCTCGACATGCGGCGCAGCGAGGTCGATGCATTTCTGAAGGACCGCGGCATCGCGGCGCGCTTCGACACGTCCAACGCCGACACGCGTTTCCTGCGCAACCAGGTCCGCGCGATGCTGCCGGAGAGCGCCGTCGACAACCTCGCCGCCGTCGCCGCGCAAGCGCGCGCGCAGTGGCGCGTGCTCGAGCGCGCCATCGACGACGCCGATCATTCGATCACAACCAACGGCGAGACGATCTTGAGAGACTTGCCCGACGACGCGTGGCTGAGACAGGCCATCCTCCACAAGCACATCCGCCGCCTCGACCCGGCCGCGCGCGACGTCGGCGCGCGCGAGCTCGAGCGCCTCGCCGCGCAGCTCGAGAACGTCAAGCGCGTCAGCGTCACGAAACATGTCGAGCTCGTCCGCCGAGGCGACCAGATCGTGTTGCGCAAGACACCGCAACGAACGCCCGACTTCGAGATCGAACTGAAAGACACCGCCTACATCCCCGAAATCGCCACAACGATCACGGTAGAAAAAACCAAGAACCAAGAACTAAGAACCAAGAGGTCCCAACTCTTCGAATTGCCCAAAGGTGCACCCGGTAACTTCCTCGTCCGCAACCGCCGCGACGGCGACCGCTTCCACCCCCTCGGCGCTCCCGCCGAGAAGAAGCTCAAAGACTTCCTCATCAACCGCAAGATCTCCGCCGAGCTGCGCGACCGCATCCCGCTTCTCCTCTGGAACGGCGTCATCGTCTGGGTCGCGGGCGTCGAAGTCTCCGAGCGCTTCCGCGTCACCGGAGCGGGAGACCGTTACGAAGTTCGGCTGCAGACCCGAGGCGAAGGAATGGACTTCCAGTAGAATCACGGCACGAAGATCAAGCGAGCATTCAGCGCCAGGGAGATCGCCAAGCGCGTCGACGCCTTAGGCGCGCGCATCCGCAGCGACGCCGGCGACGAC
>DATDFB010000072.1:0-3791 GCA_036522835.1 Thermoanaerobaculia bacterium | reverse complement strand
CAGAAGCCGAGCCGCGAATTTACCTTTGCGCCCGAAGATGTGCGCGCGATCAGGGCCAAGCTACGCAAATCACAGGACGAATTTGCCCTGATGATTGGTGTAAGCGTGGCCACTCTTCGAAATTGGGAGCAGGGTCGCCGTCATCCCCATGGACCAGCGCGCGCATTGCTCAAAGTCGCGGCGTCGAATCCCAAAGCCGTCGAAAAGGCTCTACGTCGTCATTAGCACAAGACGTCTAGCGTTCTCTAAGATGCAGAAGCCGCCTACCACGCGTCGCACGCGAGCGGACGCTGGACGCATCGTGACGCCGCGACGGCGAATCTCGTCGGCGCCTGGAGTGCATAATGAAGCGGCATGATCACTGACGATATCGACGCGTACATGTCCCGCGACTGGGATGCTGTGCGCCGCTGGAAGGATGAGTACTGGGCCGAGCGAATCGCCCGCCTCGGCCCCATGGAAGCGTTCCGCATCGCCGAGGGGCTGCGTCAGCATGCGCTGTGGATCAATCCGTCGTGGCCCACTCCCGCCGAGCGCCGCGAAGACCTCGCCGCCCACGAGCGGCTGTCCGAGAAATTCCGCCGTGCCGCTGCAGTCACCCGCCATTGAGCTATTGACCGCGCTCGCACGTGTGCCCGGCCGACGGACCGTTGGTATGGAGGCACTCGGTCAGAGTGACCTCGTGCCGGCGTTCGACGCCATCGCGGCCACCCCTCACCCGTAGCTGCGCACGTACGGATCGAGCATCGTCCGCAATGCCTGCCTGGCACGGTGGAGGCGGATCTTCACCGCGTTCGCCGTCGCGCCGAGCATCGCCGCCGTCTCCTCGGTCGACAGCTCCTCAAGGTCGCGCAGCACCAGCACCACGCGGTACGACTCCGGCAGGCGCTCGATCGTCTCGCGCACCAGGCGGCGCAGCTCCTCGCGCTCCAGCATCGCGTCGGCCGGCTCCTGCCACGGCGCGCTCGACTCCGTCTGATGCCCGTCTTCGAGAAAACGCGGCAGGTATTGCTCGATCTCCTCCTCCGGCTTGCGGCGGCGCGTGCGCAGCTTCATTAAGCTCGCGTTGATCACGATGCGGTGCAGCCACGTCGAGATCTTCGCGCTGGCCTCGAAATCGCGCACGGAGCGGAACGCGCTCACGAACGCGTCCTGCACGGCGTCGCGCGCGTCCTCCTCCGAGGCGAGCAACCGGCGCGCGGCGCGGAGCAGCGGCCCGCTGTAGCGGCGCACCAGCTCTTCGAATGCCTGCGCCTCGCCGCGCTTGAGCCGCGCCACGAGATCGCGCCCTAAGATGCGCTGCACGAGCGCTTCCGGAACGTCGGGGAGCGGCTCGTCCGAGCATGCCAGCGCCGTCGTCTTGCGGTACGAGTCGAGATACGCGCGGCACGACGGGCAGACGCCGAGGTGGCGCTCGAAATCGTCGCGGGCGACGTCGTCGAGATCGCCGGCGACGTAGTCGGCGATGAAATCGATCAATTGCCGGCAGGTGATGTAGGGGCGCCCCACGACTGCCGTGAGGATACTGCGAAGATCTCACCGAGGGGGAGCGGCTCCCGGCCGTGGATGTGCGCGCGGTAGAACGCCTCCCAGTCGCGCGGAGCGGTGCGGTCGAGCGCGGCGCGGAGATCGGGCCACGTCCAGGGGCGGCGTCCGCCGTCCGTCCGCAACCAGAGCGCGCGCCAGAAATCGTCGAGCGTTCGCTTGCCGCCGGTGGCGTCGCGGATCATCACGTCCCAGGCGAAGGCCACCAGCGCGCCCGCGCTGTAGAGCGGCGGCCCTTTGCGCGTGCCGTCTTCGAGCGACTGCGCGAGCCTTCGATAGTTCTCGACATGCTTGGCCAGCTTGTCGAGGCCGGTGGCGCGGTTCGCCTCGTATTCGGTGAAGCCTTCCTGGAACCACTGCGACGACGCGTAGTCGGCGCCGCGCAGGCGCCAGCCGTTCCAGAAGTGAAAGACCTCGTGCGCGATCAGGTTCGCCCACGCCGGCGCGTCCGCGGGATCGTCGACGGTGAGCGCGAAGCTGTCGTGGAACGACTCGCCGCCGTGCTCCCTCTGCGGCAACAGCACCACGAGGTAATTGGCGCGCTCGCGGAAGCCGAACATCCGCACGAAGCGCGCGACCGCCGGCGCGAGCCTCCGCCGCACCTCGGCGCGTTGCGCGCGCCAATGCCCCATCGCGCAGACCGTGAGCCGGAAGCGGCCGGCGGTCACGACGTCGGGCGCCGCGCGCGTGAAGACCACGAGGTTGTCGACGATCTCGTCCGTCGACGGCATCACGGCGTGCCAGCCGCGCGGGAGATCGAACGCGACGCGGGCGCCGCGCATGGCCGGCGTGGTGATGAAGAGCGAGCGGCCGATGACGACGAAGTTCCGGGCGTCGGCGAAGGCCGTCTCGCGCGGCGCCGGCCAGCCGGCGGCGGCGAGCGGGGCGTAGTCGACGTCGTAGCGAATGGCGATGCGGCCGTGCATCGGATGCGCTAGACGCCAGCCGTGGACGGTGGGCGAGGCGAGACGCCTCGCGGCCGGCCGCCGGGACGGCGGCGCTACGCGCAGGTTCCGCACGAGCGCCGGCCAGCCGCGCGCGTCGACCTCGGCGACGTCGCCGGGCCGCGTCGCCGTCATCTCCAGCGTGTCGCCGTCGATCGGCAGCGTGGCCGTGACGTGCAGCGTGTACGGGCGCTCGAAGCGGACGCGATACGCTGCGGTCTGGCCGAAGAGCGGCGCGGCGACGAGCAGAAGCAGGATGACTTTGCGCATCAGCGGCTCGGCAGCGCGGTGAAGAGGACGACCAGGGCGTCGCCGCCGCCGAGCTTCGAGGAGCCGACGACGATTGTCTCCCCGGCGTCGACGGAGAAGCTCGTGGAGATCGGCGGCTTCTCCGGCGCGGGCGGGGCCACGCCGGGCGGCAGCGGCGTCGTTCCGGGCTTGCGCACGCGGTCGAGCGTGAAGGGGGAGACGTTCAGGCGATTCGCGCCGCTCATTTTGAACGTGACGCGGACGTCGTACTGGTCGAGGCGCAGCGACGCGGCGGTCATCTCCGCGGCGCGAAGGAGGCCGGAGTCGAGAACGCGATAGCTCTTGTACGGGAGGAAGTCGCGAATGTCGGCGACGGCCTTGCCGGCGTTCTTCGGCAGCGCGGCCAGCTCGTCGGCGCCCGCCATCGACGCGCGCAGAAGCACGACCTGGAAGAGGCGCGTCGTCTCCGCGGCGTAGGACGCGGCCGGTAGAAGCAGAAGCAGAAGGAGAAGGAGCAGTCGTTTCATCGGTGTCAGCCTCACATGTGAAAGTCGGGGTCGAGGGTCCAGACGATGCGCGTGCCGCCGGGCGTAGTGCATTGGATCTGGCGGGCGGGTGGATGTTCGGGAGGAGTGGGACGGCGGACGACGACGGCCGCGGCGATGGCGACGATCGTTAGGAGCGCCCACGCCCACCGCAGCCGGCGCGGCGGCGTCGCGCGCGCCCGTTCGAGAATCCGCGTGCGGTCGAATGCGGTGAGCGATTTGCCGGATGCGGGGTCGTGCTGCCGCAGCGTATCGGGGATGTTCATCGCAAGATCCTTTCGAGCCGTTTGCGGGCCGCGGCGAGATGCCAGCGCACGGTGACCTGGGCGATGCCGAGCGTCGCCGCGATGGCGGCGGCGTCTTCGCCGTCGAAGTGATGCAGCACGACGACGGCGCGCTGCCGCGGCGGAAGCGAGGAGAGCGCCGCGCGCACGGCGGCCGCGGCGTCGAGCGACAGGCGAGGGTCGTGCGTCTCGGCTCGCGTGACGCGCGCGAACGTCTCGCGCAC
>DATDFB010000071.1:0-24868 GCA_036522835.1 Thermoanaerobaculia bacterium | reverse complement strand
CCCGACGTTTATCGCGACGGTACGCGCGGTCGAGCACGGCGACGCCGACGCCTGCGTGATTCCCGTCGAGAACTCGATCGTCGGACGAGTCGATGCCGGTTGCCAGGCACTTGCCGCTCACCCACAGCTGCGCAACGTCGCCGAGGTCTCCGTTCCGGTGCGACATTGTCTGATGGCTCCGCGCGGCGCCACGGTCGAAGGATTGCGCAGCGCGGCCAGTCATCCGGTTGCGCTCGCCCAGTGTACACGCTTCTTCGAAGAGCATTCGTGGATCAAGTCCACAAAGTCGTTCGACACCGGCGGGGCCGCGCGCGAAGTCGCCGAGCGTGGCGATATCACCGAGGCAGCGATCGCCAGTCGCGCGGCTGCCGAGCGTTATGGCTTGTCGGTGCTCGAGGAAGGAATTCAGGACAGTCGCGACAACTATACGCGGTTCGTCGCCGCGGTATCCAGCGAAACGAAGCTTTGGCGACGCACCCACGCGATTCGCGGCGCGACGACCGTCGAGCAGGACGATCCGCGCCACATTTACGACGCTACGCGTGAGCTGCTCGAATCGATCGTCGAGCGCAACTGGCTCGAGCTCGACGAGATCATCAGCGTCTGGTTCACCGTCACTCCCGATCTGACCTCAGCCTTTCCCGCTCTCGCGGCGCGAGAGATGGGGTGGTCCGACATTCCGCTTCTGTGCGCCAGCGAGATTCCTGTCGCCAACGCGATGCCGCGAGTGGTGCGGGTGCTGATGGAGGTCGAGCTCAGGGCGCCGCGGAGGATTGAGAACCACGTTTATCTGAGGGAGGCGGTGGCCTTGAGGCCGGATCTGCATTCCGGATCGAGGACTTAACGGCGCACTACACTGCTTGTAGCTGCCAGCAGCAGGCTACCAGCTACCCGCTGCCTACATAGGGACGGATCTCATGGCAAAATGGCGAACTAAACTCGCCTTTCTCCGAATCTATCGCGAGCCGTCCCGTCGCCTGCAGCGGGAAGCTGGTAGCTAGCTGCTGGCAGCTAACAGCAGTGTAGTTCGCTTTTAAAGTCCTCAGTCGTAGGTTCTGTCCATGCCCGACCCTCAGGTAGTCATCGTCGGCGGCGGCCCCGCCGGAATGATGCTCGGCCTGCTGCTGGCCCGGTCCGCAGTCCGAGTAACGGTGCTCGAAAAACATCCCGATTTCTTTCGCGATTTTCGCGGTGACACCGTTCATCCCTCCACCCTCGAGATTCTCGACGAGCTCGGCATTCTCGATGATTTCCTCAAGCTGCCCCACCAGGAAGTTCGACAGCTGAGCGGTCAGATCGGCGACACCACCCTCACGCTCGCTGATTTCACCCATCTGCCCACCCGCGCCAGGTTCATCGCGTTCATGCCACAGTGGGATTTCCTGAACTTTCTCGCCGGGCGCGCGCGCGCTTATCCGTCCTTTTCGCTGCAGATGGAAAATGAAGTCACCGGACTCTGCTTCGACGGCGATCGTGTCACCGGAGTGCGCGTGAAAACTCCAGCCGGTGCGCGCGACATCTACGCCGATCTCGTGGTCGGCTGCGATGGCAGAAAGTCGACGGTGCGCGAAGCAGCTGGACTCAGATCGGTTGATTTCGGCGCGCCGATGGATGTGCTGTGGATGGGAATTCCGCGGCAGCCAACCGATCCCAGCCAGCTGCTTGGTCGACTCGACTACGGTCAAATCTTTGTGCTAATCGATCGCGGCGATTACTGGCAGGCCGGCTTGGTCGTGCGCAAAGGCGATTACGAAGAAATTCGCCAGCGCGGCCTGCCCGCTTTGCGCGACGACATCATCAAGCTCGCACCATTCCTCGGCGATCGCGTAAATACGCTCGAGAGCTGGGACGACATCAAACTGTTGACCGTGCAGGTCGACCGTCTCGAGAAATGGTACCGCGACGGGTGCCTGTGCATCGGCGACGCCGCGCACGCGATGTCACCCGTCGGCGGTGTCGGAATCAACCTCGCAATCCAGGACGCCGTCGCCGCCGCAAACTTTCTGGTTCCCGCTTTCCGCTCGCAGTCCGCTGTTCCCCCATCCCTTCTCCCCGCGCTCAAGCAAATCCAGAAGAGACGCGAGCTCCCAACCCGCATCATCCAAGGCGGGCAACTACTCATTCAAAACCGAATCATCCGCCGCGTACTCGGCCGCCCGGGCCGCATGCGTCCACCGTGGATAATTCGATTGCTCGGCGGTGTTCCCGTGCTGCGTCGCATTCCCGCGCGCATGGTCGGACTCGGCTTCCGACGCGAACACGTGCAGACTGTCGCGAAGTAAAGCACCGACAATTCAGGGTATCACCTGTGCGCAGGTGCGGACTATGCTAAGTATTTTCCATTGCTGCGCGATGCCTGCGACGACTTTGTCCGCGTCGCGGATTTTCGAACGGTCCGCACTGCGCAGTTAGTCAGCGGCCAGCAGTGCCGTTAGTCCGCACATGGTAGTGCGCAGTGAATTCAGACCCGTAAGCAAGAATGTACAAATTAGAAGGAGACCCGTCTCCGTTAGGCGATTTCACAACTCGCCCCCGCGTCATCACCATCAGCTTGATGGCGATCGTCATCGGAATCGTGAGCGCCTACGTCGCGCTCGCACTTCTCAAGCTGATCGGACTTTTTACAAATCTCTTTTTCTTCCAGCGCGTCAGCACCGCGCTCGTGTCGCCAGCCGGTAATACGCTTGGCGCGTTTGAGATTCTGGTTCCCGTAATCGGTGCGCTGATCATCGGATTGATGGCTCGCTACGGATCGGAACGCATCCGCGGTCACGGCATCCCCGAGGCCATGGAGCAGGTGCTCCTGAACGAGAGCCGCATTCCGGCGCGCGTCACGTTTCTGAAGCCGCTCTCCGCCGCCTTCTCGATCGGCACCGGCGGCCCGTTCGGCGCGGAAGGGCCGATCATCGCGACTGGCGGCGCCTTGGGCTCGCTCCTCGGGCAGATCTTCAAGACCAACGCGACCGAGCGCAAGACGCTGCTTGCGGCGGGCGCCGCCGCCGGCATGGCCGCCACGTTCGGCAGCCCCGTGTCGGCGGTGCTCCTGGCCATCGAATTGTTGCTCTTCGAGTTTCGCCCGCGCTCGATCATCCCCGTGGCCCTGGCGAGTGCCGTGGCCACCGCGGTGCGGATGTTCTACGCCGGCACCGAGCCGATCTTCGCCATGCCGTTCCTGGCGCGGCCGACGGGGGAGGCGCTCGCGACGTACACCGTCATCGGCGCGCTGATCGGCTATCTCTCGATCTATGTGACGCGCGCCGTCTACTGGATCGAGGACCTCTTCGAGCATCTGCCGATTCACTGGATGTGGTGGCCGGCCATCGGCGGCGTCGCCGTCGGCGTGGTCGGCTACTTCGCGCCCCGGACGCTCGGCGTCGGCTACGACAACATCGAAGGGATGGTGGCCGGCCGCATCTTCGGCGAAGCGGTGTTTTTCCTCTGCCTCCTGAAGTTCGTCTCCTGGGTCATCGCCCTCGGCAGCGGCACCTCGGGCGGCACGCTGGCGCCGCTCTTCACGATCGGCGGCGGCTGCGGCGTGGTCCTCGGCGAGCTGGCCGCGGTGGCCTTCCCGAGGTTTCACATCGACCCGCGCATCTGCGCGCTCGTCGGCATGGCCGCGATGTTCGCCGGCGCGTCGCGCGCGCTTTTGGCGTCGGTCGTCTTCGCCTTCGAGACGACGCTGCAGCCGCTCGGACTCCTGCCGCTCCTAGGGGGCTGCACGGCCGGCTACCTCGTGTCGGCGCTGCTGATGCGGAACACGATCATGACCGAGAAGCTGGCGCGCCGCGGTGTGCGCGTGCCTGCGGAGTACGCGGCCGATTTCCTCGACCAGATCTCCGTCGCCGCCGCCTGCACGCGCGACGTGATCGCGCTGCGCGACGACCAGACCGCCGCCGACGTGCACGACATCGTGGCCACGCACCAGGGGTTTCCCGTGGTCGACGGCGGCGGCAATCTCCTCGGCGTGGTGACGCGGCGCGACTTCGTCGACGCCGCGCCGTCGACGCCGGTGCGCGACCTGATCCGCCGCTCGCCCGCGGTCGTCTACCTCGACTCGTCGCTGCGCGACGCCGCCGACCAGATGGTGCGCGAGAACGTCGGCCGCCTCCCGGTCGTGGAGCGCGCCAACCCGCGCCGGCTGGCGGGCTTCATCACGCGCAGCGATCTGCTGTCCGCGCACGCCCGGCGGTTGGAGGAGAGCGGCGGGTGAGACAGCGGCGGCATGGCCGCCGCACTCCACATTCGGTTACTCTTGCGGCGTCCATGACCCCGCAAGAGCTCCTGTCGAACATTCCGCTGTTCGAGTCGCTGACCGACGACGACGTCGACGCGCTGTCCAAGCGCCTCGAGACCGTCGAGTACAACGAGGGCGACTCCGTTTTCTGTCAGGGCGATGAAGGCTCGGCGCTCTTCATCGTCGAGGACGGCGCGGTGGAGATCTCGTACGGCGAGGGGAAGACGAAGTTCGTCCTGGCCACGCTCTTTCCGGGCAAGTACTTCGGCGAGCTCTCGCTCTTCGACGGCGCGCCGCGCTCGGCCACGGCAACGGCCATCAAGCGCTCGCGCCTCATCCGCCTCGACCGCGACGAGCTCGTCGAGTTCGTCAACAGCTCGCCCGCCGCGGCGCTGCGCATCATCGGCGAGATGAGCGAGCGCCTCCGGCAGACCAACGAGCTGATGTCGCGGCAGGTCTCGCGCAATGTCCTCGAGGAGGCCGAGGAGCGGCTGACCTTCGGCCAGCGCATCGCCGACAAAGTGGCGGCCTTCGGCGGCTCGTGGCCGTTCATCATCCTCTTCGGCGCGATCATGACCACCTGGATGACGGTCAACATCGTCCAGGTGGCGCACTTCGATCCCTATCCCTTCATCCTGCTGAACCTGGCCCTCTCGACCGTCGCGGCGATCCAGGCGCCGATCATCATGATGAGCCAGAACCGCCAGGCCTCGAAGGACAAGCTCCTCGCGGAGAACGACTATCAGGTCAACCTGAAAGCGGAGATGGAGATCGAGGCCATGCTGCGCAATCAGGCCGAGCTGATGGCCCGCATCGCGCTCATCGAGCGCCTCATCGTCCGCCGCGCCGGCGCGGACGTCTTCGAGAACCACAAGATCGCCGAGAGCTCGCCGGTGCCGTGATGCGCGTGGGCGTCGTCGGGGCCGGCGTCTCCGGACTCACGTGCGCCGTGGTGCTGTCCGAGGCGGGCGTCGATGTGAGCGTGTACGCGCGGGAGATCGAGGGGGAGGTATCGCCGGTCGCGGCGGCCATCTGGTATCCGTACCACATTGCGGGGGAAGACGTCGCGCGATGGTCGCAGCAGTCGTACGAGAAATTCGAGGAGCTGGCGCGCCTGCCCGGCACGGGCGTGTCGATGGTCGACTTCGCCATGGCCGGCGAAGGAACGTTGCACGTGCCGCTGATCGAAACGCCGATTTATCTGCCGTGGCTGCGGCGAAACCTTCGCATCGAGCAGCGCGCGATCGGCGATTTCGCCGAGGTCGAGGCTGACGTAGTCGTGAACTGCGCCGGCCTCGGCGCCGCCGAATTGTGCGACGACAGAACGCTCATCCCCGGCCGCGGCGTGATCTTGAAGACCGCCAACCCGGGCATCGTCCGCCACATGGCCCGCGTCGACGGCGAGACGCTGACGTACGTCCTCACCCGCACGGACGACATCGTCCTCGGCGGCACGGACGACCACGTCGCATCGCGCGACGTTCCGCCGGAGCTGGCCGAGGCGATCTACGCGCGCTGCGCTGCCGTCGAGCCGCGGCTGCCGCGCGAGTTCACGTCGCACGTCGGATTTCGTCCGGAGCGTCCGGAAGTGCGCCTGGAGCGCGAGGGGAAGGTCATCCACAACTACGGTCACGGCGGCGGCGGCTTCACCGTGTCGTGGGGCTGCGCGTACGACGTGCTGGCGCTCTACCGCCAGGTCATCTCGTAGGTGCAGGAGGGGTCGCCGAGGGTCTGGCACTTCGTCTCCACCACCGTCGGCTCCGTGCCGCCGTGGCGGTAGATCGCCTCCAGAAAGAAACCGGTGCCGCTGGCGCAGAAGACCGGGCTGTAGCAGGGGTAGTCGCTGTAGACCATGCGCGCGCCGGCGGGGGTCTTCTCGAATTTCACCGTGCCGAACTTCTGGTACTGGCTGTGGAAGAGGGCGATGCTCTCGAGAAACTTCGTCAGCTCGGCGGTGTCGAGCGACTTGTAGACGCGGCCGATGCCGAGCTCCGCGGAGGCGGCGCCGATGAGCGCGAGCACGTTCGGCATCTTCGTCTTCTGCGTCTCGTAAATGGTGCGGTCGAGCTCGATGAGCGACTCGAACTCGCACCAGCTCGACGCCAGCGGCGTGCGCGTGTAGCCCATGGTCCGCGGCGAGAGGCGGACGAGCATGTCGTAGAAGCCTTGCTCGCCGAGCGTCTCGATGAGGAATTGCTTGCGGGCGCCGAACATCACGCCTTTGACCCGGGCGATGTCCGGCTTCGGGCCGACGAGCACTTCCTTTCCTTCCATGCGGGGGAGAGGGGCGGTGGTGCCTTTTTTCTGTTGAAGGATCGACATGCGTTCTCAATTGTGCTGCGGCTCGATGAGCTTGCGCTCGACGGGGCGGGCTTCGACGTAGATGCCTTCGCGCGCCTCGAAGTCCGCGAGGGCCTGGTCGGCCAGGGCGCGATGCTCGTCCTCTTTGATGGCGATCTCGGTGCCGGCCAGGGAGCCGCGCGCCACGCGCGCGCGGCCGGCGGCCTTCTCGCGCTCTTCTTCGACCATCTCGTGCAGGCGGCTCAGGGTGTCGCCGGAGCCGCCGATGCTGCTGATCATGCCGCTGGCCATCTCCGCCAGCTCCGCGGTGGCGCGCTTGATTTTCAAGTCGTTGATCGACGACTTCAGCGCGGCGATCTTCTCCTGCGCCGCGCGGACGCTGACGTCGCGCGCCTTGAGCAATTCGCGATAGGTGGTCTCGGCCTGCTCGAGCTGCGTACGGTTCTCGCCGAGCTCGCGGCGGACGGTGTCGAGCCGCAGGGCGTGCTCGGAGGCGAGCTCGCGGTTGCCGGCGCGGAGATTGGCGGAGGCCTTGGCGCGCAGGTCGCGCTCGTCCGCTTCGAGCTTGCGGATCTGCGCCATGAGGCGCTCGCAGAGGCCGGCGTGCGCCGCCAGCCCCTGGTTGTAGTTCGCGATCTGCTTGCGCAGGTTCTCCTTCTCCACTTCAAGCAGCGCCTCCGGATTGCGGCGCTCGATGCCGGAGACGAAGAGGGAGAAGAAGCCGCGAATCAGGTTGCGGAGGCGGCGGAGCATGCGGGGGAAGTGTATCGCGATCAGTCGTGGTACTTCGCCTCGGTTGACGGGCGCCGCTTGCCGCCCTACATTCATAAATACGCCACCACGGCGGTCGAAGCGCGATGCGGCGGCCGAAACTCGCATGGATGCTGATTCTCACGCTGCCGGCGGCAGCGCGAGGCTACCTTTGGCCGGCGGAGCCGGAGGGCTCGATCAACGGCCGCATTGCCATGATGGGCATTCCCTCGGACGTCAGCGCGAACGAAGCGCGGCGCGACGGAACCTGCAACGTATACCTCGCCAAGCTCGGCCTCGAGACGCTCGTGGACGTCCATCCGTGCGGCGCGTGGTTCCAACCTGCCGTCGGGCGGTACATGTATTGGATTGAGCGCGCCGACGGTATCAGTGTGCAAAGCGCCCTCAACTACGGCGGAGAGGAGTTCCGCCAACGCGGCGCAGTTTTTCCTAAGCGTCTTTTCCAGGCCGGCACGGTGAAGCTCAGCGCAACCGCGGCATTTCCCAGGGGCGGAGAATTGCGCGTCGTGTCTCTTTCACCTGGCGACGCCCGGCGGCCGTTCGATCGGCGCGTTGCATTTGCCGCAGCGCACCTGCCGTTGCGCGTGCCCGCCGGGAAGCTCCTGGCCGGTCTTTTCGACGGCAAGGGGAACGCGCTTGCACTCACTCCGCCGCTAACCGTGACTGCGGAGGGCACGACCCTCCTGCAACCAAAACCGCCGAAGAGCGGGAAAGCGGCGCTGCTGGCCGTCTTCAACCGGCCTGGCGCCGTCGATCGTCCGCAGGCATGCCAGGCCACACTCGTCGCCGGCCGGCGTCGTCTCAGTCCGGCGGCCGACCTGCAAGCGATCGACCGCCTCATCTTTGCCTGGTACGACGTCCCGCCGGAACGGGCGTCGATGCAGATCCGGTGCGGATCCAACCACTATGAAAAGGACGTGAAATTGCTATCCAACGCGATCGTCACTGTCAGAGAAGTCGCTCGTTTTGGCGGGCGCTAAAGGAGAATTTCTATGAGGATCACGGGACTCGTTCTTGTGGCGATGTTGGCTGCTTCGCTGAACGGGCAGGTTCATCAACCGGAGCAACAAGACTATTCCGGTCTGCTGGGAGGAAACTCCCAATGCATGCCGCCTTACGGATATACCTGGGCGTGCGGGTACTCCTGTAATACGACCGACGGCGCCTGCCTCTGCGCGGAGAACGAGAATCCGACGTCGATCTGCATGAAGTCGCGAGCCGACACGACCGGATGCGGCTGCTTCGATCATTCCTGTGACAATTGCTGCAGTCCGACGCCATGTTTCTAGAGCGCGCGAGCGCGCTCGTCGCGCTGCTGGCAGGCGCGTCCGCGCTTGCCGCGCCGCCTGCAGTGCGTTTGCAAATCGACGCCCCCGTCGCGTGTACGGCGCATGTCGAAGCACCGCGGGCAGTCTCGATGCCGTGTGGCGAGCCGCTCACCGTGACGGCGCCGTCGGTCGCCTGGGCCGAAACGCCGGATCGAATCACGCCCTTTGTCGCCGACGTCAGCGCGGGCGGCACCTTCCGTTTCACGACGTTTGTTCCGAAAGGGACGGTGGTCGTCCATGACGGGAGTTCGCCGTCCCGCGCGGCACGCGTCCTGTCGCTGCAACCGCCTCGGGACGAAAAACATTGGAGATCGCCATTTCAAATCAATGCGCCGGTGAATACGCCGATCGGCGTTCCGCGCGGCCGGGCCGTCGCGATGGTGCTCGACGAGAAGGAGCGAGTGATCGGCGTTTCCGATCCGCTCATCGTCGAGACGGCGCCCGTGGCCTGGGAGCATCGTTACGACAGACTGCGCACCGTGCTGATCGCGACGATCGAACGCGGCGGCGCTGCCGGTGATGTTGCGCTATTTGCGAACGACACCGTGGCCCGCCGGCCGCCCGACGTCTCTGTGAGCGATGCCGCGTCGATGACGGCGATTTGGTATCAGCTGCACGATGGACCGGTTCGCATTGCCGCCGAGTCGCCGGTCGCCTACCTACCCGACGCGGAGGCCGAGGTCCGCGGCGGCAGCGTCGCCGTGATTCATGGCAGACTGCACAAGCGGCCATCGCTGAACGTGAGCATTACCTCGGCCGACAATTCGAAGGTAAGCCGCCTCTCGCATCTCCTTCTGGAGCTCGTGCGCGTGGACGAGCGCTCCGTCGCGCCGGCGATCGCGGTTCGCGTCGGGAGGAGTTACGCGTTCTCGAACCTTCCTCCGGAAATGCTCGCCGCACGCGTGCATGGCGACGGCGTCGAGCTCGAACAGAACGTTGATCTCTCGGCAGGTAACGACGTGGAGATCGCGATCCGCCTGCAGCCGATCATCGTCACCGGAACGTTGTACCGCGGCGATCGGCCGAGCAAGGGCGAAGTGCGGTTCGAGCAACGGGAGCCCGTCGTCGCTCTCGCCGACGATTTCGGCCGCTACGAGGCGACCCTATGGCAAGCACGCCGCTATATCGTGAAAGCCGTCATCGATCACGATTCGGAGCAGCCCGCTTTCGCGGAAGATCACGCCATCACGGAATCGACGGAGCTCGATATCCACGTCCCGGCGAACACCTTGCGCGTCCGCGTCACGGACCAGGACTCGAGACCGGTGGAGCGCGGCTCGATCATCGTGCACGATCGCTGGACGGGGGGAGGTGCGGCGGCTGTCGTTCCGATTCAAGGCGAGAGTACACCGTTGCCGCCCCAGCATCCTGGAGCGGCCGAGGTTCGCGTTCGTGCGCCGGGGTACGCCGAATCTGCTCCGATCACGATCCAGATCGACGATCGACTTCGTGACCACGTGATCGACGTGAAACTCGACCGTGACAAAACCTCGGTTTTGGTGACGATCCGGCTCTCTGACGGTGCCGGCGCGCAGGGCGCGGAAGTCTCCGCGTTCACGGCGGGACGCATGACGTGGCACGCCGTGGCCGATGACAGCGGCGTCGTCGCCGTGCCGGCGATCGTGGCGCGCGGGCGTGTCGTCGTTCGCCATCCCGCGGGAGCGTCGAAGGTCGTCATTTTGGGCGACGACCAACGCGAGAACGCGGTCACGCTCGAGGCCCCGGCGCCGCCATTGGTGGCGAAAGTCGTTCATCGCGACGGGCGTCCGGTCGGCCCGGCGTCCGCTCGGATCAGCATCTGGCTCGTGGGCGGCCAGCGCTTGAGCGGCGACGAAGCCGGATTTGCGACGTGGTCATTTGGAGGAACGACTCCGGACGGCACGTTTGTGGCGAAGGGGCTGGAGCAATGCTCCATTCGCCTCCTGGCAACTACGAAAGCGTCTCGCGCACAAACAGAAACCGGCATGTTTGACCCGGCGGCAAAGACGATTCCGTATCCGTGGCCGCCGGTCGCTACGATCATTCCGGCAGACGAATGAACCCGGAGCGCGCGCAGTGCGATCTAGGTCTCCGGCAGGTCGTCTCTGTCGCCGTCGCTGGGGCGAGGCCGGTGTGGCCTTCGTCGTCGCCGAGGCGACGGCGGAGGAGCTCTCGTCGTATCTTTCGCTCAGGATCGCGAAGTTCGAGCTGCCGGGACAATTCGTGTTCGTCGACGCGATGCCCCGCACGCCGTACGGAAAAGTCGAGAAGGCCAAGCTGCGCGAGCGACTGCCATGAACCAGAACGACCGCTCCGAGCGCTCCCGCGCGCTCATCCTCGACACGGCGCTGAAGCTCTTCGCGCACCGCGGCTACGGCGCCACGAGCGTGCGCGACATCGCCGAGGAGGCCGGGCTGTCGAAGGGGAACGTCTACCACCACTTCGAAGACAAGGAGTCGATCTTCCGGGCCCTGCTCGACCGCTACTTCGACGCCATGTCCCAGCCCGACTTCCCGTTCCTCCGCGCCCTCGCCAGCGGCACGTTTCCGGACAACCTCGAGGAGATCGGCCGCGCCGCGCGCGAGACGGTGAAGGACTACCGCGACTACGTGGCCCTGATCTACGTCGACGTCGTCGAGTTCGACGGCAGCCATATCCGCAAGTTCTACGCGGAGATGGCCAAGCGCTTCGACGCCTTCATCAAGCGCCAGGGGATGGAGGAGGCCTGCGCACGAAACTGCGCGACGGCCTCTCGCCCGTCGCCGCGATCATGCTGGCCACGCGCATCTTCTACAACTATTACTCGATCGAGATCCTCTTCGGCGTCAAAGACCACTTCGGGAAGGGGACGGACGAGGCGATGGCGGAGATCGCGCGGATTCTGCGGCATGGGATGCTCAAGGCCTAACTGCCGCGCTCGCATTGGATTCCAAGCACTGAAACAGAGAATTCACGGAATCGACTGCGCTTCAGGCGCATTCTTCCTCCCATGCGCCCTTTCAGCCGCATCACCATCACCCTCTTTACGGTGTGTGCGGCTGCGGTTGCCGCTGAGCAGCCGAAATTCAGCGAAAGCGTCAACGTCCACCTCGTCGAGGTGCCGGTGACGGTGGTCGACCGCGACGGCAATCCGGTCCGCGGCCTGACCAAGGCCAACTTCGAGATCTTCGACCAGGGGAAGGCGCGCGAGATCGCCACGTTCGACACCGTCGACTTCGCGACGAGCGACATGAAACAGACCTCGCCGCTCAACCCCGCGGCGCGGCGCAGCTTCCTCCTCCTCCTCGACATGAGCTACTCCTCGCCGAACGGGCGGGCCAAGGCGCAGGAGGCGGCGCGCTCGTTCATCGCCAAGAGCATGACCCGGCGGGACCTGGCGGCGATCGGCACGATCGACATCGATCACGGCTTCCGTCTCCTCACCTCGTTCACCACCGACCGCACGGCGCTGGTTCAGGCCATCAGCAGTCCGAAGGGCTTCGTCTCCGGCGACCCGCTGCAGCTCGGCGGCCTCGACATCTTCACCGCCACGCTGCCCGAGGTGAGCGGCACGAAGGCCCGCAACGCCGACCGCGATGCCGATGCGCTGGAGAACGTCAAGGACATCGCCCGCCTGGAGAAGCGCCTCAACGACAGCTACAACCGCACGCGCGTGGAGAAAGAGCTGATCATGCTCGGCGGCCTGGCGCGCACGCTGCGCGCCGTGCCGGGGCAGAAGCAGGTCATTCTGATGTCCGAGGGCTTCGACGCGCGGCTCGTGCAGGGGCGCGATGCGCGCGCCACCGACGAACTGGCCGAAGAGACCGAGTCGTCGACCGCGGGAGAGTTCTGGAAAGTCGACTTCGACGCCCGCTTCGGCAGCTCCACCACGCTCACCATCCTCGACCGCATGGCCCGCTTCTTCCGCGGCTCCGACGTCGTCCTGCACGCCATCGACATCCAGGGCCTGCGCGTGCAGAACGACCTGCAGGACGGGTCGAAGATCAACTCCAACGAGGGACTCTCGCTCGTCTCCCGCGCCACCGGCGGCATGGTCTTTCAGAACTCCAACGATCTCTCCCGCGACTTCGACAAGCTGCTGCGCCAGCAGGAAGTGGTCTACGTGCTCGGCTTCCGCGCCTCCTCCACGAGCTCCGGCAAGTTCCACGACCTGAAGGTGCGCGTCAAAGGGGCTCCCTCGGGATCGAACGTCTCCCACCGCGCCGGCTACTACGAGACGGGCGGGGAGAACGCCCTGGAGCGGACGCTCACGAACGCCGAAGTGATCATGAACGACATCCCCGAGAACGACGTGCACATCGCCACGCTCGTGGCGCCGATGCCGGGGAAGACGAAGGGGCAGGTGCCGGTGATCGTCGAGATCAACGGCGACGACCTGGTGCGCGGGGCGAAGACGCCGAACGTCGTGGCCGACCTCTATATCTACGCCTTCGACGACGAAGGCATCGTGCGCGACCGCGTGTTCCAGCGCCTCAACATCGACACCGTCAAGGCCGGCGAGCAGCTCAGGGCCGGCGGGGTGAAGTACTACGGCACGCTCTCGCTGCCGGCCGGCAAGTACGCCATCAAGTCGCTCGTGCGCGTCCCCGAGTCGGAGCGCAAGGGCTTCTCGCGCACCGACGTGAGCGTCCCCGGCATCGACGACATCGCCGTGCTGCCGCCGCTCTTCGGCGATCTTCCGGGCACGTGGCTCATGGTCAAGGGCGCGCAGCACATCGACCGCGAGACCTATCCGTTCCACCTCGACGGCGAGCCGTTCATGCCCAGCGCCGTGGCCCGGATGCGCAACGGCCAGACGCGGCACTTCTTCGTCTTCGTCTACAACGCCACCGCGGACGAGGTGGCGTGGGAGGCGACGCTGACCAATGCCGCGGGCACGCGTGCCGCGCAGCCGAAGCTCGTACGCGAGCTGCAGGGCGACTTCGTCACCAAGCTCGTCTTCCAGTACGACACCACCGGCATCGGTCCGGGCGACGCCACGCTCGACATCGTCGTCCACAAGAAAGGGTCGTCGGACTCGCGGCGGGCCAGCGTGCCGCTGCTCGTGAGCAACTGATGCGCATCCACGTGTCAGCCCGAGCAAAGCGAGGGATCCCACGCCGCATGGGGTCCCTCGCTGCGCTCGGGATGACACTCGTCGCCCTCGCGGTCCTGCCGCTGGCCGCGCAGATCTCGGTCGAGGTGCGCGTGATCGAAGTGCCGGTCATGGTGACGGACCGGGAAGGCAATCCGGTCCGCGGCCTCACCGCGGCGAACTTTCAGCTCTTCGACGACGGCAAGCCGCAGACGATCACGTCGTTCGACAACATCGACTTCGCCACGCGCCAGGAAGCGACGGCCATCGCGCCGCTGAACCCGAACGCGCGGCGCTCGTTCCTGCTGCTGTTCGAGCTCGGCTACTCCGACGTGAAGTCGATCGCCCGCGCCCGCGAGGCCGCCACGAGCTTCGTGAAGGCCAGCGTGCAGCCGCGCGACCTCGTCGCCGTCGGCAGCGTCGACCCGGAGAAAGGCTTCCGCCTCCACACCGCCTTCACCACGGACCGCAACGCCGTCGCCGCGGCGATCGCTCAGCCGGGCCAGTATTTCGGCAACGATCCGCTGCAGCTCTCCGACGTCGACGCCTTCAGCGACGTCGGCGGCAGCACCGCCGACAGCGCGGTCGCGGCCGGCGGCAGGGCCGCGATGGCGGACGAGCATCTGCAGGCGATCCGGGACGCGACGGTGCGCAACAACCGCGACTTCGTGGCCGGGCGGGTGATGAAGGAGATCGAATCGCTGGGTCTCCTGGCCAGCACGCTCCGCTCCGTCCCCGGCCGCAAGCAGGTGGTACTGCTGTCCGCGGGGTTCGATCCCTCGGTCGTGCGCGGCCAGCGCGGCGCGGAGATGGCCGACATGGCCAAGGCGACGTCGGGGCAGGCCTACATGATCGACAACGACGCCCGCTTCGGCAATACCGCCAGCCAGAGCATCCTCGATCAGATGGCCACGTTGTTCAAGCAGTCCGACGTCGTCATGCATGCCATCGACATCGGCGGAATTCGCGCCGGCGCGCAGGCTACGGTGGCGAACGAAGGGTTGCATCTCCTGGCCGATCCGACCGGCGGCAAGGTCTACGAGAACGCGAATTCGCTCTCGCAGAACCTCGACCGGATGCTGCGCCAGCAGGAGGTCGTCTACGTCCTCGGGTTTCACGCGCAGCCGTCGAAGCCGGGGAAGCTGCACAACCTCTCCGTCAAGCTCGTGAACGGACCGCCGGGCGCGAACGTGAGCTACCGCGTCGCCTACCACGAAGGCGGCCCGTCGACGCCGGTGGAGCGGCGGCTGACGAACGCCGAGATCGTCATCAACGACATCCCGCAGAGCGAGATTCAGGTGGCCGCGCTGGCGACGGCGCTGCCGGGCTCCCAGCAGCGCGCCGCGGTGCCGCTCTTCCTCGAGATCAACGGCGAGGGCCTGCTGCGCGGCGCCACGAAGCCGGTGCCGGCCGACATCTTCGTCTACGCCTTCGACGAGGGCGGCATCGTGCGCGACCGCGTCTACCAGCGCATCGCCGTCGATCCGGCGCGCGCCAGCGGGAAGGTGCGGGAGCGCGGCATCAAGTTCTTCACCACGCTCGCGCTGCCGCCCGGCCGGTACGCGCTGAAGTCGCTCGTGTCGCTGCCGGAGAGCGAGCGGCGCGGCTTCGTCCGCACCGATCTCGTCGTCCCCGCCGGCGGCGACATGGCCGTCCTCGCGCCGCTCTTCCGCGACAAAGCGGGGCAGTGGGCGCTCGTCAAAGGCGTCCAGCACGGCGCGGAGGCGTATCCGTTCCTCCTCGACGGCGAGCCGTTCCTGCCGAGCGCCGCGCCGCACCTGCGCAAGAACGAGCAAGGCGAGTTCGCGCTCTTCCTCTACAACGCCAACCCCGAGGAGCTGATGATGCAGGCCACCGTGACCGATGCGGCGGGCGTGACCCGGCCGGCGCAGCCGTCGCTCGTGCGCCAGATCAAGGGCGAGGGCGTGACCAAGCTCGTTTTCCACGTCGACCCGAGCGGCATCGCCGCCGGGCCGGCCCGATTCGATCTGCTGCTTCATAAGAAAGGCTCGCCCGACGTGCGCAAGGCCAGCCTGCCGGTGGTGGTGGTGAACTGATGGCCGAATCCGGAGTGCGGCGGCCACGCCGCCGCTGTGACCTGCTACGGAGCGGCGGCATGGCCGCCGCACTCCACATCCTCGCCTTCGTATTCGCCGCGCAAGCCTCCGAAACCATCACCGTCCACTACGTCGAAGTCCCGGTGAGCGTCGTCGGCCGCGACGGCAATCCCGTGCGCGGGCTGACGCGGGAGAACTTCCGCCTCTTCGACGGCCGCCGCCCCGTCGCCTTCACCGCCTTCGACACCATCGACTTCGGCTCGCCGGCGTCGATCAAGGCGAACGCGAAGAATCCGGCGGCGCACCGCGCGTTCCTGTTGCTCTTCGACCTCATCAACTCCCAGCCGTCGTCGCTGCAGCGCGCGCAGGCCGCAGCGCACGCCTTTGTCGAGAAAACAGTCCTTCCGAGCGACCTCGTCGGCGTCGGCACGCTCGACCTTCAGCGCGGCTACCGGCTGCTCGTGAACTTCACCTCCGACCGCGCCGCCGTGGCGCAGGCCATCGATCATCCCGGCGCGCTGCACTCCACCGATCCGCTGCAGCTCTCCGCCGTGCCGGGTCTCGACAAGCATGAGATCGACAGGGACCAAGGCTTGTCCGCGTCCGATCGAGGCAAGGACGCGGCGTTCTCCGAGTGGATCCGCAGCGATGCCCAGCGTCTCCGCATGGACGAGGACCAGCTGGCCCGCCAGAAGGTGCACCGGCAGATCGATTGGCTGGGACAGCTCGCGGCGTCGCTGCGCAACCTGCGCGGACGGCCGCAGATCGTGTTGCTCTCCGACGGTTTCGAATCGCGCATCATGGTCGGCCGCAGCGCCAGCGAAAAAAACGAAGAGTACGAAGACGCCGAGAACATCATCACCGGCGCCTGGTGGCATCCGGGCTACACGCACATGCCGACGGTCGACCTCGACCGCAGCTACGGCAGCACCGCCTCGCTCACGACGCTCCAGGCCATGACCCAGGCGTTCCGCGGCTCCGGCGTGGTCCTGCACGCCATCGACATCCAGGGTCTGCGCATCCAAAGCGACGTCGAGCACGGCGCCGCCGACAACAGCGGCGAGGCGCTCGCGCTCCTGGCGCGCCCCACGGGCGGCGAGGTCTTCCGCAACTCCAACGACCTCGCCGGCAACTTCGCCCGCATGCTGCACCAGCAGGAAGTCGTCTACGTCCTCGGGTTTCAGGCGCCGGTGACGAATCCCGGCAAGCTGCACGACCTCCGCGTCGAGCTCGCCGGCGCCCCGCGCGGCGCGAAGGTCTATTCGCGCCAGGGCTACTTCGAAGGGGGCACGCGCACGACGCCGTTCGAGGACGCCGTCAACGCCGCCGACGTCGTCCTGCGCGACATCCCGCAGAGCGGCGTCCGCGTCGCCGCGCTGGCCGCGGCGTTTCCGACGGCGAAGGAGCTCACCGACGTCCCGGTCGTCGTCGACATTGACGGCGGCGATCTTCTGAAGGCGGCGAAGGACGGCGGCGTCACCGCGGAGCTCTTCGTCTACGCGTTCGACGAGGAGGGCGCGGTGCGCTACCGCGTCTACGAGCGGCTCGCCCTCGATCTGGCTAGAGTCGGCGACAAGCTGCGCCGCACCGGCGTGAAGTACATCGCCAACCTCGGCCTTCCCGCCGGCAAGTACGCGGTGAAGACGCTCGTGCAGTTGCCGGCGACGGGAGAGCGCGGCTTTGCCCGCAGCGACGTCGTCGTGCCGAAGAGCGGCGAGACCGTGCTCCTGCCGCCGTTCGTCCTCGACGACCCGCAGGCGTGGGTGCTGGTGCGCGGCGCGGAGCACGACCGCGGCGCGTATCCGTTCCAGGTCAACGGCGAGCCGTTCGTTCCGAGCGCGGCGGGGCATCCGCCGGCCGGCGACGTGCGCAAGGTCGCGGTGTTCGTCTGCAACGCCCGGCCGGCCGATTTCGTCTGGGAGACGACGCCGCCGGCGACGCTCCTCGCGCAGGTCGAAGGGGCCGCGGCGACGAAGCTGATCTGGCAGTTGGACGACCCGAATGCGGGGCGCTTCGGCGTCACCATCCGCAAGCATGGCGCGGCCGCGCTGACCGCCAGCACGCCGCTACACTGATCGAGAGAGGGAGACCGTATGCGATTCCGTACCGCCGCCGTGACGTTCGCCGCCGCGCTCGTGAGCGCCGCCGCGTTCGCGCAGATGAAGGAGAGCATCAACGTCAACGTCGTGGAGGTGCCGGTCACCGTCGTCGACGGCAGCGGCAACGCCGTCCGCGGCCTGACCAAGGCGAACTTCAAGCTCTTCGATCAAGGGAAAGAGCGCGCCATCATCGCGTTCGACGCCATCGATCTGAGCGTGAAGCAGACCGCGCTCACGCCGGTGCCGCCGGCGGCGCGGCGCAATTTCATGCTTCTCTTCGACCTCTCCTACGCGGCGCCGCGCTCGCTCGCGCGCGCGCAGGAGGCGGCGCGCAACTTCGTCAAGACCGCCGTGCAGCCGCGCGACCTCGTCGGCGTCGGCACGATCGACGTCGACCACGGTTTCCGCCTCCTCTGCGCGTTCACCACCGACCGCGAGATCGTCGCCTCGGCCATCGCCAATCCGGCCGGCTTCAAGTCCGCCGATCCGCTGCAGCTCGCCAACGAGACGAACATCGCCTCCATGCTCGACAGCACGCCGCCGGTGGATCTGAACGCCGCGCAGATGTCGAACGAGGGCGCGCAGCGCGCCTATTCGAACAGAGCTGCCGCGGCCGAGGCGGCGGGAGAGATGAAGCTGCAGGTCCAGCACGCCAACGTCGCCTACGTCCGCGCCCGCGTGGAGAAGCAGGTCGACTTCCTCGGCTCGCTGGCCAAGACCCTGCGCGCCGTGCCGGGGCGCAAGCAGATCGTCTTTCTCTCCGAGGGCTTCGACCCGTCGGTCGTCACCGGGCGCGACGCGCGCGATTCCAACATGTCGGCGCAGGAAAACGAAGCCATTCTGCGCGGCAACGCCTACAACGTCGACAACGACACGCGCTTCGGCAGCTCCACCAGCCAGTCCTTCGTCAGCCGCATGGCCCAGTTCTTCCGCGGCTCCGACGTCGTCCTGAACGCCATCGACATCCAGGGCGTGCGCGTGCAGAACGACATGACGGGCTCGAAGATCAACTCCAACGCCGGCTTGGCGTTGCTCGCCGATCCGACCGGCGGCATGGTCTTCCAGAACGCCAACGACATGAACGCGAACTTCGACCGCATGATGAAGGCGCAGGAGTTCGTCTACGTCCTCTCGTTCCAGGCGCCGGCGTCGAAGGCCGGCACGTTCCACGACCTCAAGGTCAAGCTCGTCGACGTCCCCGGCCGCGCCAACGTTTTCGCTCGCGCCGGCTACTACGAAGGGGGATCGCTCACCCCGCAGGAGCGGACGCTGTCGAACGCCGAGATCGTCCTCAACGACATCGCCCAGACCGACATCCGCGTCGCCGGCCTCGCCGCGGCGTTCCCGACCGCGGGCCAGAACGCGCAGGTGCCGGTAGTGCTGGAGCTCGACGGCAACGATCTATTGAAGGACGTGAAGGCCGAGAAGCTCGGCGTGGAGTTCTACATCTACGCCTTCGACAAAGACGGCCTCGTGCGCGACCGGCTGTACCAGGCCATCGGCCTCGACTTGACGAAAGTCGGCCCGCGCCTGCGCAGCGGCGGCTTGAAGTATTACGCCACGCTGACGCTGCCGGCGGGCACGTACGCGGTGAAGTCGCTCGTACGCGTGCCCGAGACCGAGCGCCGCGGCTTCATCCGCTCCGACATGACCGTCGCCGGCTCCGGCGAGACGGCCGTGCTGCCGGCGATCTTCGTCGACGAGCATCCGAGCGCGGTGCTGGTGCGCGGCGTTTCGCACGCCGCCGCGGCCGCCGATCCGTTCAACTTGAGCGGCGAGCGCTTCGTCCCCGCCGCCGCGCCGCGCTCGAAGCTGGCCGTCTTCGTGACGAACGCGCAGACCAGCGAGGTGACGGTCGATCCGTCGCCGAAGGTGAAGTTCCTCGGCGCCGCTCCCAGCGGCGCGGCCACCGCGCTGGTGATGGAGATCGACGACGCGTCGCTGCCCGCCGTCGACCTCACCGTGCACGCGAAGGGAGCGACGCAGACGCAGAAGATCGCGCTGAAATGAGCGAACGAAGCGAACGTTGGGCGTGCGTGCGCCCCCTGCTCACCCTCTTCTTCGTGGCCGTCCCCCTTTTCGCCCAGGTCGGCGAAAAGATCACCGTCAACGTCATCGAAGTGCCGGTGACGGTGGTCGACGGCAGCGGCAACGCGGTGCGCGGCCTCACCGCCGCGAATTTCGAGCTCTTCGACGACGGCAACCGCCGGGCCATCACGGCCATCGAGGCCGTCGACTTCGCCGCCGCGCAGGAGGACGCGAGCGCGTTCTCGCCGGTCAATCCGGCCGCGCGGCGCTCGTTCATGCTCCTCTTCGACCTCGGGTTTTCCTCGCCGACGGCGCTGGCGCGCGCGCAGGAGGCGGCGCGGCGCTTCGTCCGCGACTCCGTCAAGCCGCGCGACCTCGTCGCCGTCGGCTCGATCAGTCCCGAGCGCGGCTTCCGCCTCCTCACCGCGTTCACCACCGACCGCGATCTCATCGCCGCCGCGCTCGCCGATCCGGCGTCGTTCCGTCCGAGCGATCCGCTACAGCTGGCCGCGGCCGATCCGCCGTCGGCGGAGTCGCGCTTCATCGCCCATCCGTTCAGCGTGCGCGAAGAAGCGGTGCGCCAGTCGCGCACGGCGGCCGCGCCGCGCGACGCGTTCGCCGGCATGCGCATCGAGAAGGAGATCAACGGGCTCTCCGCGCTGGCGTCGATGATGCGCGCCGTTCCGGGACGAAAACAGATCGTGCTCCTGTCCGAGGGGTTCGATCCGGAGTACGTGCGGGGGAGGGCGGCCGATCCCGAGCTTCGCTACGGCAACAGCGCCAGCATGCGCCTCCTGCGCGAGATGGCCAAGACCTTCCGCGCCTCCGACAGCGTCCTCCATGCCATCGACATCCACGGCGTCCGCGCGCCGAACAGCGCCAATGACGCGCTGTTTCTGCTGGCTCGCCCCACCGGCGGCGAGGTCTTCGCCAACAGCAACGACCTCGGCCGCGACTTCGGCAGGATGATGCGCCGGCAGGAAGTCGTCTACGTGCTGGCGTTCCAGGCGCCGGCCATGCGGCGCGGACAGTTCCACAACCTCGAGGTGCGCCTCGTCGGCGTGCCCGGCGCGCGGCCGTCCTACCGCACCGGCTATTACGAGAGCGGTGGCGAGACGCCGATCCAGAAGACGCTGTCGAACGCCGACATCATCATCAACGACATCCCGCAGAACGACGTCCGCGTCAGCGCCGTCTCCGCGGCCTTCCCCAGCGCGGGCGAGCGCGCGCAGGTGCCGATCATCGTCGAGATCGACGGCGCCGCGCTGCTCAAGACGCCCGCGGCCGACGTCTATATCTACGCGTTCGACGGCGAAGGGCTTGTGCGCGACCGCCTGTACCAGAAGATGACCTTCGACCTGGCCAAGGTCGGCGAGCGCCTCGGCGCCGGCGGCGTGAAGTACTACGGGACGCTGGCGCTGCCGCCCGGACGCTACGCGGTCAAGACCCTCGTGCGCGTCGGCGACAACGAGCGCCGCGGCTTCGCGCGCACCGACGTCGTCGTGCCGCGGCGGGGCGAGATGTCGCTGGCGTCGTTCTTCATCGACGAGCGCCCCGGCGACTGGATCATGGTCAAGGGCACCTCGCACGATCCCGCCGCCGCGTATCCGTTCTCGATCGGCGGCGAGGCCTTCGTCCCCTCCGCCACCGCCCGCCCGCGCTGCGGCGGCATGCGCAAGCTGGCCGTGATCGTCGACAACGCGCAGCCCGACGATCTGACGCTGCAGACCACGGCGGCGTCGAAGGTGCTGCGCAAAGTCGCCGCCGGCGCGGCCACGCAGCTCGTCATCGAGCTCGACGCGCCGCAGGCGCAGTCGTCGTTCGAAGTCTCGGTGCACAAAAAGGACGGCGTCGCATCGGCGCGTCTGGCGTTGCAGTGAACCGCGAAAGGAGGAGCTCCATGAAACGCATGGCGTTCGTTTTTCTCATGGCCACGGCTGGCGTCGCGCAGGTCAGCGACCGCGTGAACGTGACGCTCGTGGAAGTGCCGGTGACCGTCGCGGACGGCAGCGGCAACGCGGTGCGCGGCTTGAAGGCGGAGAACTTCGTCCTCTCCGACGACCGCGGCAAGCACGCCATCGCGACGTTCGACGCGGTCGACTTCTCCGCCGCCGCGGCCGCCGCCGCCATCCCGGCGCCGGCGCGGCGCAGCTTCCTCCTCCTCTTCGACCTCTCCAACACCACGCCGAATGCCATGGCCCGCGCCCGCCGCGCGGCGCAGGAGTTCGTCGGCAGCGCCGTTCATCCGAGCGATCTCGCCGCCGTCGGCACGCTCAGCGTCGAGCACGGCTTCCGCCTCGTCACCGCGTTCACCACCGACCGCGCGCTGCTCAACGCCGCGATCGCAAGCCCGCTCAACTTCGTCGTCGCCGATCCGCTCGGCCTCGCCGCCGGACCGTCGTGGAAGGAGCCGACCGGCGTCCTCGCGCCGTTGGAGGATCCGCATCGATGCTTTTCCTGAGGGACGGGCATGACATCCCCGGGCGGGATTCGCATCGCCGAAATCGCTGAAAACCAGAGCCGCGCCTACGACCGCGCGCGGGTCGACAAACAGATCCGCTGGCTCTCCGACCTGGCCATGACGCTGCGCAGCGTCGGCGGGCGCAAGCAGGTCGTGCTGCTGTCGGAGGGGTTTGACGCCGCTCTCGTGCAGGGCCGCGACCTGCGCGATCAGGAGGGGCAACAGCAGGATATCGACGCCATCACCACCGGCAATCTCGCGCAGGTCGATTCCGACCGGGTGTTCGGCAGCGCCACGCAGCTCACGAACCTGGCGCGTCTCGAGCGCGCCTTCCGCGGCTCTGACGTCGTGCTGAGCGCGATCGACATCCGCGGCGTCCGCGGCCTCGGCGAGGCGCCGGGCATGGTCGGGCAGTCCAACGACGGTCTCTTTCTCCTCGCCCGTCCCACCGGCGGGACGGTGATTCACAATTCGAACGAGCTGGCCGACAGCTTCCGTCGCTTCCTGAAGCCTCAGGACGTGGTCTATGTGCTGGGCTTCTACGCGCCGCCGCCGGCGAAGGCGAACGCGTTTCATCCGCTGCAGGTGAAGGTGACGGGGACGGAGGGGCGCGTGACGGTGGCGCACCGCAGCGGCTACTACGATGCCGGCGGCGCCGACGCCAACGAGCGCCTGCTCTCGACCTCGGAGATCGTGATGAACGACGTGCCGCAGACGGGAGTGCGGATCTCGACGCTCGCCGCGGCGTTCCCCGCATCGGAGGGCAAGGCCGCAGTGCCGGTGCTCGTCGACATCGACGCCGCCGCGCTGCTCGAGGCGGCCAAGGACGACCGCGCCTACGCGGAGGTGTACGTCTACGCCTTCGGCGACGACGGCGGCATTCGCGACCGCATCTTCCAGCCGCTGACGTTCGACCTCAAGAAGTTGAAGGAGCGTCTGCGCGCCGGCGGCGTGCGCTATTACGGCATGCTCTCGCTGCCGCCCGGCCGCTACACGATCAAGACGCTCGTGCACAACCGCGACGAGCGCAACGGCTTCGCCCGCGCGTCGCTGGTCGTGCCGAAAGCCGGCGAGGCCGCGGTGCTGACGCCGATCCCGATCGACGAGACGCCGAAGGCGGTGCTGGTGAAAGCGCCGCGCACGGACAGCGAGGCCTATCCGTTCACGGTGGGGACGCAGAAGTTCGTCCCCTGCACGACCGCGACGGGAGGCAAGGTGGCGCTCTACGTCGTCGGCGCCGCGCCCGACGAGATCGCCGTGGAAGGGGCGACAGTGCTCGGCAAGACCAGCTCCGGCGGCGGCGTGACCGTGGTCGTGCAGGTCGACAAGCCGACGGAGGTGACGGTGAAGCGGAACGGGGCGGTGCTGCAGTGGGCAAGCATTCAGTAGCGCTTGTGGAGTGCGGCGGCCATGCCGCCGCTCTGACAGCGCCGGCATGGCCGGCGCACTCCACATCGGCCCTCACCACCCCAAGACGTAGGCGAACATCAGCGGCGCCACGATCGACGCGTCCGACTCGATGATGTGCTTCGGCGTGTCGATGCCGAGCTTGCCCCACGTGATCTTCTCGTTCGGCACGGCGCCGGAGTACGAGCCGTAGCTCGTCGTCGAGTCGGAGATCTGGCAGAAGTAGCCCCACAGAGGGACGTTCGTGCGCTGCAGGTCCTGGTGGAGCATCGGCACGACGCAGATCGGGAAGTCGCCGGCGATGCCGCCGCCGATCTGGAAAAAGCCGATCGTCCGTCCGTCGACCGACGTCTTCGTGTAGTAGTCGGCCAGCTCGATCATGTACTCGATGCCGGTGCGCACCGTGTGCACGTTCTTCACGTCGCCGCTGATGCAGTGACCCGCGTACATGTTGCCGAGTGTCGAGTCCTCCCACCCCGGCACGAACATCGGCAGGTTCTTCTCCGCCGCGGCGATCATCCAGGAGTGCTTCGGATCGATCTGGTAGAACTTCGCGATCGAGCCGTCGCGCAGGATCTCGTACATGAACTCGTGCGGGAAGAGGCGCTTCCCGGCCTTGTCTTTCTCCACCCAGTGCCGCAGCACCGCCGCCTCGATCCGCCGCATGGCCTCCCCCTCGGGGATGCACGTATCGGTCACGCGGTTCATGTGCCGCTCGAGCAGCGCCTGCTCGTCGGTGGCGCTGAGCTCGCGGTAGTGCGGCACGCGCTCGTAGTGATCGTGCGCGACGAGGTTGAAGATGTCTTCCTCGAGATTCGCGCCGGTGCAGACGATGGCGTGCACCTTCCCCTGACGGATCATCTCCGCCAGCGAGAGGCCGATCTCCGCCGTCGACATCGCGCCCGCCATCGTCAGCAGCATCGGGTTGCCGCCGTCCAAGTGCTTGACGTAGTCCTCGGCCGCCGCGATCAGCGCCGCGGCGTTGAAGTGCCTGAAATGATGCCTGATGAAGCTTTTTACCGTGCCCATTTGCGTTCCGTGTCCTAGTAACCTCCGCCCCCCCATGACACGGCTCCGCGCCTGGGTCCAGGCTTCTCGGCCCCTTGCGCAAATCGGCTTCGCGGTCCCC
>DATDFB010000070.1:0-15280 GCA_036522835.1 Thermoanaerobaculia bacterium | reverse complement strand
CCGCGCCGTCCCGGGGGCGATCCGGGTCCTGCTGCCCGCATGAGCATGTTGGGGGCCAAGGTCGCCGCCGCGCGCGCCGCCGGCGCGGCCGGCTTCGTCCTCGACGATCAATTGTTGTTGATGCCGGAGTCGCCGCTGCCGCCGGAGTGGCACGGCGATCTGGAAAAAATCGCCGGTCATGACCCGGTGGTGGTGGGGAGCGCGCTCGATCGGCCGTGCCGCATCTGGGCACCGAAGCGCTCGGCCGCCGTTCGCACGCTCGCGGCAACCGCGCTGGAGCTGGAGCTGAGCGGCCTCGCGGCCACGGAGAAGCGCGAGCGGTGGGAGCGCGCCGTGGCGGCGCACGTGCGGTGGGACGATCCTGCCGTTGCCGCCTGGCCGGTCGGGCAGGCGGTCGACGCGGCGGCCTCGAATCGCGGCCGATATCGCGGCACCGCCGATCTCGTCGGCGACTTCCTGCGGCAATCGCGGGAGCTCATCGAGTTGGCGCGCGCGCAGCGTCCACTGGCCCCCGACGCGCCGCTGGCGCGCGATCACGGAACGCGTTACCCGATCGTGCAGGGTCCGATGACGCGCGTGAGCGACACCGCCGAGTTCGCACGCGCGGTCGCCGACGGCGGCGCGCTGCCGATGCTGGCGCTGGCGTTGCTGCGGCGCGAGCAGGTGCGCTCGCTCATGGATGCGACGCGCCGGCGCATGGAGGACCGGTCGTGGGGCGTCGGCCTCCTCGGCTTTACCGACGCCGAGGTCCGGCGCGCGCAGGTGGCCGAGATCGTCGAGCAGAAGCCGCCGTTCGCGCTCATTGCGGGCGGCCGCCCCGAGCAGGTGACGGAGCTCGAGAACGCCGGCATCTCCACCTATCTGCACGTGCCGGTGCCGTCGCTGCTGCGCATCTTCCTCGGCGACGGCATGCGCCGCTTCGTGATCGAAGGACGCGAGAGCGGCGGGCATGTCGGGCCGCTGAACAGCCTGCATCTGTGGGAGCGGATGGTCGATGTCCTCCTCGACGTCGTGCCGCGCGGCGGCGAACCGCCGGTCAGCGTGCTCTTCGCAGGCGGCATTCACGACGCCCGCTCGGCGCTGATGGCTTCCGTCATCGCCGCGCCGCTCGCCGCGCGCGGCATGCATGTCGGCGCGCTGATGGGAAGCGCGTATCTCTTCACCGCGGAGGCGGTCAGCACGGGTGCGATCCTCCGGGGATATCAGGACCAGGCCATCGCCTGCCGGCGCACCGTCACCCTCGAATCGGCGCCAGGACAGGAGAACCGCTGCGCCGCGACCCCGTTCGCCGCCGAGTTCAACGAGCATCGCCTCTCGCTCCTGCGCGACCAACGAAGCGCGGACGAAGTCGCCCGCCGGCTCGATCACTTCACCATCGGCCGTCTTCGCGTGGCCTCGAAAGGGGTGGTGCGCGAGGGAGCGAACCTGCGTTCCGCCGGCGTCGACGAGCAACAGCAGCAGGGCATGTACATGCTCGGCGAAGTGGCCACGCTGCGCGGCGGCACGACCACCATCGCCGCCCTGCACGACGACGTCTGCCGCGAGAGCGCGGCGCTGCTCGACGGCGTCCGCATCGAGGAGAGCGGCGCCCCGCCGCGGCCGGCGCGGCAGGCCGCGGACGTTGCCATCGTCGGCGTCGGCACGCTCCTCCCCGGCTCGAATGACGCGGACGCGTTCTGGCGCAACGTCCTCGACCGCCGGCACGCCATCACCGAGGTGCCGGCGGAGCGCTTCGACATCAACCGCTACTTCGATCCCGATCCGCAGGCGCAGGATCGGACGTATTCGAAGTGGGGCGGATTCTTCGAGCCGATCGACTTCGAGCCGGCGCGCTTCGGGATGCTGCCGAACGTCGTGCCGGAGATCGCCGTGTCGCAGCTGCTGGCGCTCGAGCTCACGCGCCGCGCGCTCGACGATGCCGGCTACGCGTCGCGGCCGTTCGACCGCGAACGAACCGCGGTGATCATCTCCGATCTCGATCACGGCGGAGAGCTCGACGCTCATCACGTCACGCGGGTCCGTCTGCGCGCTCTGACCGATGCGCCGCCGCCGCCCTCGCTCGGCTCGATCAAGGCGGACTCGCTTCCCGGCGTGCTCGGCAATGTGACGCCCGGCCGCGTGGCGAACGCGTTCGACCTCGGCGGCGCGAACTATTCGGTCGACGCCGCGTGCGGCTCGTCGCTCGCCGCCGTCGACTGCGCCGTCCGCGAGCTCGAGACCGGCCGCTGCGACATGGCCATCGCCGGCGGCATCGACATCGGCGAGCTCCCGCACATGTTCATCAACTTCGCGAAAACGCAAGCGCTGTCGCCGACCGGTCAGCCGCGCTGCTTCGACAAAAAAGCGGACGGCATCGTCATCAGCGAGGGAGTGTCGCTCGTCGTGCTGAAGCGCCTCGCGGACGCGGAGCGCGACGGCGATCGCATCTACGCGGTGATCAAGGGGGTAGCGGGGGCGAGCGACGGCCGTTCGAAAGGGATTACCGCGCCGCGGCCGGAGGGACAGGTCCGGGCCATCCGCAGGGCGCTCGAGGCGGCGAATGTCGATGCCTCGACGCTCGGCTATTACGAAGCGCACGGCACCGGCACGGTCCTCGGCGACCGCACCGAAGTCGAATCGATGAGCAGCGTCCTTCACGCGGCGGGCGCGCCCGCGCGGAGCTGCGCCATCGGCTCGGTCAAAAATCTCATCGGTCACACCAAGACCGCCGCCGGCGCGACCGGATTGATCAAGGCAGCGCTCGCGCTGCATCACCGCGTCCTTCCTCCGCAGGCGGACGTCGCGGATCCGCTCGACGCCCTCGCCGATCCGGCGGCGCCGCTCTACCTGCTCGACGAGCCCGCGCCGTGGCTGGCGCCGGCGGATTCGCCCAGGCGCGCGGCCGTGAGCGCGTTCGGCTTCGGCGGCACGAACTTTCACGCCGTGCTCGAGGAATACACCGGCGACGTGCAGCGGCGCGATGCCGGCGCGTCGCTCTGGCCCGCCGAGTTGATCGCCGTGCGCGGCGCCGACGCCGCCGCCCTGGCGCGGACGCTCGAGGCGTTGCACGGAGCGCTCGAGCGCGGCGCCCGTCCACGGCTCGCCGATCTCGCCTTCACCCTGTCGCTGCAGGACGCAACCGGCGCATCCCTCTTCGCCGCCGTCGTCTCGTCGATCGACGATCTGCAGGCGGCGCTTGCGGCGGCGTTGGGAGCCTTCCGCGGCGACGCGAGGCCGTTGCCTCCGAACGTCTTTGCCGGCGACGTGAGCGCCGGCGGAGCGACCGCGCTGCTGTTCCCCGGCCAGGGATCGCAATACGTCGGCGCCGCGCGCGAGCTGGCAATGTACTTTCCCGAATTCCGCGAAGCGCTGGAAGACCTCGCGCGCGAGCTCGCGCCGGCGCACGGCGACGTCGCGCGCCTGCTCTACCCGCCGCTGCGCGCGAGCGCCGCTGCGCGCGCCGATGACGAAGCGGCGCTCACCCGCACCGATGTTGCGCAGCCGGCGATCGGCGCGATCGCCGGCGCCTACGCGCGTTTGCTCACGCGCCTGGCCGTCCGCGTCGACATGACGGCCGGACACAGCTACGGCGAATACGTGGCCCTCGAATTCGCGGGCGTATTCTCGCGACGCGATCTGCTGCGCCTCTCCGTCGAGCGCGGACGGATCATGGCCGAAGCCACGGGCGGCGGAATGTTGGCCGTCCACGCCGCGCCCGAAGACGTCGATGCGCATCTCGCCGGCGCGCCGGACGTCGTCATCGCCAGTCACAACCGGCCGCGACAGACCGTGCTCTCCGGCCCGCGCGACGATCTGCGCCGCGTGGCCGCCCTCCTCGACCGCGCGGGCGTGCGGAACACGCCCGTTCCGGTCTCCGGTGCGTTCCACTCCCCCGCCATGGAGCCGGGGGCGGCGCGCCTCGCCGCGGCGCTCGCCGGAGTCGACGTCAGCGCGCCGCGGCTCCCCGTCTTCGCCAACACCACCGCTGCCCCGTATCCAGCGGATCCGGCGGAGCTGCGCAATACGCTCGTGCGGCAGCTCGTCTCACGGCTCGAATTTGTCCGCGAAATCGAAGCGATGTATGCGCAGGGCGCGCGGGTATTCGTCGAAGCCGGTCCCGGACGCGTCCTCACCGACAGCGTCGCGGCTATCCTGGCGGACCGGCCGCACGCCGCGATCGCGCTCGATCCGCAGCGCGGCGCGCTCGCCGGCTGGCTGCAATCGCTCGCCGCTCTCCTCGGCGCGGGTGTAGCGCTCTCGCTGCCGGCGCTGTATCGCGGCCGCAGCGTGCGCCGTCTCGATCTGCACCGGCTCGTCGAAACGACCGCACCGCCCGCGCCGTCGCCGACCGCGTGGCGCATCGACGGAACGCGCGCGCTCCGCTCCGGAACGACGCGCGCCACGACTCAGCCCGAATGGACGCCAGCGCTTCCCGCCGCCGCGAAAACTGAAGAGGTGACCATGGCCGATTCGTCCTCACCCGTCCTGCAGGCGTACCTCGCGCATCAGGAGACGATGCGACATTTCCTCGCCACGCAGGAGCAGGTCCTTCAGATGTTCCTTGGCAACGACGCTGCGGCGCTCCCCGCCGCCACCCTCCCGCGCCTCGACGTCAAGGCGCCGCCGGCAGCGGCCGCGCAAGCTGCCGCGCCGCCGAAGGAAGTGCCCGCTGCGGCCGCGGCGCCGGCGTCCGTGGCAGCGATGACGCGGGAGGCTGCGCTCGTGCAATTGAAAGACATCGTCGCCGCGACGACCGGCTATCCGCTGGAGATGATCGATGCCGCGGCTGACATCGAGGCGGAGCTCGGCGTCGACTCGATCCGCCGGACGGAGATCCTCAACCAGTTTACGAAGGCGTTCAGCGGAGAGCTGCAGGCGCGTGCCCGCCAGAACATCGAACGGATGGCCCGCGCGCGCACGCTCCAACAACTCGTCGATATCGTTTTCGACGCCGGCGCTCCCGCGACCGCGCCGCCGGCCGTCGCACCGGTGGCGACCTCGATGCGCTTCACCGCGCAGAGCGACGGCGCGGAGTGCCCGCGCTTCCTCATGGCCGGAAACGCCTCGCCCCTCGAAGTCGCCGCGCCGGAACGACTGCACGGCCTGTACATCGTGACGTCCAGCGAACATTCCGCGGCCGCGGCCGTGCGGGCGCAGCTCGAAGCGGCGGGCGCGGAGGTTCTGAATCTTCCGGCCGACGCATGCCGCAGCGCGGAGGCAGTGGAGTCGATGCTTGCGCCGCGCGTCCGGCGCGGCGAGCCGGTGGCCGGCATCGTCCATCTGGCGGCGCTTGCGCCGCAGCCGATGCCCGGCGATCTCGAACGGTGGCGCGAGCTGACCGCGATCCACTCCAAGAGCCTCTTCTGGCAGATCCACTACTGCCTGCGTCACGACGCCGCGCCGCGCAGCGTCATCGCCGCGACGCTGCTCGGCGGCCGCTTCGGCCGCGACGCGATCTGCGGGCCAGGGCTACCGATCGGCGGCGGCAACCTCGGGTTGCTCCGCACCTACGCTCTCGAGCGCGCCGCGCATACGCGATGCCTCGACTTCGACGAAACGACGCCCGCCGCCGAAGTGACGCGGCACATCCTTCGCGAGCTTGCCGCGCACGACGACGGCGACGTCGAGATCGGCTATCCCGGCGGCGTGCGAACCATCTTCTCCCCGGTTCCTTCGCCCTGGAACGGGAGGCCCGAACGGCGCGACTCGCTCCCGCGCACCGGCGACGTGGTGCTGATCACCGGCGGCGCGCGCGGAATCACCGCCGAGGTCGCGAGCGCCATCGCCGAACCGGGCATGACCATGGTGTTGATCGGCCGCGCGCGGCTGGTGGGCAGCGCCGATGCGCGCGACGGAATCGAGTCGGTCGAAGCGCTGCGCCAGTCGCTCATCGACAAGGCCGCGCGCGCCGGCGTGCGCAAGACTCCGGCCGAGATCGAGGCGGAATTCCGCGAGCTGCTGCGCGACCGCGAGATCCATCGCAATCTCGAGCGCCTGCGCCTGGCCGGCGTGAACGTGCAGTACCGCTCCGTCGACGTGCGCGACGACGAGGAGTTCTCGCGCACCATCCAGGACGTCTACGACAGCCACGGACGCATCGACGCCGTCATCCACGGCGCCGGCACGATCGCCGACAAGCTGCTGGAGGACAAGAAGCCCGATGCCTTCGAGCTCGTGTACGACACCAAGGTGGACAGCATGTTCCTGCTGTATCGCCACCTTCGCCCGGAGTCGCTGCGGCTGATGGTGCTCTTCACCTCGATCGCCGGACGCTTCGGCAGCCGCGGGCAAACCGACTACGCCGCGGCGAACGAGGTGCTCAACCGCTTTGCCTGGCGGCTGCGCCGCGAATGGCCGTCGACGCGCGTGATCTCGATCAACTGGAATCCGTGGAGCGGGACCGGCCTTGCCAACGACGCGCTGAACCGCGCCTTCCGCGAGCGCGGCATCATTCCGATTTCCATCGCCAACGGCACTGCCTTCGCGGTCAATGAGATCCTCAAGGGCTCGGCGGACGAAGTGGAGATCATCGCCGGCGAAGGACCGTGGGCGCAGGCGGCGGAGCGCGGCGCGGCGACGGAAGCGGCGGGCGAGTGACCAAGCGCGTCCTCTTCTATTGCCACAACGTTTTCGGACTCGGACACATCGTCCGCTCGCTGCGCATCGCCGAGGCTTGTGTGGAGGGGTACGGCATGCAGTGCAAAGTCGTGACGGGCTGCCGCTCGCTCGACGACATCGCCCACCCCGCGGGCATCGCCCTCGAGCGGCTGCCGCCCGTCCGGCGCGCGCCGGGAGACACGCTCTCCATCGACACGCGCGACATGGCCGTGTTTCGCGACCGCGCCGCGCGCATCGTCGATCTGGTGCGCGCGTGGAGACCCGACGTTCTGGTGGCCGACTCCAATCCGCTCGGCCTCGGCGGGGAGCTGGTCGACGCGCTTTCCGTCATCCGGCGGGAACGGCTGCCGGTCCGGGCGATCTGGGGCGTCCCTTACGAGCAACGGTTCCCGATCCATCGCCAGCGGGAGGCGCTGGCGGCGTTCGAGAGCGCCATGGCGTACACCGACCCCGCCGTCGAGCCGGTGCTCGAAGGACTTCCCTTCGTGCCGCCGCACGCGGCATACGTCGGATTCGTTGCGCAGCCGCTGGGATTATCGGAGCCGGCCGCGGAGCCCCTCGTCGTCGGCCTCTGCGGCGGCGGCGCGCTCAGCGCATCGATGTTCAGGATTTTCTGCGGCGCGCTGCAACGGCTTCCGCACGTGCGCGGCCGCTTCGTGGCCGGCCCGCTGGCCGAGGACGATGCGCCGGCGCATTCGCTGCCGCGCATCGAGGTCTGGCGGACGGCCGAGCTCGAGGAGGCGGTCCGCGACGCCGCCGTCGTCGTTACACGCGCCGGCTACAACACCACCTACGCCCTTGCCGCCACTCCCCTCCCACTCATCCTCGCGCCGCTGCCGGTCGAAACAACCGATCAGCACGCCCGCGCCGAACGACTGCGCCACCTCGACGGCGTCTTCGTCGTCGACGAGCGCCTGCTGTCGTCGACCGACGACCTCAGCGCCGCCATCACCGCCGCCCTGGCCCGCGGCCGCGCCCCCCGCCCCCTCCCGTTCCGCATCGACGGCGCCGCGCGCGCGGCCGCGTGGATTGCCGCGGAATGAAAAAGGCCGCGCTCATCGCGCGGCCCGGATCAGGTTTCGTTTGGAGCGGGCAACCGGACTCGAACCGGCGACATCAACCTTGGCAAGGTTGCACTCTACCAACTGAGTTATGCCCGCGTGTTTGCTGCGGCGGCGAAGATTAGGGGAACCGGCCGGGCGCAGTCAAGCGCGTTCAACCTCTCATGCGCTGCCGCTATTCCGCTTCGGGCGCTCCACGCGGATGCCGTACGCGTCGAGCTTCCGGTACAGATTCGAGCGCTCCACGGCCAGCGCGTCCGCCGTCCGGCTCACGTTGCCGGCGAACTCGCGCAGCCGCGACAGGATGTACTGCTTCTCGAATTCCTCGCGCGCCTCGCGCAGCGTCAGATTCGCGGCGATCTCCGCCGGCGCCGCCGGCACGCGCGTGCCGAGCTGCACGTCCTCCGGCTCGATCGTGTCGTTCTTCAACAGGATGGCCAGCCGCTCGATGACGTTGCGCAGCTCGCGCACGTTGCCGGGCCAGTGGTAGGCGCGCAGCTTCGTCGCCGCGCCGGCCGACAGCTTCTTCCGCGCCATCCCCGTCTCGGCCGCGAAGCGGCGGAGGAAATGCTCCGCGAGCAGCACCACGTCGTTGCCGCGCGCGCGCAGCGGCGGAACCTCGATCGGGATCACGTTCAGGCGGAAATAGAGATCGCTGCGGAACGTCGCCTTGGCGATCTCCTCGTCGAGCTGCTTGTTCGTCGCGGCGATCACGCGCACGTCGACCGTGATCGTCTGCTGCCCGCCGACCTTTTGGAACGTCTGCTCCTGCAGGACCCGCAAGACTTTCGCCTGCGTCTTCAGACTCATATCGCCGATCTCGTCGAGAAAGAGCGTCCCGCCGTCGGCGAGCTCGAACTTCCCCTTGCGGTCGTCGATCGCGCCGGTGAACGCCCCCTTGCGATGCCCGAACAGCTCCGACTCGATCAGCTCCTCCGGAATCGCCGCGCAGTTCACATCGATGAACGGCGTCTCCGCGCGCAGCGACAGGCGGTGCAGCGTGCGCGCGACCACCTCCTTGCCGCTGCCGTTCTCGCCGGTGATGAGCACGCGCGACGCGGACGGCGCGGCGCTGCGGATCTGCTCGTCGAGCTTCTTCATGGCCTCGCTCTCGCCGATCAGCAGCTCGTCGAGCGCGGCGGAGCGGCTCTTGAGATCGCGCACCTGCTCGCGCAGCTTGCGGTCGGCCAGGGCGTGGTTCACGGTCAGCAGAATCCGCTCGAGCGACAGCGGCTTCTCCAGGAAGTCGTACGCCCCGAGGCGCGTGGCGCGGACGGCGCTGTCGACGTTGCCGTGGCCGGAGATCACGATCACCGGCGGGCCGCCCGCGGCCTTCACGCGGTCGAGCACCGTCATGCCGTCGATGCCGGGGAGCCAGAGGTCGAGGATGGCCAGGTCGAACTCCTCGCGCGCCAGCTGCGCGAGCCCTTCTTCGCCCGACTCGCAGAGCGTGGTCCTGTGCCCTTCATCGCCCAATACTTGCGCCAACGTCGAGCGGATACTTAGTTCGTCGTCGATGATTAGGATCTTTGCCATGAATATTTGAGTCCTGGGTCCTGAGTCCTGGGTCCTGAGTGAGTCACGCCTCAGGACTTCGTCACGCTGGTAATTCAATCTCGAATCGCGTCCCCCGCGGATGGTTGTCATGCACGGATATCCGTCCGTCGTGGTCGTTCACGATGCGATGCACGATCGCGAGACCGAGGCCCGTGCCGCGGCCTTTCGTCGAAAAGTAGGGGAGGAACAACTTCTCCTTGTCGGCGTCGGGCACGCCGCGGCCGGGGTCCGCCACCTCGATGATCACGCGGCGCGCGGCGCGGCGTGCGGAGACGCGGATCTCCCCCTTCTCCGTCGCCTCCACCGCGTTCTTCAGCAGATTGCCGACCGCGCGGCGGATCTGCTCCGGGTCGACCAGCAGCTCGATATCGTCGTCGACGCCCACGCTTACCGTCACCCCCGGTTTCACGTCCCGGTAGAGATTCGCCGCGGCCTGCAGAATGTCGGCGAGCTGCGCGTGTCGGAGGTGCGCGGCCGGCATGCGGGCGAAGCGCGAGAACTCGTCCACCATGCGCTTGAGCTGCGCGACCTCGCTCACGATCGTGCGCGTCCCCTCGTCCACCGCCTGCGCCGTGTCGCCGTCAGCATTGCGGAACTTCTTGGCGATCCGCTCGGCCGAGAGCTGGATCGGCGTCAGCGGATTCTTGATCTCGTGGGCGATGCGGCGCGCGGCCTCGTTCCACGCCGCGAGCTTCTGCGCCTGCACGAGCTGCGTCGAGTCCTCCATGGCCACGACCCAGCCCGGCTCGCTGCCGCCGGAGAGGCGCGCCGCGGAGACTTCGAGGTAGAGGAGCTCGCCACCGCGGATCAGCGTGACCTCGCGCGAGCGCGCCGCGCGCAGCGTCAGCTCGCGGATGGTGTCGAAGAGCGGCGTGAGATCGCCCATCAGCACGTCGGTCAGGCGGGCGCGCGGCGCCGGCGCTTCGATCTGCAGCATGGCCACGGCGGCGCGGTTGATCGACAGCATCTCGAACGAGTCGCTGAAGGCGATGATCCCGGCCGACACCGAGTCGAGGACTGTGAACAAGTACGCGCGCTCGTTGTCGAGGCGGCGGTTCGTCTCGGCGATCTGCGTCGACATGGTGTTGAACGACTCGATCAGCCGCCCCACTTCGTCGCCTGCCACGACCTCCACGCGATGCCCGTACCCGCCTTCCGCAAGCCTGCTCGTCGCCTCGGCCAGCGCCTTGATCGGCCCGGTGATGCGCCGCGACGCGTAGATCGACATCCACAACGTCCCAAACAGAATCGCCAGCGTCACGAAGAGAAACAGCGACGTCTGCGAGGCTTTGAGCGCGGGGCGCTGCGCGTCGAGCTGCTGGTAGCTCTGGTGCGCGTTGATGGAGTCGTCGATCAGACGGTTCCACGTGTTCGGGATGAAAATCCCGGCCACGGCCACGGACGGCCCGCTGCCGACGCGCACCGCCGAGCGGATCCACTTCCCACTGGCCACAACGTCGATCTTCGTCGCGCTCCCCTTTTCCGCCACCTCGGCGAAGAAGCGCGGCGGCGGATCGGAGAGCTCGGCGATCGGCGCGCGCGGGTTGGCCTGCGCCTTCACGATCGCGCCGTCGCGGTAGATCGCGGTCATGTCGACGTTGTGGAACGACTGCACGTGCGCCAGCGCGGCGTCGACCTGCGCGGGATCCGCGATGTCGGGATGCGCGGCAATCTCGCGCGCGGCGGCATTGGCGAAGGACGCCGACTGGTCCTGGGCCATCTGCGCGATCGTCTCGCCGTTCTGCAGGATCGTGCGCACCGGGGTGTTGAACCAGCGGTCGATGGAGACGCGCAGGAGGTCGGTGGCCACGAGAAACAGCAGCACGACCGGGATCAGCGACACGCCGACGGAGTTGATGACGAGCTTCGTCCGGAAGCGCGAGCCGATCACGCCGCGCTGCCGCTCCAGCACGAGCTTGATGATCCCGCGCAGGATGACGAAGACGATGCCGACGATGAGAAGGACGTTGATGTTCCACAGAACGAAGAGCAGGATCTTGCTGCTCAGCGCCTCGGGCGAGAGGTCTTTGGCGCGCTGGACGACGTAGTAGATCAGGCTCGTGGCCGCCAGGATCAGGAGCGGCACCGAGACGATGACGCGCGGATCCTTGCGGTAGCGCAGCAGGACTTCGCGGGCCTTCATTGCGCGAGCTCCGTGCCGACGACGCGCGCCTCGCGCCAGTGCGTCGACACGTCCCACGGGATGAAGTAGAGAAGCCAGCCGCGCGACAGGTCGGCTCGGGCGCGGACTTTCAGCTTGTACGGACGGCGGTGGCCGATGTCGAAGAGGCTCGGCTCATCGATCGTGGTCATGCGGTGCTGCAGCGCCACGAGATCGGAGAAGGTCTCGGAGCGGACCAGGCGCCGGTCGCGCCGGTAGTTGAGGAGGTACTCGCGCGTCACGGAGTTGAAGGTGGCGATGACCTCGATCCGGGCGCGGGCGATCCCCTCGTCGAACCAGTGCGGCCGGTCGCGGAAGACCTCGACGACGTAGGTGAGGCTGGTCGGGACGCCGCTCTGCAGGCTTTGCAGGGTCTCGTCGCGGAAGGCGTTGGTGAGGCTGAAGTGGACGCTCACCTGCCCGTTCGCGGCGTTGGCCGCGAGGCGCTCGATGCGCGGCTCCCCCTCGGCGGCGAAGGCCGTGGAGGCAAGGCAATAGAGTATGGATGCGACGACGAAGGACCGCACGGTGTGGCTTTTTTACCACACTTTAGCGCAAATGTGGAGTGCGGCGGCCATGCCGCCGCTGTCAGAGCGCCGGCATGGCCGGCGCACTCCACATCGCGAAATCGCCGTCTTCCCGGTATCCGCTCTCCCTCAGCAGCTTCTCGACGAAGCGCGAGTGCAGGGCGTGCCCGGCGCAGACCGCGGTGATCTCGCCGACGACCGGGCGGCCGATGAGCGCCAGGTCGCCGATGAGATCGAGCACCTTGTGGCGCACGAACTCATCGCGGAAGCGCAAGGGGCCGTTCATTACGCCCTTGTCGTCGAGGACGATGCAGTTCTCGACCGACCCGCCGCGGGCCAGGCCGGCGGCGCGGAGCTTGTCGACGTCGCGCAGGAACCCGTACGTGCGCGCCGGCGCGACTTTCTTGAGGAAGCTGTCGTGCCCATGATCGAAGTGGAACGACTGCCGGCCGATGCTGGGGTGGTCGAAGTCGATCTTGTATTTGATGATCAGACGGTTGGAGGGGGTGATGCGGACGCTCTTGTCGCCGTCGACGACTTCGATCGGCTTGGTGATGCGCAGGACCGGCACTTCGGCGTTGAGCTCGCGGACGCCGGCGGCGTCGATGAGGTGCATGAACGGGAGGGCGCTGCCATCGACGATCGGGACCTCGGGGCCGTCGATGAAGATGTCGACGTCGGTCACGCCGCAGGCGTTGAGCGCGGCCAGGAGGTGCTCGACGGTGCCGACCGAAACGTCATCCTTGCCGACCGTCGTCGCGTATTCGAGCGCGGTCGTCGAGGCTTGCAGGGCCGGGATGCGCAGGCCGTCGAGGTCCGCGCGCACGAATTGGATGCCGTTGCCGGCCGGCGCGGGGTACAGCTCGACGCGCGTGTAGATGCCGGAGTGCATCCCGATCCCGGTGATGCTGACGTTGGCGTTGAGGGTTTTGCGCTGTACGTACATGTCCACGGGGCGGAGAAGTGAGCAGGGACGGTGCCACGAACGGATGAGGGCGGCTCGGCGAGGGTAAATCGCTACGACTCAATGACTTCACCTTGAAGCACGGGTGGCGCTTACCACTCGATTTTGTAGTCTCAGAAGGTCACGACTGTGGTACGAGAGCCACACTTCACCGGATCTTCATCGCCGCGGCAGCCTCGCGGTCGGCCTCGCGCCGCTTTTCCGTCTCGCGCTTGTCGAAGAGCTTCTTGCCGCGCACGACGGCGATCTCGACCTTGACCCGGCTCCCTTTGAAGTAGAGCCGCAGGGGTACGATCGTCAGCCCCTTCTCCACGATCTGCACGTGCAGCTTCTCGATCTCGCGTTTGTGCAGGAGGAGCTTCCGCGTCCGCTCGGGATCGTGGTTCTGGATGTTCCCGTGCGAGTACGGCGAGATGTGCGCGCTGAACAGATACGCCTCGTCCCCTTTGATGATGACGTAGGAATCCTTCAGATTCGCCTTCCCGTCGCGCAGCGACTTGACCTCCGTCCCCGTCAGCTCGATCCCCGCCTCGAGCTTCTGCAGGACGAAGTAGTCGTGGTAGGCCTTTTTATTCGAAGCGATGAGCTTCTCGCCGTCGGTCGCCATGGGGCGGCGATTCTACAGGCTGAGCTACAATCCGCGCCCGTTATGGCCAACAAGACAATCGTCCACGTCGTCGGCACGGGCACGATCGGCGAGCCCCTCATCGGACTCTTCACCAAGTACAAAGAGAAGTGGGGCATCGACGAGGTCACGTTCCACAAGCGCACCCCCAAAGCCGAAGACCGGGCCATGGTCGAGCACCTCATCGGCCGCGGCGGAAAGCTCGTCGTCGACGAGCACTCCCGCGACGAGTTCAACCGCCTCGGCCACCGCGTCACCTACGTCACCGAGGAAGCGCTGGAGCGCGCCACCGTCGTCGTCGACTGCACGCCGGCGGGTAACGACAACAAGGCCAAATACTACGAGCGCTGCAAGGGGCCGAAGGGCTTCCTCGCCCAGGGCTCGGAGTTCGGCTTCGGCAAGCCGTATGCGCGCGGCATCAACGACGAAGTGCAGTCGCCCGACGACCGCTTCGTCCAGGTCGTCTCCTGCAACACCCACAACATCTCGGTGCTCCTCAAGACTCTGGCCTCGCGCGGCGGGAAGATGAGCCTCGAGGCCGGCCGCTTCGTCTGCATGCGCCGGGCGAACGACGTCTCCGACGCCAAGGGCTTCATCGCCGCGCCCGAGGCGGGCAAGCACGATGATCCGGAGTTCGGCACGCACCACGCGCGCGACGCCTACCACCTCTTCGCCACGGTCGGCGAGAAGCTCAACCTCTTCTCCTCGGCCATCAAGCTGAACACGCAGTACATGCACACGCTTTGGTTCGACCTTGACGTCCGTCACGAGACGACGCTCGAAGAGGTCAAGGCCCTCCTGCGCAGCAACTCGCGCGTGGCCTGCACGACCAAGCGCTCGCAGAACCAGATCTTTTCGTTCGGCCGCGACCACGGCTACTACGGCCGCATCCTGTCGCAGACCGTGGTGCCGATCTCGACGGTGACGGTGCCGAGCCCGCGCAAGATCGTCGGCTTCTGCTACACGCCGCAGGACGGCAACTCGCTCCTCTCCTCGGTCGCCGCGACGCTGCGCTATCTCGACGCAGAGAAGCTCGAGGAACGCGTCGACGCGCTGCGGCCGTACATCTTCCGAGAGATCTGATGCGTCGCGCCGAGCGCGCGGTCTTGACTGCGCTCGCGCTGCTCCTCGTGGCCGCGCTCATCGGACGGCTGTACACGCGCGGCGGGCCGTATGTCGAGTGGCCGCAGACGATCGTCGACCACGTCGGTCCCGGCAAGCATGAGCTGCGCGACGCGCTCATCCTCCTGCCGAAAGTGCGGCCGCTGTTGCCGCGCGGCGCCGAGGTGACGTGCTTTCGGCCGGTGAACGGTTTGGCGCCCGAGGGCGACACGGCGAACTTCTTCGCCGCGGTCGGGCAGCTGCCGTACCAGAACGTCGTGCCGCCGTTCACGGCGATGTTCCACGTCAAGCGGGAGAACCTCGCGGAGTACGTCGTGGCCGTGCGCGAGCCGTTCACGCATCCGGCGTACAAAGAGCTCGCCGCGTTCCCCGAGGGAAGGTTGTACCGGGTGCAGCGATGAAGGACGTGCTGTGGGTCCTCGGCATCGTGCTCGTGACGGGGTTCGGGCTCGCGACATGGAGGATTCCGCTGGTGCGGCGGCTCGACCTCGGCGCGCGGCTTTCTGTGGCATTCGCCGGTGGATGCGTGGTGCTGGCGGTGTTGATGTTCGGGTTCGCGCTGGTGCACGTGCCGTTCACGCGGTGGACGTTGTTGATTGCGCTGGTGGTCTGTATTTGTGGAGTGCGGCGGCCATGCCGCCGCTGTCAGAGCGGCGGCATGGCCGC
>DATDFB010000069.1:0-19191 GCA_036522835.1 Thermoanaerobaculia bacterium | reverse complement strand
GACAAAAGAAAAGGAGATTTTTGTCATGGCCACAACGATCAACGAAACCCATCGGGAGGGCGCGCAGACGCTCATTGCGCAGATTCGCGCCTTCCGGCAGCAGATTCCGAAGCTTCAGATTCCGGAGCCGGGGCAGACGCGTCGCAACCTGTCGAGCGCCGCGTCGGTACCGCCGGAATTCATCGAGTTGATCTCGGTGACGCTGCGCAACAGCGCGGCGCTGGCGCGCAACGGCGCCGATCCGGATCAGTCGAACGACCTGATGAGCTACGCCGAGGCGTACGGTCCGGTCGCCGACGAGCTGGAGTCGCTCGCTCATTTCGTCCGCCACAGCGTCACGGCGGCGAAGAACAAGGCGGGCAGCGACGCGCTGACGACGTACGCTTTGGCTCAGCGTCTGGCGCGCCGGCCGGAGACGGCCGAGCTCGCGCCGCACGTCGCCGACATGCGCCGCTTGCTGAAGCGGACGCGCAAGGCGAAAGCGCAGACGCCGGCAACGCCGACGACCCCGACGCCGACGCCGACGCCGACGCCGAAGCCCGAGAAGTGATGTGAGGATGGAAGTGCGGGCGCGGTCCAAATCCGCGCCCGCACGACCGCCGGAAGCGGGGTCCGACGGGAACTGCGCTGGCGGTAGAGGGCCGGCAACGCACTTCGACGTCGGCTCGCGGCTGCTGCGCCGCGACGACGAGGTGCGGCATCTGTCGCCAAAAGCGCAGCAACTTCTCTGGATGCTGATCGAAGCGCGGCCCGACGCCGTTTCGCGCCAGGATCTGTCCGACGAGCTCTGGCCATCGACCTTCGTCGCGGAGACGAATCTCCCCTGCATCGTCAACGAAGTGCGCCGGGCGCTGGACGACGACTCGCGAACGCCGCGCTTCATCCGCACCGTGCACGCCTATGGCGAGGCTCGCCCTCGCCCCACAGCGGCGGCAACTTAAGGCACGGAAACGAAGAAGATGTCGTAGATTGGTCGCGGCGTGGCTTTGCTGTCATTGCCCTTGCCGAACCATGCCAAGGCTTCATACCGGAATGTGTTCCAGGAAGAATCGCGACGTCCGGTCCAGTGGTAATCGAGACCGATCGCCTTCACCTCACTGAGCGTGATCGACGATAGTTCCGATAGCTGCGAGATGCCATCATGGTTCAGATCACGCCAGAGCAGGAGCTGCGACCACACTTGATCTTGGGCGTCGATCACGCCGTCATGGTTGTCATCGTATTCCGCGAGCGCCTCGAAGCCGTTGGGTGCACGAGCACCGCCATTGAGGCGCGTAGCGGTACCGAATAGTTCGGACCCGTCATCGATTTCGCCGTTGTGGTTGCGGTCGAGGCATAGGAACGCCTCGTCCGCCCCGGCCTCCGTCCACCCGATGCGAATCGGTGTTCCCGATGCGGCGATGTCGAACTCAACAGGACTCTCCGCACCTGCGAGCTGATAAGCGCCGCGCCCTAGGTTCAGAACAATTGGGCTGTTCGGTGGATTGGGGTTTCCGGGTCCGCAGTTATCGCACGGCGGTGGCTCACCGTAACGTGGTGGCGGAATATACGTGAAATTCGCGGTGACGTCCATGTTGCCATAGATGTTGAATGACACCGGATTGTCCGACGATGTCAGATCGCCAGACCAGCCGATGAATACCCAATCCGGGGTTGGAGGGACGGCAGTATACTGGAGTGCCGTCCCTGACCTTAAGTCGTTTTGAACCTCGACGAGGGAAATGGCTCCATCCATACTCACGTACATGCGGAGGCGAAAGGTCATCGCCGGCGGTGCCAGCGTGCAGACTTCGCGGTCGGATGTCCAGGCGCCGCTGTTAACAGATATGGGGCTGAATGCGTCCGTTTTGAGATAAACGGCCGCGTCGATTGATCCCGAATAGCATGTCTGCGAAGAGGTTGGACCCTGGATCGTACCGCGATAGTAGTCCACATCCAAAAACGGCGATTGAAAACCCGGCTGAATAGCGTGGGCGCCCGACAGGGTGAATGTGCACGTAGTAGCCTGGGCATAGTCGGTACAATTGAAGGCTGAACTCACAATGTAGGTGACATCCGCCGCCGACGTGACGGTCGACTCGTCCGCCGAGAGAGAGATGGTGGCATAGCCGTCCAACGTCCCGAGTTGAGCGACTGCGTTCGACGTCACGAGGGCCATAAAAAAGGCGATCAGTGTCCGTTTCATCGGCACCCCTCCTCTTCGGAGCGCAGCTGCTGTGCGCTTATCGGCTCGTAGATGTCACGGAACACGTTCTTGGCGGCCACGTCGTAGAGGAATCGATCGAAGCGAGTTCCGAACTTCGCTCTCATGTCATGCATCGCGATGGCGCGGCTCCGGCATTCTGAAATCGCCATCTCGCGCAAACGGGCCTTGTCGCGCTGCGGTTGCGTCGATCTGCCCGAATTAAGTTCACGCCTTAGCCGAAGTTCCTCTCTCTGGAACGTGATGAAGCGTTGTGCGATGTTCTTCCACGAGACGAGGAAATCGGCCGGTAGCCCGAGTGGCACGGCTCCTCGCGACGCATCCTCGCGTATCGCTTTAGATGTATCGTCCTCCTGCTCGTAAGCCGCCCGCGTAAACGTCGTAAAAATCTCGTGCGGCATGAGTAGCTCCGGGTGCTTGGAGCCGTGGATGACATCCGTCGGACGCGCCGTAGTCACGGGCATGCTGAGCGTTGATTGCCGACCGTGTCGCGCCGCGCGCTCTGATAGGTATGCGTCAACACGTTGATTGCGTGCTGCGCTATCGAATCGTGCCGCGAGGCGCTCCTCGGTCGTCCATTGCCATGCTGGCTTAGCGGGTGTCGATGCGGCCAATGCCGGAAGAGCACCAGCGACAAAAAACAGAATCAGACGCAGTCTCATGAGTCCTCCCCGAGCGCGTTACCGCTATTACGGCCTTCAGGTATACGTCACTCGTCCGGCATCCTGTAAAAGGAAGAGCAGGATGCCGCAAAGTCAGCTTTCTTCCTCGCCCCATACAGACCACCGAAACGCGTCCCGGCCTGTTCCGCAATCACCCGTTTTTGTTCCGCAGCCCGTTCCGCATTCTGTTCCGCAGACGTTCCGCGGTGTTCCGCTTTAACTTGTCCCGCCATGTCCGGCCATGTCCCGCTATGTCCGGCATTTTCAGTGGGTTTGCAAACGATACAATTCCGGTTGACTCCGTGTTCACATACCGATCAGCTTGCCGAGCGTATCTTCTCGTGCGTGACCTGTGTTCGTAATCGGCAGACTTCGCAGCGGCGGCCCTCCTGGGTCGCGCCGATGCGGCGTGTCCGCCGCGCGGTATGCAGTTCGCTGGATGCTCTCGCGGATTCCTGCCGCCGGCTCGCGGAATCCGAAGGCTGCCACGCGCGCAATCCGCGCGCCGCAAGCCGCCATCTCGAGCACGCAACCGTTTCGCGCCGCCGCGCTGCGGAACACCTCGACCGCGCCGCGTGCCGGATGGACGTTGCCCTGCAGGCGCTGGCCCGCGCGCCGCGAAACGCTGCACCGGCCGGGTCGTCGCAAACGCGCGGCACGCCATCTTCAACGAGGCGGACGTCTACCGCATCCCGGCCCTGACGGCCATCCTCGAATTTTTCCGGACGGCCTAAACGAAAACGGCCCGCCGGGTGGCGGGCCGTCAGTCGTCATTCTTCTTTCTTTTTCTTTGCCGCCGGTTTCTTCGGCTTCGCGGCCGGCTTTTCTTCCGCGGCCTTCTTCTTCGCCGCCGGCTTCTTGGCAGCCGCTTTCTTCTTCGGCTTTTCCTCTTCGGCGGCCGGCGTCTCGGCTTCTTCCGGCTCTTCCTTCGCCTTGGCCTTCTTCGCGGCCTTGGCGGGGGCGGCCTTCTTCTCCTCGCTCGGCAGCTCGTAGCCGATGAACTCGAGGATGGCCATCTCGGCGGCGTCGCCGCGGCGCGGTCCGAGCTTCACGATGCGCGTGTAGCCGCCCGGACGATCGGAAAAGCGCGGGCCGAGCGTGTCGAAGAGCTTCGACACCATGGCGTCGTCCTGCACCTGGCGCGCGGCGTTGCGGCGGTTATGCACGCTGTCGTTGCGGCCGAGCGTGATCAGGCGCTCGATCTGCGGCTTGAGCTCCTTGGCCTTCGGGAGCGTGGTGATGATGCGCTCCTTGTCGATGAGCGAGGCGAGCTGGTTGCGGAACATGGCCAGCCTGTGGCTCGTCGTCCGTCCCAGCTTTCGGTTCACCATTCCATGTCGCATGACTTAAGTTCCTCTACGGGGGACAGGCAGGAGTGCCTGTCCTCCACTACTCGCGATACTCTGCGGCGCCGCCGCGGGCCGGGAGCTTGGACATGCCGAACGACAGCCCGAGGCTGGCCAGCACGTCCTTGATCTCGTCGAGCGATTTGCGGCCGAAATTCTTCGTCGAAAGCATCTCCCGCTCGGTGCGCTGCACGAGGTCGCCGAGCGTGCGGATGTTCGCGTTCTTGAGGCAGTTCGCGGAGCGGACGGAGAGGTCGAGCTCCTCGATCGGCTTGGCCAGCATCTCGGCCATGCGCGGATCGACCTCGGGCGCGGCATGCTCTTCGGCCACGCCCTCGCCCTTCGTCTCGAACGCGGAGAAGATGCGGAGGTGATCGCCGAGGAGCTCGGCGGCCAGGCTGACCGCTTCCTGCGGCGAGACCGCGCCGTTCGTCCAGACCTCGAGCACGAGCTTGTCGTAGTCGGTCATCTGGCCGACGCGCGCGCCTTCGACGTGGTAGTTGACGCGGCGGACCGGGGAGTGAATCGAGTCGATGGGGATGTAGCCGAGCGGCAGATCGCCCTCGGCGTTGCGGTCGGCGACCTGGTAGCCGCGGCCGCGCTTCAGGCGCGCCTCGAGCTTCAGCGTCCCTTCCTTCGACAGCGTGGCGACGTGCGCCGTCGGGTCGAGGATCTCGATGTCGGCGTCCTCTTCGAAGTCGGAGGCGGTGACGACGCCGGGGCCCTTCTTCTCGAGATAGAGAGTCTTCGGACCCTCGCCGTGCATCTTGAACGGGATCTGCTTGAGGTTGAGGACGATGTCCGTCATGTCTTCGACGACGCCCTGGAGCGACGAGAACTCATGGAGGACGCCTTCGACGCGGACGGCGGAGATGGCCGCCCCTTCGATGGACGAGAGGAGAACGCGGCGGAGCGCGTTACCGATCGTCGTACCGAAGCCGCGCTCGAACGGCTGGGCGATGAAGCGGCCGTAGTTCGGCGTGAGGGTCTCGGGATCGTAATCGAGTTTTTTCGGTTTCTGGAAATCTGACCACAGCATGTGAGCGGCCTCCTCGCAAGTGACGTAGGGGCGCACGAGTGTGCGCCCACGCGGCCACGATCAATTACTTCGAGTAGAGTTCGACGATGAGCTGTTCCTGAATCGGCAGGCGGATGTCTTCGCGCTTCGGGACATCGAGCACCGTGCCGCGGAACTGCTCGGGATTGAGCTCGAGCCATCCCGGCACGCCGCGGCCGGCGGCCGTCTCCACCGACTGGCGGATCTGGTCGTTCTTGCGGCTCTTCTCGCGAACCTGGATGACGTCGCCCTTGCGCACCTGATAGGAGGGGACGTTGATCTTCCTGCCGTTCACCTCGATGTGGCCGTGGCGCACGAGCTGGCGGCCCTGCGCGCGCGACGAGGCGAAGCCGAGCGAGTAGACGACGTTGTCGAGCCGCAGCTCGAGCTGGCGGAGAAGGTTCTCGCCGGTGATGCCGGTCTTGGCCTCGGCGCGCTGGAAGTAGAGCCGGAACTGGCTCTCCAGCAGGCCGTAGATGCGCTTGACCTTCTGCTTCTCGCGAAGCTGCAGTCCGTATCCGAGGACCTTGGAGCGCCGGCGGCCGTGCTGGCCGGGCGCGTAGTTGCGGCGCTCGATGGCGCACTTGTCCTTGAAACAGCGGTCCCCTTTGAGAAAGAGCTTCATACCCTCGCGCCGGCAGAGCCGGCAGACGGGATCGGTGTAACGAGCCACTATGCCTCCTGTTTGTTTCGCACCCGCCCCACCATGGGACGTTGCGTCGACGCCGGCTGCTGCGCGGCGTGGATTTCACTCGTTTGGGCGCACGCTGTGCGCCCCTACACGCGCCGGCGCTTCGGCGGCCGGCAGCCGTTGTGCGGGATCGGCGTCACGTCCTTGATGGACTTGATGTCGAGACCGCTGGCGGCGAGGGCGCGGATGGCCGACTCGCGGCCCGCACCCGGCCCCTTCACCTTCACGTCGACCGTGCGGACGCCGTGCTCCTGCGCAAGCTGGGCCGCGTTCTGGGCGGCCACCTGCGCGGCGAAGGGAGTGCCTTTGCGCGACCCCTTGAAGCCGATGCGGCCGGCGCTCGACCAGGCCAGGGTGTTCCCCATCGGGTCGCTGATGGCGACGATGGTGTTGTTGAACGTCGCGGCGATCGAGGCCACGCCGTGCGGAACGTTCTTCCGTTCCTTCTTCTTGGTGCCTGCCCGACGTGCGCCGGCTTTGGGGGCTCTTGCTGTTGCCATGGTTCCTCGTGTTCTTAGGTTCTTAGGTGGTTAGGTTCTTAGGTGGTTCTTAACAACTTAAGAACCTAACAACCTGACTCTTCTTACTTCTTCGTGGCCTTCTTCTTCCCGGCGATGGCGCCCTTGCGCGGGCCCTTGCGCGTGCGCGCGTTCGTGTGCGTCCGCTGCCCGCGGACGGGGAGGCCGCGGCGGTGGCGGATCCCGCGGTAGCAGTTGATCTCCATCAGCCGCTTGATGTCGAGGCCGGTGTCCTTGCGGAGGTCGCCCTCGACTTTGCCTTCGTCGGTGATGACCTGGCGAATGCGCCGGACCTCGTCCTCGGACAGGTCCTTCACGCGCGTGTCGCGGTTCACCTCGGCCTTGCCGAGGATGTCGTTCGAGCGCGACCGGCCGATCCCGAAAATGTAGGTCAGACCGATTTCGACGCGCTTGTTCAGTGGGAGATCTACGCCTGCGATACGAGCCATTGTTCTTTTATCCCTGCCGCTGTTTGTGTTTGGGGTTGTCGCAGATGATGCGAATGACACCCTGCCGCCGCACAATCTTGCACTTCGTACAGATCTTCTTGACCGATGAACGAACTTTCATGTCTCACACTCACTTGTATCGATAGGTGATCCGCCCGCGCGTCAGGTCGTACGGCGAGAGCTCGACCAAAACCTTGTCCCCCGGAAGGATGCGGATGAAGTGCTTCCTCATCTTGCCGGAGATGTGCGCCAGCACCTTGTGCTTGTTCTCCAGCTCGACCTGGAACATCGCGTTGGGAAGGGTCTCCAAGACCGTCCCCGTGACTTCGATCGCTTCTTCCTTCGACATATCTCCCTTACTTACCTAGAACAACCGGCCCATTCCCAGTCACGGCCACGCTGTGCTCGAAGTGCGCGGCCATCGTGCCGTCCACCGTGCGCGCCGTCCAGCGGTCGGCATCGGTGCGAACATCGTCGATCGTGCCGTCCCTGCCGGCGCGCTCGATGCGCGACTTGAGCTTCGGCCCGACCTCGCAGAGCATCGGCTCGAGAGCCAGGACCATCCCCTCGCGCAGCTCGATGCCCCGTCCCCGGCGCCCGTAGTTGTGCACCTGCGGCTCCTCGTGCATCCGCCGGCCGATTCCGTGGCCGACGAAGTTGCGGATGACGTGGAAGCCTTTCGACTCCGCGTGCTCCTGCACGGCCGCGCCGATGTCGCCGAGGTGCTTGCCCGGGCGCATCTCGGCGATGGCCGCCTCGAGGCACTCCCGCGTCGTGTCGACGAGGAACTGCGTCTTGGGCGAGACCTTGCCGACCGGCACCGTGATCGCGCCGTCGCCGACGAACCCCTCCAGGATCGCGCCGAAGTCGAGGCCGATGATGTCGCCCTCCTGCAGCTTGGCCCGGTTGGGGATGCCGTGCACGATGACGTCGTTGACGGAAGCGCACACCACCGCGGGATACGGAGGAAGGCCCATCGGCGCGTACCCCTTGAAGGGCGACTTCGCGCCGCGTTTGGCCAGCTCCTCTTCCGCGACTGCGTTGAGCTGCGCCGTCGTCACGCCCGGCCGGATCATCCCGCGCAGGATCTCGAGAATCTCGAGAACGACGCGGTTGGCCCGATCCATGACCGCGAGCTCCTCGCGGGTCTTCAGAACCGGGCCTTTCATTCGGTCGAGCATCTACGCCAGTGACTGTTCGATTCGTTCAAAGACCTCGTCGAGGGACCCAACGCCGTCGACGGTTCGCAATACGCTTTTCGCCTTGTAAAACGTCGCCACCGGGAGCGTTTGCCGATGAAACGCTTCCAGCCGCTTGCGGACGGCTTCCCCGTTGTCGTCCGGACGATGGATGAGCGCCGCGCCGTCGCGGTCGCACACCATGTCGTTCTTGGGAGGAGCCGACTGCAGGTGGTAAATCGTTCCGCATTCGGGACACGAACGGCGGAGCGCGACCCTGTTGACCAAAACGTCATCGGGGACTAGCAGTTGCAGAACCCTGAGTGGGTCAGAACCATTCCCCACGATATTGTCGAGCTTCTCGGCCTGGACCGTCGTCCGCGGGAAGCCGTCCAGGATGAAGCCGCGCGCGGCATCCGGCTTCTTCAGCCGGTCGTCGATGATGTCGATCATCAGGTCGTCGGGCACGAGCGCGCCCGAGGCCATGATCGGAGCGGCCTGCCGGCCGAGCGCCGTGTCGTCCGCGATGGCGTCGCGGAGCATGTCGCCCGTGGAGATGTGCGGAACCTGGTAGCGCGCGGCCAACCGCTTCGCCTGCGTTCCCTTCCCACTCCCCGGCGGTCCGATGAAGATCAATCGCATCAGCCTCGGCGCCCTCGAATCCGGCCCTTCTTCATGAATCCGTCGTAGTGGCGCATGACCAGCTGCGACTCGATCTGCTGGATCGTGTCCATGGCCACGCCGACGACGATCAGGAGCGACGTGCCGCCGAAGTAGAAGTTGAAGCCCATGCCGGTGGTGAACCACGTCGGCAGATAGCGGTCGAGCCACGCCCCGACGCCGAACGGGATCTGCGCCACGTGCACGCCGGCGATCAGAAACTCCGGCAGGATGCAGACAGCCGCGAGGTAGAGCGAGCCGATGAAGGTGATGCGCGTCAGCACGCGGTCGATGTAGTCGGAGGTCTTCTTGCCCGGACGGATGCCGGGGATGAAGCCGCCGTACTTGCGCATGTTGTCGGCCGTGTCGACCGGGTTGAAGACGATCGACGTGTAGAAGTAGCCGAAGAAGATGATGCCGATGACCTGCAGGAGGTAGTAGAGCGGCTCGCCGACGCGCATCTGATTGCCGATGGCGGCCGCCCACGGCGTCTTGATCATCGTGGCCAGCGTCTGCGGGACGACGAGGATCGACGACGCGAAGATGACCGGGATGACGCCCGCGGTGTTCACGCGGAGCGGCAGGTAGGTATTCGCGCCGCCGTAGACCTTGCGGCCGACGACGCGCTTGGCGTACTGCACAGGGATGCGGCGCTGGGCCCGCTCCATGAAGACGACGAAGGCGACCACGGCGATCATGAAGACGATCAGGAAGAGCATCGCGAAGAGGTTGCGCTGCCCGGTGCGGATGTCGTCGATGAGGCCGATCGTGGCGTGCGGCAGGTTGACCACGATGCCGGCGAAGATGATGAGCGAGATGCCGTTGCCGATGCCGCGCTCGGAGATCTGCTCGCCGAGCCACATGACGAAGGCGGTGCCGGTCGTCAGCGTGAGCACGGTCATGAGCGGGAAGCCCATGCCCCACAGCGAGTCCTGAACGTAGGTCGGGACGAGCGGCGCGCCGCCGGGCGCGGCCTGCGCGCGCAGCCAGAAGGCCACGCCGAGGGACTGGATGATCGACAGCGCCACCGTGCCGTAGCGGGTGTACTGGTTGATCTTCCGCCGACCCATCTCCCCTTCCTTCGACAGCTTCTCGAGGTACGGCCAAACGACCGTGAGGAGCTGCAGGATGATCGAGGCGGAGATGTACGGCATGATGCCGAGGGCGAAGACCGAGAGGCGGCGCAGCGCGCCGCCGGAGAAGAGATCGAGGAACCCGAAGACGCCGCCGCCCATCGACTTGAAGAACTCGGAGAGGGCGATCGGATCGACGCCGGGAGTCGGAATGTGCGAGCCGAGGCGGTAGACCGCGAGCAGAGCGAAGGTGAAGACCACCCGCTTGCGCAAGTCTTCGATGGCCCAGATGTTCCGCAGCGTTTCGAGGAAGTTCACTTACGCGGTCTCCTGGCAGGTGCCCCCTGCCGCTTCGATTTGCTTGCGGGCGGACGCGGAGAACTTCGTGGCCACGACGGTGAGCTTCTTGGAGAGCTTGCCGTCGCCGAGGATCTTGATGCCGTCGTTGCGGCCCTTCACCAGGCGCGCTTCGCGGAGGGCCGCCTCGTCGACCGTGGCGCCGTCGTCGAAGCGGTCCAGCTCCGCGACGTTCACGGTGGCGTACTCCTTCTTGAAAATGTTGGTGAAGCCGCGCTTCGGGAGACGGCGGTGCAGCGGCATCTGGCCGCCCTCGAAGCCGAGCATGCTGGAGTAGCCGGAGCGCGACTTCTGCCCCTTCTCGCCGCGGCTGGAGGTCTTGCCGTGTCCCGAGCCCGGGCCGCGGCCGACGCGCTTCTTGGCGTGGCGGGCGCCCTTCTTCGGTTTGAGGTTGCTCAGTTCCATATGTTGACTCCGGAAGCTCTTCGCTCGATTTTCATTCGACCACTTCAACCAGATGCGGGATCTTCTTGATCATGCCGCGCACTTCCGGGCTGTCCGGACGCTCGCTGACGCGATGCATCTTTCCGAGGCCGAGGGCTTTGAGCGTCTCGCGCATCTCGCGCGGGCAGCCGATGCCGCTCCGGACCTGCTTCACTTTGATGGTTTTCCGTTCGGCGCTCATGCTTCGGCGGCCTCCTCGCCGCTGCCGCGGAGGGCGCGGTACTCCTTCTCGTTGCGGAGCTGCTTGAGGGCCTCGAAGGTGGCCTTGACGACGTTGTGCGGGTTGGCCGTGCCGAGCGACTTGGTCAGGATGTTCTGGATCCCGGCCGACTCGAGGATGGCCCGCACCGGACCGCCGGCGATGACGCCGGTGCCCTCGGAGGCAGGCTTGAGCAGCACCTTGCCGGCGCCGTAATGGCCGGTCGCGGCATGCGGGATGGTCGTGCCGGACATGGAGATCGCGATCATGTTCTTCTTGGCGATCTCGATGCCCTTCTTGATGGCGGCCGGAACTTCCTTGGCCTTGCCGGAGCCGTAGCCGACTTTGCCCTTGCCGTCGCCGACGACGACGAGCGCGCTGAAGCTGAAGTTCTTGCCGCCCTTGACGACCTTCGTCACGCGGTTGATGTGGACGACCTTGTCGATCATCCCGCTCTCGTTACGCTCCTCGCTCCGGCGATCGCCGCGTTGCGAGCCCTGGCCGGGGCGATTCATTGGACGCTGCACGTGACCTCCCTAGAATTCCAGACCGTTTTCGCGCGCCGCATCGGCGAGCGCTTTGATGTTGCCGTGAAACTGATAGCCGCCGCGGTCGAACACGACCTGCTTGACGCCCTTGTCCTGCGCCTTCTTGGCGATGAGCGCGCCGACGGCCTTGGCCGCCGCCGCGTTCGCCCCCTTCGCCCCCGAGTCCTTCTCGCGGCTCGAGGCCGAGGCGATCGTCTTGCCCGAGGCATCGTCGATCACCTGCGCGTAGATGTACTTGAGGCTGCGGAACACCGCCAGGCGCGGACGCTGCGCGGTTCCCTGAACCTTGCGCTTGATCCGCTCTTTGACCCGCTGTCTCGAGACGACTCTTTGCTTTGCTTGATCCATCGTGATTGCCTTCTATCTGGAGTGCGGCGGCCATGCCGCCGCTGTCAGAGCGGCGGCATGGCCGCCGCACTCCACATCGTTTACTTGCCCGCCGCCTTTCCAGCCTTCCGCCGGATCACTTCGTCGCTGTACTTGATGCCCTTCCCCTTGTAGGGATCCGGCTCGCGCAGCCCGCGGATTTCGGCCGCGACCTGCCCGACCTTCTGCTTGTCGATGCCGGTGACGGTGATGTGGTTCGTCTTGGCGTCGATGGCCACGTCGATCCCCTGCGGGATCGGGAAGCGCACCGGGTGCGAGTAGCCGAGCTGGAACACGACCTCGCGTCCCTTGACCTCGGCGCGGTAGCCGACGCCGACGATGTCGAGCTCGCGCTTGAACCCCTCGGTCACACCGTGGACGTTGTTGGCCACGAGCGCGCGCATCAGGCCGTGCAGCGAGCGCGACTTCCCTTCGTCGTTGCCGCGGCTGAACTGCACGACGTTGTCTTTGATCTCCACTCCGATCCCCGGAACGACCGGCGTGGAGAGCGATCCCTTCGGTCCCTTGACCGTGAGGGTGTTGCCTTCCTGCCGGACTTCGACGCCCTTGGGCAGCGGAATCGGCTTCTTTCCAATTCGCGACATGGGTCTCTCCTTACCAGACCTGGCAGAGGATCTCGCCGCCGACGCCGCTCTTGGCGGCCTCGGTGCCGGACAAGACGCCCTTCGACGTCGAGACGATGGCCAGTCCGAGCCCGCCGAGGACGCGGGGGATCTCCTGCTTGTTGCGGTAGACGCGGCGGCCGGGACGCGAGACGCGCTCGATGCCGTGGATGACCGGCTCGCCGTCGGGCGAGTATTTGAGGTCGATCCGCAGCGTCCCCTGCGGCTTCTCCTTGTCCGCCAGCGAGTAATTGCGGATGAAGCCCTCGCTCTTGAGGATGCGGGCGATCTCCACCTTCAGCTTCGAGGCGGGGAGCTCCACGCGGTCATGGTGCGAAACGATGCCGTTGCGAATCCGCGTCAGCATGTCTGCAACTGGGTCTGTCATCGACATTCTCTGAATCCTTTCGTGTCGGTGGCCGGCCTACCAGCTAGCCTTGGTCACGCCCGGGACATAGCCGCCGAGCGAAAGCTGCCGGAAGCAGATGCGGCAGAGTTGAAACTTGCGGAGGTATCCGCGCGGACGCCCGCACACCTTGCAGCGGTTGACTTTGCGAGTCATGTACTTCGGCTTGCGCGCCGCCTTGACGATCATGGAGGTCTTGGCCATTGGTTCTCTCCGCCTTACTTGCCGAACGGCATGCCGAGCTCGCGCAGAAGGAACCGCGCCTGCTCGTCGTTCTTCGCCGTGGTGACGATGGTGATGTTCATCCCCTTCGACTTGTCGACCTTGCCGGCGTCGATCTCGGGGAAGATCAGGTGGTCGCGGATGCCGAGGGTGTAGTTGCCGCGGCCGTCGAACGAGCGCGTCGGTACGCCGCGGAAGTCGCGCACGCGCGGCAGGGCGATGTTGATCAGCCGGTCGAGGAACTCGTACATCTTCTCCCCGCGCAGCGTGACCCGCGTCCCGATCGACATCCCCTCGCGCAGCTTGAAGCTGGCGATCGACTTCTTGGCCTTGGTGACGACCGGCTTCTGACCGGTGATCTGTCCCAGCTCGTCGACCGCGGCGTCGAGCAGCTTCGAGTTCTGGATGGCGTCGCCCATGCCCATGTTCAGAACGACCTTCTCGATCTTCGGGATGGCCATGGCGTTCTTGATCCCGAACTCGTCGGCGATCTTCTTGCGAACTTCCTTCGTGTAAACGTCTTTGAGTCTTGCCGGCATTTTCTTAAGTCCTGAGTCCTGGGTCCTGAGTCCTGCGTCGTCCGGGCCCGCTCAGGACCCAGGACGCAGGACTCAGCACTCCGTGTTTACATCTCGCTGTTGCACTTGCGACAGTAACGATTCGCTCCCTCGTGTGTCCGGTGGGAACCGGTTCGCGTGGGCTCGTTGCAGCTCGGGCAGATCACCTGCAGATTGGAAAGGCGCACCGGACCCTCGCGCTCGAGGATGCCGCCGGCGACGTTCTTCTGCGGGTTCTTCTTCTCGTGTTTCTTGATCAGGTTGACGCGCTCCACGATGGCCGCGTTCTTCGACGGCATGACCCGGAGCACCTTGGCCTGCTTGCCGCGATCCTTGCCGGCCAGAACGACGACGGTGTCGCCCTTCTTGACGTGGGGCTTGGTGGACGGCTCGGTTTTCTGCTTCGTGACTTTTCCGTACATGGCTTAAATGACCTCGGGGGCCAGCGAAATGATCTTCATGAACTTGCGCTCGCGGAGCTCGCGGGCGACGGGGCCGAAGACGCGGGTGCCGACCGGCTCGCGCTGCTCGTTGATGAGAACGGCGGCGTTGTCGTCGAACTTGATGTAGGAGCCGTCGCGGCGGCGGTACTCCTTGACCGTGCGCACCACCACGGCCTTGACCACGGCGCCCTTCTTCACGGTGCCGTCCGGCGACGCTTCCTTCACCGACGCGGTGATGACGTCGCCCAGGCCGGCGTACTGGCCGGCCGTGGAGCCGCCCAACATCCGAATGCAGGCGATCTTCTTCGCGCCGGTGTTGTCGGCGACTTGAAGGATCGTTCCCATCTGAATCATGGCTAGCTCGCTTTCTCCAGCACTTCGCGCACGCTCCAGCGCTTCCGCTTCGAGAGCGGCCGGGTCTCCTCGATGAGCACGCGGTCGCCGACGTTGATGCCCGGCTGCTCCGAGTGCGCGAGGAACTTGCTCGTGCGCTTGATGTACTTCTGATACATCCCGTGCTGGACCAGGTTCTCGACCGCGACGACCACGGTCTTCATCATCTTGTTCGAGACCACGACGCCGACCTTCGTCCGCGTGTTCTGTTTCTTTGTTTCTTCGGTTGCCATCGTTCTGTCCTGGGTGCTGTGTGCTGCGTGCTGTGTGCTGTGTAGGGATTCCACTCAGCACTCAGCACACAGCACTCAGCACTTCTTCATGCCCTAGCCTTCTCGTTCAAAATCGTCTGAATGCGGGCGATCTCTTTCCGCACCTGGCGCATCTTCGCCGGCGATTCAACCCGGCCCGTGGCGCGCTGGAAGCGGAGCTTGAAGAGCTGCTCCGTCAACTCGCGCTCCCGGGTGTGGAGCTCGTCGACGCTCTTGTCGCGAAGCGTTGCCGCCTGCTTGCTCATTCACCCACCTCCATCGCCTCGCGCGTGACGAAGCGCGTCTTGATCGGAAGCTTGTGCGCCGCCAGGCGGAAGGCCTCCTCGGCGATCTCCCGCGGCACGCCTTCCATCTCGAAGAGGATGCGCGCCGGCTTGATCACGCACACCCACTCCTCCGGTGCGCCTTTGCCTTTGCCCATGCGCGTCTCCAGCGGCTTCTTCGTGACCGGCTTGTCGGGGAAGACCCGGATCCAGATCTTCCCGCCGCGCTTGATGTGGCGGGTCATGGCGATACGCCCCGCCTCGATCTGGCGCGCCGTCACCCACCCCGCCTCGAGCGCCTGCAGCCCGAAGTCGCCGAACGAGATCTTCTGGCCTCGCGTGGCCAGACCGCGCCGGCGGCCGCGCTGCTGTTTTCTGAATTTGACTTTCTTCGGCATCATCATGATTGCTGTTTCTCCATCGTGTCATTCCGAGCGCAGCGAGGAACCCCCTTATCCGAGGAGATCCTTCGCCGTCTGCGCGGCTCTGGATGACACTTATGCCGGGCGCCTCCGCGACTTCGTCTTCGCCATCTCACCTTTGTAGATCCAGACCTTCACGCCGATCGTGCCGTAGGTCGTGTTCGCCGTGGCCTGGCCATAGTCGATGTCGGCCTTGAGCGTGTGCAGCGGCAGGCGGCCGTCCTGATACCACTCGGAGCGGGCGATCTCGGCGCCGTTCAAGCGTCCGGCCACGCGCACCTTGATCCCCTTCGCGCCGAAGCGGAAGGCGGACTCCATCGCTTTCTTCATGGCCCGGCGGAAGGCGATGCGCCGCTCCAACTGCGCGGCGATGTTCTCGGCCACGAGCTGGGAGTCGAGCTCCGGACGCTGGATCTCCTGGATGTTGATGTAGACCTCGCCGTTGACGAGCTTCTGCAGCTCGTCGCGGAGCTTGTCGACCTCGGCGCCCTTGCGTCCGATGATGATGCCCGGGCGCGACGTGTAGATGTTGATGCGCATCTTGTTGGCCGTGCGCTCGATGTCGATCTCCGAGACTCCGGCGTGGGAGAGACGCTTCTTCAGATCCTCGCGGAGCTTCAGATCGCGATGCAGCGTCTCGGCGTAGGTCTTCCCCTGAAACCAGCGGGAATGCCACGTCTTGTTGAATCCGAGCCGAAATCCGTACGGGTTGACCTTCTGACCCAAGATAGCCTCCGTTATTTCCGAGCGCGCGCGCGGCCCTTGCCGCCGCTGCGCTCGTTGACCGCTTTCACTTCGTCCGACACGTGAACCGTCACGTGCGCCTTCCGCTTCTGAACGCGGTAGGCGCGGCCCATCGGCGCCGGCTGCACCCGCTTCTCGCGCGGTCCTTCGTTGACGTAGATCTTCGAGACCACCAGCTCGTCGGTGTCGACGTTGGTGTCCTTGTTCTCCGCGTTGGCCACGGCCGAGCGGACGAGCTTCTCCAGGTCCTTCGCCACCGTCTTGTTGGTGAAGCGGAGGATGCTCAGGGCTTCGTCGACCTTCTTGCCGCGCACGAGGTCGACCACGAGGCGCACTTTCTGCGGCGAGGCTTTGAGGTACTTCAATGTTGCGCTGGCTTCCATTGCCTTCCCCTTACTTCGCCGCCGGCGGCGCGGCGGCTGCCGGAGCGGCGCCGGCCGGCTTGGCGCTCTTCTCGACCTTCTTGCCGCTGTGGCCCTTGAACGTGCGCGTGAGCGCGAACTCGCCGAGCTTGTGCCCGACCATGTTCTCGGAGATGTAGACCGGCACGAACTTGCGGCCGTTGTGCACCGCCAGGGTGTGGCCGACCATCTCCGGCGTGACGGTGGAGCGGCGCGACCAGGTCTTGATGACCTTCTTGTCGCGCTCGCGGTTCATCGCCTCGACCTTGTTCATGAGGTGGTCGTCGACGAAGGCGCCCTTCTTGACTGAACGTGCCATTACTTGGTTCTCCGCTTGACGATGAACTTCGTGGTCTGCTTGTTGCGGCGGGTCTTGTAGCCCTTGGTGGGCTGGCCCCACGGCGACACCGGATGCCGGCCGCCCGAGGTCTTGCCCTCGCCGCCGCCGAGCGGGTGATCGACCGGGTTCATCGACACGCCGCGGTTGTGCGGGCGTTTGCCGAGGTGCCGCGTGCGGCCGGCCTTGCCGATCGAGACGTTCTCGTGCTCGAGATTGCCGACCTGGCCGATCGTCGCGTAGCAGCGGACGTGCACCTTGCGCATCTCGCCGCTCGGGAGACGGAGCGTCGCCCAGTCGCCCTCGCGGGCCATGAGCTGCGCGGCCGCACCGGCGGAGCGAACCATCTGGCCGCCCTTCCCTTCCTTCAGCTCGATGTTGTGAATCGTCGTGCCGAGGGGGATCTTCGAGAGCGGCAGGGCGTTGCCGATGAGAATGTCGGCGTCGGGACCGGCCATGATCGTCGTGCCGACCGCCAGGCCGTCCGGCGCGAGGATGTAGCGTTTCTCGCCGTCGGCATAGTGCAGCAGCGCGATGCGCGCCGTGCGGTTCGGGTCGTACTCGATGTGCGCGACCTTCGCCGGGATGCCGTGCTTGTCGCGCTTGAAGTCGATGTCGCGGTACTTCTGCTTGTGGCCGCCGCCGATGAAGCGCGAGGTGATGCGCCCCTTGGAGTTGCGGCCGCCCGTCTTCGGCTTCCCGGTCGTGAGCGACTTCTCCGGCGTCGTGCGCGTGACGTCGTCGAACGACGCGTGCGACTGAAACCGGATGCCCGGCGACGTCGGCTTGTAGTTTTTCTTCATTGGCATGGTTACACACCCTCGATGAAGTCGGGCGCTTTTTCGTCCTTCTTCAATCTCACGTAAGCCTTGCGCCAGTCGCGGCGCTTTCCTGCGTACCGCCCCATCCGCTTCACTTTGCCGCGGACGTTGAAGAGGCGGACCTCCTGGACTTTGACCTTGAAGAGCTCCTCGACCGCTTCCTTGACCTGGATCTTGTTCGCGTTCGGGTCGACTTCGAAGGCCATCACGCTCGGATCCTGCTCGCGCTTCAGCGTCGACTTCTCGGTCACGAGCGGCCGCCGGATGATCTTGTTCGCGTTCGTCATGACTCGAGTGCCTCCGTCAGCCGCTGCAGGGCGTCCTGGGAGAGGACGATGTAGCGGGCGTTGACCACGTCATACACGTTGACGTGCAGCGGGTCGACGAGCTGCAGCTTGGGGTTGTTCCGCGCCGCCAGCGCCAGGTTCGTGTTCTCGAACGAGTCGACGAGCAGCGCCTTGCCGTCCACGCCGATGCCGGCGAACTTCTTGGCCACGGCGTTCGTCTTGGCCTCTTCCACGTTGAGGTCGGAGAGAAGCACGAGCTTCCCTTCCTTGACCCGCTGCGAGAGCGCCGACTTGAGCGCCGCCTTCTTCTCCTGCGCGTTCATCTTGTAGGAGTAATCGCGCGGCGTCGGCCCGAACACGGTGCCGCCGTGGCGGTGGATGGGCGGGCGGTTTCCGCCCTGCCGGGCGCGCCCGGTGCCCTTCTGCCGGAACGGCTTCTTGCCCGAGCCGCTCACTTCGGAGCGGTTCTTGATCTTGTGCGTTCCCTGGCGCAGACCGGCCAGGTAGTTGCGCACGGCCTCGTGGATCAGATGCTCTTTGTACGGATAGCCGAAGATCTCATCGGAGAGCTCGACCGAGCCGACTTTCTTGTTGTTCCAGTCTTTGACGTCGATGGTAGGCATCGTCATTCACCCCGCTTCCCGTTCTTGGAGAAGCGCACGACCACGAGGCCGTTCTTGCCGCCCGGGACCGCGCCCTTGATGTAGAGCAGGTTGTTCTCGGCGTCGACTTTGGCCACGCGCAGGTTCTTCACCGTGACCTGCTCGCCCCCCATCCGCCCGCCCATGCGCATGCCCTTCATGACGCGCGAGGGGAAGGCGGAGGCGCCGATCGAGCCGGGGGCGCGGTGGAACATCGAGCCGTGCGTGGCCCGGCCGCCGCGGAAGTGATGGCGCTTGACCACGCCCTGGTAGCCCTTGCCCTTCGACTCGCCGACGACGTCGATCGAGTCGCCGGGCTTGAAGATGTCGACCTGCACGCGGTCGCCGACGTTGGCGTCGCCGCTGTAGGGGACTTCGCAGAGCGTCTTCACCGGCGGGATGCCGGCCTTCTCGAAGTGCCCGCGCATCGCCGCGGTCACGCGGCGGTTCGAGACTTTCTCGACCAGGCCGACCTGCACGGCGTCGTAGCCGTCGCGCTCGGTGGTCTTTTTCTGCACCACGAGACAAGGGCCGGCCTGGATGACGGTGACCGGCACCAGGGCGCCGTCCTCGGCGAACACCTGGGTCATCCCGACCTTCTTGCCAAT
>DATDFB010000068.1:0-20578 GCA_036522835.1 Thermoanaerobaculia bacterium | reverse complement strand
CCCTTCCTCGGCGTCCACTTCACCCGGATGATCGACGGCAGTGTCCATGCCGGTCCCAACGCCGTGCTGGCGCTGGCGCGCGAGGGCTACCGCTGGCGCGACGTGAATCTGCGCGATCTCGCCGAGACGCTGGCGTATCCCGGCTTCTGGCGGCTGATGGCGAAGGTGTGGCGCACGGCGGCCGGCGAGGTCGTGCGGTCGCTGAGCAAGCGCGCCTTCACGCGCGCGCTGCAAACGCTCGTGCCGTCGCTCGAAGAGGGCGATCTCGTGCGCGCGCCGGCCGGCGTCCGCGCCCAGGCCCTCGGGCGCGACGGCGTGCTCGTCGACGACTTTGCCATCGAGCGGCGCAACAATGTCCTCCACGTGCTCAACGCGCCGTCGCCCGCCGCGACGGCGTCGCTGGCAATCGCGGAGGAAATTGCCAATGCGGTGCTCTAACTGCGACGCGCGCATCCCGCACGGCGCCACGTCGTGCCCGAACTGCGGCGTCTACGCGCTCGACGAGCCGCCCCATCCGCCCGCCCCGCCGCGGCGTACGTGGTGGCCGCTGGCGCTGCTGCTCGTCCTCGTCTCCGCCGGCGCGGCGTTCTGGCTCCTGCGCGCGAAGCCGCACGCGCCCGCCGCCGCGACGCCCGATCCCGTCCACGTCGTGCGCGGCCGTCCCGGCGGCAACGTCGCCGAGGCCGAGGCGATCCGGGAGCTGCGGCACTACCTCACCGCGCGCAACAACCCCTCCGAGTGCATGGCCGTGATGAGTCACGGATTGCGCGCTGGTTCGTATGAACTGACGGTGTACGACCGCTGCCGGAAAGTGAGCCTCGGCAACTGGACGGTCAGCGCGAAAACGCATGAGGTGACGATGAAATGAAACGACTGCTCCCGTTCCTGCTGTTCGCCGCCGCATCCGCCCGCGCCGACGGGCTCGGCGACCTGCGCGCGGCGCTTGGGCGCTTTCCCGCGCAGTCGACGGTCCGCGCCGCCGTCACGCTGGAGAAGCATCAGGAGGACGACGAGCACAAGACGCCGGAGCACGGGAAGGTGACGATCGACGTCGAGTCGGGCGCCGAGGGGCTGCGCGTGACGTATGCGAACGAGCTGGTGGCGCGGGCGCAGGCGGAGGCGCGCGCGGAGGAAGCCGATCCGGAGAAGACGACGCCGATCGCTACGGCGCTGCGCAGCATCGACGCGCCGCAGCTCGTCGGAGTGCTCGACGGCGCCGGAACGCTGGCCCGGCGCCTCACGAACGCCGCGCTGCAGAAGGATCAGCGCATCGCCGTCGCCGGCCGTCCGGCGCGGCAGCTCACCTTCGCCGTGCAGCCGAAGTTCTCGAAGGCGGACGCGAAGCACATCAAGTCAGCGGAGATGACGCTCGTCGTCACCGCGGACGCCGAGAACGTTCCGCTGAGCGCCGAGCTGCGCGGCTCGGTGAAGGCAAAGTTCTTCCTCATCGGCTTCGAACAGAAGTTTCACGAGAGCTGGAGCTACGCGCGCGCCGGCGACCGCCTGGTGACCGTGCAGCATCGCGAGGAGCACAGCGGATCGGGGATGGGGCAGAACTTCAGCGGGTGGACGGCGACTTCCGTCGCCGTCCACTGAAGTTCCGCTAATCGTGCTCGAAGCGGTTGGCTTCGCGCTCGGCGGGAGCGCCGCCGGGCGTTTGGATCGCCGCAGCCTGCTGCTGCGTCATCGGCTTCACCGGCTCGAGCTTCTTCTTCTGCAGCGCGCTGTTGATCGCCGGCAGCTCCTTCGCCGCCCAGTCGTCGAAGCTCTTCACGACGTCGTTGAGCTCCTTCGACAGCGCGTCGGCGCGCATCACCTGCATGGCCGTCGGGGGGCCTTCGTAGAACACGAGGTTGCCGTAGAGCTCCGTGAGGAACTCGCGGAGGCGCTCCTCGCCGGTGATCATGCCGCCTTCTTTCGTGGCCACGATCTTCTTGCGCAGCTCGTCGACTTGCGCGGAGGCGGTCTTGAGCTTCTTCGCCAGCGCGTCGGTGGCCGGGAGCTTGGCGGCGCGGTCGTCGAGCGCGAGACGGACGCCGTTGATGCGGTTCACCGCCGCGTTCATCTCGGCGAGGCTCCCGTACAGCTTCATGGCCAGGTCGAAGTCGGCTTTCCGGTCCGCCGTGGTGTACGTCGCGCGGGGGTCGAGGACGATCTGCAACGGCGTCGTGTAGACGTTCTGGTCCTTCGTCAGACGCACGGTGTAGTCGCCCGGCAGCACGCGCGGGCCGAAGGCCGCGCCGAACGCCGCGGTCGCCGCGGTCGGCACCGTCGGGGCTTTCAGGCGCATCGACCACGTCACGCGCGAGAGTCCGCGGCGCTTGCTGCTCGGGATGGTGCCGACCACCTTGCCGCCGGCGTCGGTGACGTCCATCGTCAGGTCGCCGAAGACGTGGCGGCGGCGCTGGTAGTAGGTGATGACGGCGTCGCCCGGCGGGTTCGGCCCTTCGAAGGCGGCGTCGCCGTTGGCCCAGCCGCCCTGCGCGATCATCCGCTGCACGACCGGATGCGTCTGCAGAAAGACGGCGTCCTTCTGCAGGACCTCGGGCGTGAGCGCGCGCAGCGGGGTGATGTCGTCGATGATCCAAATTCCACGGCCGTGCGTGGCGATGACGAGGTCGTTGTCGCGCGGATGGATGGCCAGGTCGCGCACCGCCACGTTCGGCAGGTCGCCGCCCTTGTACTGCGCCCACTGCTTCCCGCCGTCGAGCGAGACCCACAGCCCCAGCTCCGTGCCGAGGAAGAGGAGGTCTTTGTTGACCAGGTCTTCGCGGATCACGTGCGCGTAGCCGCGCACCGGCGCGTCGGAGGCGACGAGCGGCGTCCAAGTCTTGCCGTAGTCCGTGGTCTTGTACGCGTACGACTTCATGTCGCCGAGCGTGTGCCCGTCGAACGTGACGTAGGCCGTGCCTTCATCGAAGTGGCCGGCGTCGACGTACGAGACCCAGGCGTTCTTGGGAACGCCGGGGACGTTGGCGACGGTGTTCGTCCACGACTTGCCGTCGTCGCGCGTGACCTGGACGTTGCCGTCGTCGGTGCCGGCCCAGATCACGCTCGGGTTTTTCGGCGACTCGGCGATGGCATAGATGGTCGTGTGCATCTCGGCCGAGGAGTTGTCGACCGTGACGCCGCCGGACTGCTCCTGCTTCTGCTTCTCCGGATCGTTCGTGGTCAGGTCGGGGGAGATCTTCTGCCAGGTCTGCCCGTGGTCTTTGGTGCGGAAGAGGAACTGCGAGCCGAGGTAGACCGCGCCGGTGGGGCTGACGTGGATGGGCGTGTTCCAGTTGAAGCGGAGCTTCCCTTCCTTGTACTCCGGCAGCGGCTTGATGTCACGCGCCTCGTGGGTCTTGCGGTTGATGCGGCCGATGTAGCCGCCCTGCGACTCGGCGTAGATGTACGTCGGATCGGTCGGGTCGACGAACATCCAGAAGCCGTCGCCGCCGTACATGTTCTCCCAGCGCGCGCTGGTGATGCCGCCGGGGTATTGCGAGTCGCCGACCCAGGAGCTGTTGTCCTGCAGGCCGCCGTAGACGTGGTAGGGGCGGTCCATGTCGACGCTGACGTGGTAGAACTGCGAGACCGGCAGGTTGTCGGCCTTCCACCAGCGGTTGCCGCCGTCGTACGAGTACCAGAGGCCGCCGTCGTCGCCGACGATCATGGCGTCGGTGTTCTGCGGATCGATCCAGAGGTCGTGGAAGTCGCCGTGCGCGCCGCCGGCGATGCCGGTGAAGCTCTTGCCGCCGTCGTTCGAGGCGATGAGGCCGCCGTCCGGCTTGTAGACCTTGTCGGGGTTCTTCGGATCGACGATGAGGTTGGCGAAGTAGAAGGGGCGCCAGATCATGTTCTGGCTGCGGTCGCGCGCTTGCCACGTCTTGCCGCCGTCGTCGGAGCGATAGAGACCGTTTTTCGGCGGCTCCGCTTCGATGAAGGCGTAGACGATGTTCGGATTCGACGGGGCGACGGTGACGGCGACGCGGCCCCACGGCTTGGAGGGGAGGCCGGTGGCCGCGGAGATTTCGCTCCAGTTCGTGCCGCCGTCGGTCGACTTCCAGAGGCCGCTGCCGCTCGGCGCGTTCGGGCCGTCGCCGCCGGAGCGGAAGGTCCAGCCTTTGCGGCGGAAGTCCCACAGGCCGGCGTAGAGGGTCTTGGGATTGGCCTTGTCCATCGACATCATCGAGCAGCCGGTGGAGAGGTTCGAGCCCTTGAGGACCTTGTTCCACGACTTGCCGCCGTCGGTGGTTTTGTAGACGCCGCGCTCGTCGCTGTCGCTCCAGAGCTTGCCGGGGACGCAGACGTAGACGGTGTTGGTGTCGGTGGGGTCGACGAGGATCTTGGCGATGCGCTCGGAGTCTTTGAGCCCCAGGTTTGTCCAGTTGTCGCCGCCGTCGGTCGACTTGTAGATGCCGTCGCCGACGGAGACGCTGTTGCGCGTCCACGCTTCGCCGCTGCCGACCCAGACGACTTTCGGGTTCTTCGGATCGATGGCGATGGCGCCGATGGACTGCACGGGCTGCTTGTCGAAGACGGGCTTGTAGGTCGTGCCGCCGTTGACGGACTTCCAGACGCCGCCGCTGGCGGCGCCGACGTAGACGGTGAGGCGCTGCCCTTCGTGCACGGCGTCGACGGCGGCGATGCGGCCGCTCATGGCCGCGGAGCCGATGTTGCGCGCGCCGAGGCCGGAGATGGTCTCGGAGTCGACGGTGACGGGTTTGTTGCTGGGTGGCGCGGCAACGGGGGCCGACTCACCGGCGCTCGGCGGCTGCGCCGGCTCGGCGGCGGCCTTCGCGGTCACAGTCTCCGAGGCATCAATCGCCGCGGGCGCCTCGCTCGACTTCGTGCCCGGCATGACGAAGCGGGCGTTGGCGAGGGGGACGTTCGCCTCGATCTTGCTGATGGCGATCTTGGAGCGGAAGGGGCTGCCCTTGCGGCCGTTCTCCATGGAGTACGGGAGGTACCAGCCGTTGACGATCTTGTAGTCGCCAAGGATGGTCTCGAACTCGCGCTCGGAGCCGCGGATGACGCGCTTGGTCTCGATCTTCAGCGGGACGAAGTACTCGGTGTCCATGAAGAAGTAGCGGACTTCGCCGTCCGCCAGGGTGACTTTGAGCTTGTAGGCGTCGGTGCCCTCGACGGGCTCCATGCCGACGTACTCGACCTTGTTGCCCTTCTGCTGGTAGTTGACGAGAGGGCCGTCGAAGTCGGCGGCCTCGAGGATGTCTTTCATCTCGTCTTCGCCCAAGGTCTCGGGGTCTTTCTTGCCGCCGAAGGGGTCGATTTTCCAGCCGCTCTTGCCGTCGTAGGCATTGATGCCGGCCATGCCTTGAATGATGAATTCTTGCCGCACCATCGACGGTCGCTTGTTCTCCTGCACGACTTCCGCTTCGAAGCCGCCGCCGCCGACGAACTTTCCGCTGCGGCGGAGGGTCTTCACGGCCTGGATCCTCGACATGCCGCCGACGCGCTGGATGTAGCGGGCGACGATGTCTTCGGCGGTGGGTGGGGCGGGGGTCTGTGCACAGAAAAGGACGATCGTGGCAATCCCGAGCAGCGCTCGACGCATGCAGCTCCTCCTAGTTGGCCGAATTGGCTGCGCGATATTACGTCGGAGGGTGGCGCGGGTTAGCCGGAGGATGTTTCGGAAGTGTGAACGGGAGGGGGAGGCGTAAGATAACCGGCGGATATGGCGACGCGATCGATGCAGCAGCGAAGCTCCGAGCCGGCCGTGCTCAGTGTCTCGATCTTCGAGTCGGTCGGTGACTCATTCCCCATTGGTGCCACCGACGGCATCCTCGTGTACGAGCGCATCGCCGATGCGCTGCGGCACGGGGAGACCATCGTGGTGTCGTTTGCGAAGATCGAACACGTCTCGTCGGCCTTCCTTAGCGAGGCGATCGGCCGGCTTTACGGCGAGTTCGATGAGGAGCTGATCCGCGAGAAACTTCGCATCGAGGATGCCCAAGCCAATGTTCTCGTCATCCTGAACGGCGTTATCCGCGATGCGAAGGACTATTACGCCGATCCTGAGGGCTACAACGCCGCGATCGCGGAGATGCTGGACGAGTGAGCGCTGAGCGGTACGACATCAGGTCGTACGCGTTCGATGCATCGGCCAGCTATTTTGTCGATACGAATGTCTGGCTGCACACCTTCGGCCGGTTTCGGTCGGGCGACTGGCGTGAACGCATGTACGCGGATGCAGTGAGACGTCTGCGCGATAGTGGGGCAAAGATGTTTATCGACGCGATCGTCATGTCGGAGCTTGCCAATGCGTGGGCTAGATTCGAGTTCCGCCGCGCCGGGGAAGCCGATTTCAAGACGTTCCGCCGCAGCGGAGCATTCAAAGTGGTTGCGCAGAAGATCGCGGATTCGCTGCCGACATTTTGTCTTTTGCCGTGCCGGTCGGTACGGCGTTCGCGAACATCGACGTCCTCTCTCTCGTTGCGGCATTCGAGACCGGCGAGCATGATTTCAACGATCTTCTGATCGTGGAGACGTGCCGCTCGAAATCTTTCGTGCTCGTGACGGACGATGCCGATATGAAGAGCAGCGACGTGCCGATCGTGACGGGGAACCAGGCTCTCCTCAAATAAACCGTGCGGCGCTCGCGAGCCAGATTGCCGCGCCGATCAGCGGTGCCCACCGCGACAACAGCGCCGCCCGCCCGAGGAGCCACAGCAGCGCGCAGACGAAGAACGCGTTGAAGAGCTGTGCGAAAAGCCAGGGCGGGAGGGCGGGGCGGGGGACGCGGGCGGCCGCGAGGTCGTGCCAGACGGGCGGCTCGTCGGCCATGAGCGTCGGCATGGTGTCGTGGTTGAAGCGCATGTCGCCGATGGTGATCGGCTCCTTCGGGTTGTGCTGGATGGCCTGGCCGGTGGTGAGGAACGCCACGGCGGGGGTGTTGAGCAGCGTGTCGGCCATGGCGAGGACGCAACTGATCGCCAGCGCGGCGACGAACGCAGCGCGCCAGCGCGGCAGGCGGTCGGCGAGCCAACAGTAGATGAAGGCGAGGGCGAGGACGGCGGGGAGCGCGCGGCGGGGGTTGTTCTCCCAGTCGAACGCCGCGGTCGCGAGCTGGTGCAGCGCGTAGAAGGCGAGGAGCAGCGCGACGAGCGGGGCGGGACGCTCGCGCAGGCGCCAGGCGCCGGCGACGCAGAGGACGAGCACCGGCCAGTAGATCATCGCCAGGAGAAAGTGCGCGCCGATGTGCAGGCCGACGTGGGCGGCGAGGAACGGTCTCAGCGGGTAGGTGAGGGGGTGGCGGAGAAAGTCGAGCCAGGCGCTCATCACCGGCTGGATGAACGTCCGCTCGATCATGCGCGAGAGGGTGTCGTGCGTCAGGAGGCGCAGGAACTGCGTCCAGAGGACGATCGGTGCGGCGCTCACCACGATGAAGACGGCGTAGTCGCGCGCGCGGCGAAAGCGGACGACGAACAGCATGTAGGCGGCGAGCGCGGCGGCGAAGACGTAGGCGTCGTAATTGAGCAGCACGATCGCCAGCAGCAGTCCGGAGAGCCACGGCCGGCGCAGGTCGTCTTCCGGCAATGCGCTCGCGATCAGCACGGCGAGGAAGTTGATGGCGATGCCGACGGTGTAGTGCATCGGCTGGCCGACGTAGGTGACGAGCCACGGCAGCGTTGCGAAGGTCAGCAGCGCGATGGTCGCGGGCCACAACTGCAGGCCTCGCCGCAGCGCGAGGTTCACGGCGACGACGGCGAGGAGCATCAGCGCTCCGACGTTCGCGACGGCGTTGGACGCGAGATACGACCGCGTGAACGACGCCAGGGTCGCGACGATGAACGAGTGGAACGGGAGGCGAAAGTTCGGCGAGTTGCCCCAGTTCTCCGGCGTCCGCGCGTCGTAGAAGTAGAGCGTCACCGGCTGGACCACGACGGCGTCGGGATTGACGACTGTGCCGAGGATCCGGGCGGCGTTGCCGCGGAAGATCGCCCAGCCGTAGGAGTAGGGCGAGCGCGCGCCGAAATGGGTGGCGAAGGCGATGGCAATCCAGAGCCAGAGCGCGCCGATGGCCAGCCACCTCTTCACGGCGGGAGTATGGCAGAGCGCGCGCTAGCCCATCTGGATCGTCCCCAGGTCTTCCTTGTCCCAGTTGTCGCGCGCCCACTTCACCAGCGCCACGAAGCCATCGCCGCCGGAGGCGACGGAATGCGTGTTGCTGCCCAAGAACTCCCCATCCGTCTCGCGGCCGTGATGGACGCCGATGGCGTACATGTTGCCGTCCGTGAACCATGAATAGAGCGGCGACCCGGAGGCGCCGCTCGCTTCGTCCGCGAGCGTCTCGATCTGCGTCGTGTCGGCGCCGGCGCCGTTCGGGAGCGTGATGTCGTCGCCGTCGTCGTCGTCGATCGCCGAGATCGCGCCTTGATACGACGGCCGCATCGCGCCGATGTCGTACGGGTATCCGCACATCGTCCACACGGCCATTCCTTCCCAATCGTCGTCGTACGAGATCGCGCCGAAGTAGCCGGTGGTGTCGCCCAGGTTGTCGTACAGGCGGCAGGCCATGAGGTCGTCGCCCGTGTCGGACTGATACCAAACGTGATATTCGGCGAAGGTGTAGAAGTTCGGGCCGTAGACGGAGACGTCGTCGTATGAGCCCGGTACCACCTTGATCATCCAGCCGGCGTACGGCTCCGGCGGCCGCATGTGTCCCGAGGTCATCAGAATTCTCGAGCCGGCCATGAAGCCGGTGCCTCGTTTGCGGTAGATCCACGGTCCGTCGGGGATGTCCTGCGTGTAGACGAAGATCCGGCAGACGCAGCGCTCGGGATACGTATCGGGATAGATGTTGATGCGATCGTCGCTGCCGAAGATCTGGACGTGAGTGTCTTCGCTCAGCCGGATGCTGCGGCCTTTGCGGTTGCGCAGGATCGGGGCCTTGCGCTCGAACGCCGGCGTCGGATGAAAGCCGAGCGGCAGCCAGTCGGGGATGTGCGGCTCGACGCGAAGCATCCGCTCGCGCCGCTCTCGGGGGGCGGAGCTCCGCGGCGTCGTCGCCAGGCGCGTGCCGCTGACGCCCGGGACGCCGAACGGAAGCCGCGCGCTCACCGGCAACTCGTATGCGCCGAGAAACACCTCCGACTCCCGCAGCAGCGGGCGGACCGATGCGTCGCGCGGCAGCAGCACCAGGCGCGAGGTCCGCGAGACGAGGTTCTCGGGCGGGACTTCGCGGCGCGGCTGCGGGTTGGGCATGCGCCAGAGCTGATCGGGTTGAATCGGACCGAACCGCGTTCGCTGACGCCGCAGCACTTCGAGACGTTCATCCATCTGTCTTCCCTCCGTTTGAAGGCGTAGTGACGGAGGGGCCGTTTTCGTTTCGACGCTCACGGCAGAGCGCGGCACCGAATTCGCATCGCTGCTCGACGCTTCTTACCACCTCGCCAAATCAAAGGGAGAGCTTCCAAATGACTGCTGGGATCGGCATCGATAAGGCTTCGGAGCTGACGCCGAAGGACTTCGAGCGGCTGCTGCTGCGTACCTTGACCGCCGTGAAAAAAGGCGACTTCCGCGTGCGCATGCCGGTGGAGTTCACCGGGACGGCGGGCAAGATCGCCGACACGCTGAACGAGATCGTCGAGCTCAACGAGCGGCTGGCGAGCGAGGTCGGGCGGATCGCCAACGTCGTCGGCAAGGAAGGGAAGCTCAATCAGCGCGCGCAGATCCCGAACGCGGGCGGGTCGTGGGCCTCGGTCGCCGACGCGGTCAACTCGCTCATCGCCGATCTGGTGCAGCCGACCAACGAGATCTCCCGCGTCATCGGCGCGGTGGCCAAGGGCGACTTGACGCGGACGATGGCGACGGAGTTCGACGGCAGCCCGCTCAAGGGCGAATTCCTCCGCACCGCCAAGACCGTGAACACGATGGTGGCGCAGTTGGCGTCGTTCGCCAGCGAGGTCACGCGCGTGGCGCGCGAGGTGGGCACGGAAGGGAAGCTCGGCGGGCAGGCCGACGTGAAGGGCGTGAGCGGGACGTGGAAGGACCTCACCGACTCGGTCAATTACATGGCCGGGAACCTGACGGCGCAGGTGCGCAACATCGCCGATGTCACCACGGCCGTGGCCAACGGCGACCTCTCCAAGAAGATCACCGTCGAAGTGCGCGGCGAGATCCTGGAGCTCAAGAACACGATCAACACGATGGTCGACCAACTGCGCTCGTTCGCGTCGGAAGTCACGCGCGTGGCGCGCGAGGTCGGCAGCGAAGGGAAGCTCGGCGGGCAGGCCGACGTGCAGGGCGTCAGCGGCACGTGGCGCGATCTCACCGACTCCGTGAACTACATGGCCGCGAACCTGACGAACCAGGTCCGCAACATCGCCGCGGTGACGACGGCCGTGGCGAACGGCGATCTTTCGAAGCAGATCACGGTCGAGGCGCGCGGCGAGATCCTCGAGCTCAAAGAGACGATCAACACGATGGTCGACCAGCTCCGCTCGTTCGCGAGCGAAGTGACGCGCGTGGCGCGCGAGGTGGGCACGGAAGGGAAGCTCGGCGGGCAGGCCGACGTGAAGGGCGTGAGCGGCACGTGGAAGGACCTCACCGACTCGGTCAACTACATGGCCGCGAACCTGACGAGCCAGGTGCGCAACATCGCCGAGGTGACGACGGCGGTGGCGAACGGCGACCTCTCGAAGAAGATCACGGCCGAGGCGTTGGGCGAGATCCTGGAGCTGAAGAACACGATCAACACCATGGTCGACCAGCTCCGCTCGTTCGCCTCCGAGGTCACGCGCGTGGCGCGCGAAGTCGGTACGGAGGGGCGGCTGGGAGGGCAGGCCGAAGTGGCCGGCGTCGGCGGGACGTGGAAGGACCTCACCGACTCGGTGAACATGATGGCCTCGAACCTCACCGCGCAGGTGCGCAACATCGCCGAGGTGACGACAGCGGTGGCGAACGGCGACCTCTCGCGGAAGATCACCGTCGACGTGCGCGGCGAGATCCTGGAGCTGAAGAACACCATCAACTCCATGGTCGATCAGCTCAACTCCTTCGCCGCGGAGGTCACGCGCGTGGCGCGCGAAGTCGGCACGGAAGGGAAGCTCGGCGGGCAGGCGGACGTGAAGGGCGTGGCCGGCACGTGGAAGGACTTGACCGACTCCGTGAACGCCATGGCCTCGAATCTCACCGGGCAGGTGCGCAACATCGCCGAAGTGACGACGGCGGTGGCGAACGGCGACCTGTCGAAGAAGATCACCGTCGACGTCAAGGGGGAGATCCTGGAGCTGAAGAACACCATCAACACGATGGTCGATCAGCTCAACTCCTTCGCCGCGGAGGTGACGCGCGTGGCGCGCGAGGTCGGCACGGAAGGGAAGCTCGGCGGGCAGGCGGAAGTGACGGGCGTGGCGGGCACGTGGAAGGACCTCACCGACTCGGTGAACATGATGGCCTCGAACCTCACCGGGCAGGTGCGGAACATCGCCGACGTGACGACGGCGGTGGCCATGGGCGATCTCTCGAAGAAGATCACCGTCGACGTGCGCGGCGAGATCCTGGAGCTGAAGAACACGATCAACGTCATGGTCGATCAGCTCTCGGCGTTCGCCTCCGAGGTCACGCGCGTGGCGCGCGAGGTCGGCACGGAAGGGAAGCTCGGCGGGCAGGCCGACGTGCGCGGCGTCAGCGGCACGTGGCGCGATTTGACCGACTCGGTGAACTCGATGGCCTCGAACCTCACCGGGCAGGTGCGCAACATCGCCGAGGTGACGACGGCGGTGGCCATGGGCGACCTGTCGAAAAAGATCACCGTCGACGTGCGCGGGGAGATCCTGGAGCTGAAGAACACGATCAACACGATGGTCGATCAGCTCTCGGCGTTCGCTTCGGAAGTCACGCGCGTGGCCCGTGAAGTCGGTACCGAGGGGCAGCTCGGCGGGCAGGCCGAAGTCAAAGGCGTGGCCGGCACGTGGAAGGACTTGACCGACTCGGTCAACTCGATGGCGTCGAACCTCACCGGGCAGGTGCGCAACATCGCCGAGGTGACGACCGCCGTGGCCATGGGCGATCTCTCGAAGAAGATCACCGTCGAAGTGCGCGGCGAGATCCTGGAGCTGAAGAACACGATCAACACGATGGTCGACCAGCTCCGCTCCTTCGCCTCCGAGGTCACGCGCGTGGCGCGCGAAGTCGGCACGGAAGGGAAGCTCGGCGGTCAGGCCATCGTCCCCGGCGTGGCCGGTACGTGGAAGGACCTCACCGACAACGTCAACTTCATGGCCGCGAATCTCACCGGCCAGGTGCGCAACATCGCCGAGGTGACGACCGCGGTGGCCATGGGCGATCTGTCGAAGAAGATCACCGTCGACGTGCGCGGCGAGATCCTGGAGCTGAAGAACACGATCAACTCGATGGTCGATCAGCTGCGCTCCTTCGCTTCCGAGGTCACGCGCGTGGCGCGCGAAGTCGGCAGCGAAGGGAAGCTCGGCGGCCAGGCCGACGTGCGCGGCGTGAGCGGCACGTGGAAGGACCTCACCGATTCGGTGAACATGATGGCTTCGAACCTCACCGGGCAGGTGCGCAACATCGCCGAGGTCACGACCGCGGTGGCCATGGGCGACCTGCGCAAGAAGATCACCGTCGACGTCAAGGGCGAGATCCTGGAGCTGAAGGACACGATCAACACCATGGTCGACCAGCTCAACGCCTTCGCCGCCGAGGTCACGCGCGTGGCGCGCGAAGTCGGCACGGAAGGGAAGCTCGGCGGGCAGGCCAACGTCAAGGGCGTGAGCGGCACGTGGAAGGACCTCACCGACAGCGTCAACTTCATGGCGGCGAATCTGACGGGCCAAGTGCGCAACATCGCCGAGGTGACGACCGCCGTCGCGAACGGCGACCTGTCGAAAAAGATCACCGTCGACGTGCGCGGCGAGATCCTGGAGCTGAAGAACACAATTAACACGATGGTCGATCAGCTCAACTCCTTCGCCGCGGAGGTCACGCGCGTGGCGCGCGAGGTGGGCACGGAAGGGAAGCTTGGCGGCCAGGCCAACGTGAAGGGCGTGAGCGGGACGTGGAAGGACCTGACCGACTCGGTCAACTACATGGCCTCGAACCTGACCAATCAGGTGCGCAACATCGCCCAGGTCACGACCGCCGTGGCGAACGGCGACCTGTCGAAGAAGATCACGGTCGACGTCAAGGGGGAGATCCTGGAGCTGAAGAACACGATCAACACAATGGTCGATCAGCTCAACTCCTTCGCCGCGGAGGTGACGCGCGTGGCGCGCGAGGTCGGCACGGAAGGGAAGCTCGGCGGACAGGCCGTCGTGAAGGGCGTGGCCGGGACGTGGAAGGACCTCACCGACAACGTCAACATGATGGCCGCGAACCTGACGAACCAAGTTCGCGGCATCGCCAAGGTCGTGACGGCGGTCGCGAACGGGATTCTCAAGCAGAAGCTGACGGTCGAGGCGCGCGGCGAGATCGCGGAGCTCGGCGACACGATCAACGACATGATCGACACGCTGGCCACGTTCGCCGACCAGGTCACGACGGTGGCGCGCGAGGTGGGCGTGGAAGGGAAGCTCGGCGGACGCGCCAACGTCCCCGGCGCCTCGGGCACGTGGCGCGATCTGACCGACAACGTCAATCAGCTGGCCGCGAATCTGACGACGCAGGTGCGCGCCATCGCCGACGTGGCCACCGCCGTGACGAAGGGCGATCTGACGCGCTCGATCACGGTCGAAGCGCAGGGCGAAGTGGCGGCGCTGAAGGACAACGTCAACGAGATGATCCGCTCGCTGCGCGACACGACGCTGCGCAACAACGAGCAGGACTGGCTGAAGACGAACCTGGCCAAGTTCACGCGGATGATGCAGGGGCAGAAGAACCTGCAGTCAGTCTCGCAGATGATCCTCTCCGAGCTCGCGCCGGTGGTGAACGCGAAGCACGGCGTGTTCTACGTCATGGATGGGAACGGCGGCGGCGAGCCGATGCTCAAGCTGGCCTCGACGTACGCGTACAAGGAGCGCAAGCACCTCAACAAGGAGTTCCACATCGGCGAGGGCCTCGTCGGGCAGGCGGCCTTCGAGAAGCAGCGCATCCTGCTGCAGAACGCGCCCGAGGACTACATCACGATCAATTCCGCGCTCGGCGAAGCGAAGCCGATGCAGATCGTGGTGCTGCCGATCGTGTTCGAAGGCCAGGTGCTGGCGGTGATGGAGCTGGCGTCGTTCACGGCCTTCACCGACACGTACATCTCGCTCCTCGATCAGCTCACCGAGTCAATCGGCGTGGTGCTGAACACGATCCAGGCGAACATGCGCACGGAGGAGCTGCTGGCGCAGTCGCAGTCGCTCGCCGAGGAGCTGCAGGCGCAGCAGGAAGAGCTCACCGAGACGAACAAGCGCCTCGAGCAGCAGGCCAAGTCGCTCCAAGCCTCGGAAGAGCTGCTCAAGCAACAGCAGGAAGAGCTGCAACAGACAAACGAGGAGCTCGAGGAGAAAGCGCGGCTGCTGCAGTCGCAGAACGAGGAGGTGGAGCGGAAGAACCGCGAGGTCGAGAGCGCCAAGCGCCAGCTCGAGGAGAAGGCGCGCCAGTTGGCTCTGACGTCGAAGTACAAGAGCGAGTTCCTGGCGAACATGTCGCACGAGCTGCGCACGCCGCTCAATTCGCTGCTGATCCTGGCGAAACTCTTGTCCGACAATCCGGAGGGGAACCTCAGCGAGAAGCAGACGGAGTTCGCCAAGACGATTTACTCGTCGGGACAGGATCTGCTCACGCTGATCAACGACATCCTCGATCTGTCGAAGATCGAGTCGGGGATGATGACGATCTCGCTCGGCGACCTGTCATTCCGCGAGCTCGGCGACACGATCGACCGCAGTTTCCGCCAGCTCGCCGTCGACAAGGGCCTCGACTTCACCATCGACCTCGCGCCGAATCTGCCGGCGTCGATCCACACGGACGCGACGCGGCTGCAGCAGGTGCTGAAGAATCTGCTCGGCAACGCCTTCAAGTTCACCGCGAACGGCGGGGTGACGCTGCGGATGGAAGCGGCGTCGGGCGGCTGGACGCCGGGCCACGAGACGCTCGACCGCGCGCCGGGGGTGATCGCGTTCAGCGTGATCGACACGGGCATCGGCATTCCCGAGGAGAAGCAGCGCATCATCTTCGAGGCGTTCCAGCAAGCCGACGCATCGACGACGCGGAAGTACGGCGGCACGGGCCTGGGCCTCTCGATCAGCCGCGAGATCGCCCGGCTCCTCGGCGGCGAGATCCGCGTGGCCAGCGAGGAGAACGTCGGCTCGACGTTCACGCTGTACCTGCCGGTGAGCTACGTGGCGCCGCGGGAGCATCGCGACTCGCTGGAGACGCGCGCGCCGGTTCCGACGCGCACGATCGAAGCGCCGGTCGAGGCGCCGGCGGAGGTGATCGTCGAGGAGCAGCTCCCCGACGACCGCGACAAAATCGCCGAGGGCGACCGCGTGGTGATGATCGTCGAGGACGACGTGCGCTTCGCACAGATCCTCATCGACATGGCGCGCGAGAAAGGCTTCAAGGCCATCGCCGCGACGCGCGGCGAGACGGCGCTGCAGCTTGCCCGCCGCTACAGGCCCGACGCGATCACGCTCGACATCGCCTTGCCGGACATGGAAGGGTGGACGGTGCTCGACCGCCTGAAGCACGACAAGGTCACGCGCCACATCCCGGTGCACATCATCTCCGCGGACGAGGAGAGCGGGCGCGGGATGAAGCTCGGCGCGTTCGCGCAGATCACCAAGCCGGTGACGAAGGAGGGGCTGGATGAGGCGTTCGCCAAGATCCGCGGCTTCGTGGAGCGGCCGAACAAGTCGCTCCTGGTGATCGAGGACAACGAGCCGCAGCGCCAAGCCATCGCCGAGCTGATCGGCGAAGACGACGTGGAGATCACCGCGGTCGGGAGCGGCGAGGAGGCGCTGCAGATGCTGCGCGAGCGCCACTTCGACTGCATGGTTCTCGACCTCGGGCTGCCCGACATGAGCGGCTTCGACTTCATCCGCCGCATGCGCGACGAGCTGCAGGTCAACGACACGCCCGTGGTCGTCTACACCGGCCGCGAGCTGACGAAGAAGGAGGAGATGGAGCTCAAGCGGATGGCCGAGGCCATCATCATCAAGGACGTGCGCTCGCCGGACCGTCTGCTCGACGAGACCGCGCTGTTCCTGCACCGCGTCGAGGCCAACCTGCCGGAGAACAAGCGGCAGATCCTCGACCAGTTGCATGAGTCCGACCCGGTGCTGGCGGGGAAGAAGGCGCTCATCGTCGACGACGACATGCGCAACATCTACGCGCTGACGTCGCTCCTGGAGCGGCACAAGATGCAGGTGACATACGCGGAGAGCGGCGCCGAGGGGATCGACGCGCTGCTGCGCACGCCGGACGTCGACGTCGTGCTGATGGACGTGATGATGCCGGAGATGGACGGCTACGAGGCCATGCGCCGCATCCGGACCATGGACGAGTACAAGTCGCTTCCCATCATCGCGTTGACAGCGAAGGCGATGAAAGGCGACCGCGAGAAGTGCATGGAGGCGGGTGCCTCGGACTACATCACCAAACCGATCGACGCGCAGCAACTGGTCTCGCTCTTGCGAGTTTGGCTGTACAGATAATGTGGGGTGCGGCGGCCATGCCGCCGCTCTCATCTGCAATGACCACGGCCGTCGAGGAAACGGAGAAGCTCGCCCTCGAGGAAGTCGAAGTTCAACTCCTCACGGAAGGAATCTATCGCCACTACGGCTTCGATTTCCGCGACTACTCGCTTCCCTCGCTCCGCCGGCGGATCTGGAAGCGCGTCTACGCCGAGGGGCTGGGCACGGTCTCGGGGCTGCAGGAGAAGGTGCTGCACGACTCGCAGGCCATGCAGCGGCTGCTGCTCGACCTCTCCATCAACACGACGGCGATGTTCCGCGACCCGACGTTCTACGTCGCGTTCCGGCAGAAGGTCGTGCCGATGCTGCGCACGTATCCGTTCGTGCGCATCTGGCACGCCGGCTGTTCGACCGGCGAAGAGGTCTACTCGATGGCCATCCTCCTCCAGGAGGAAGGACTGTACGAGCGCTGCCGCATCTACGCCACCGACATCAACGAGCAGGTCCTGCAGCGCGCCAAGGACGGGATCTTTCCGCTGAACACGATGCAGGAGAACACGTCGAACTACATCGCCGCCGGCGGCAAGGGGACGTTCAGCGAGTACTACACGGCGCGCTACGACTACGCGATCTTCCGCCCGTCGCTGCGCGAGAACGTCGTCTTCGCGCAGCACAATCTCGTCACCGACGCGTCGTTCAACCACTTCAACGTCATCGTCTGCCGCAACGTCTTCATCTACTTCAATAACGCGCTGCAGGACCGCGTGCACAAGCTTTTCCTGCAGTCGCTGGAGATGTTCGGCATCCTCGGCCTCGGCAAGAAGGAGACGATCCGCTATACGTCGGTCGTCGATCACTACGACGAGATCGACGCCGAGGAGCGGCTGTACCGGAGGGTGCGATGACGTCGCGCTGGTGGCTGCCCGTTCTCGACGGCCCGGAATTGGCGGCGCCGCAGCGCGCGTACGAGATCGTCGTCGTCGGCTGCTCTCTCGGCGGCATGCACGCACTCGAGGTCCTTCTCAACGGCATGCCGCGCGCGTTTCCGCTGCCGATCGCGGTCGTGCAGCACCGCCATCGCGCCTCGAACGAGACGCTGCCGTCGTACTTCCGCCGTTTCTCGCGACTGCCGGTCGTCGACGCCGAGGACAAGCAGTGGCTCCGCCCCGGCACCGTCTACCTCGCGCCGGCGAATTACCACCTTCTCGTCGAGCGCGGTGAGCTCAACCTCTCCGTCGACGAAAAGGTGCGCTACTCGCGTCCCTCGGTGGACGTGCTGTTCCAGTCGGCCGCCGACGCCTACGGCGCGCACGTCATCGCCGTCGTCCTGACCGGCGCGAACGACGACGGCGCGCAGGGCGTGAAGCGGGTGAAGGCGCGCGGCGGGCTCGTCGTCGTGCAGGATCCGGAGACCGCCGAGGCGTCGGAGATGCCGCGCGCGGCCATCGCCGCAGCGGCCGTGGACCAGGTTTTGCCTCTCGATCGAATCGCTTCGTATCTGGTCGACCGTTGTGTGGTCGCGAGCCCCGCATGAACCCTGCAGGATCGGACAAGGTCAACATCCTGCTGGTCGACGACCAGCCGCATAACCTTCTCGCCCTCGAGTCGATCCTCGAGCCGATGGGGCAGAGCTTGGTGAAGGCGGACTCCGGCCGCGCCGCGCTGAAGGCGCTGCTCGAGCAGGAGTTCGCCGTGATCCTGCTCGACGTGCAGATGCCGGAGCTCGACGGCTTCGAGACTGCCGCGCTGATCCGCCAGCGCGACAAGTCGCGCGATACGCCGATCATCTTTCTCACCGCGCTGAGCCGTAGCGAGGAGAACGTCTTCCGCGGCTACGAGCTCGGCGCGGTCGATTACATCTTCAAGCCGTTCCACGCCGAGGTGCTGCGGGCCAAGGTCGGCGTCTTCGTCGATCTGTTCCGCAAGACCGAGGCGATCAAGGAGCAGGCGCACGAGCTGGCCCGCCTCAGCCGCCAGAACGAGCTGATTCTCCGCGCCGCCGCCGAGGGCATTTTCGGCGTCGACCTGCGCGGCGTGACGACGTTCGTCAACCCCGCCGCCGCGCGCATCATCGGCCGCCGTTCCCACGAGGTGAAGGGAGAGGAGATCCACCCGCTGCTGCACCCGGTCTTTCCCGGCGTGGCCACGTGCGACATCACGAACTGCGCGCTCAACGCGGCGTTGCGCGGCGAGACGACGCGCGACGAGATCGCGGAGACGTTCTTCCGCGCGGACGGGACGAGCTTCCCGGTCGAGCTCTCCGCCGCGCCGATGCAGAACGAGGACGGCAACACCATCGGCATGGTCATCACATTCCGCGACGTGACGGAGAAGCGCGCGGCCGCGCTGGCCGCGGAGAACGAGCGCCGCTACCGCGAGGCCGAGGCGCAGAACCGCGCCAAGGACAATTTCCTGGCTACGCTCTCGCACGAGCTGCGCACGCCGATGACGTCGATCATCGGCTGGGTGCAGTTCCTCCGCAGCGGCGACTATTCGCCCGAGGAGCTCGTCGAGGCCCTGCACATGATCGAGACGAGCGCGCAACTGCAGAAGCGCCTGATCGACGATATGCTCGACGTCTCCCGCATCGTGCTCGGCAAGTTCCAGGTGGACCTGCGGCCGACGCACTTGGCGGAGGTGGTGGAAGCGGCGGTGACGACGGCGCGCCACGACGCGGCGGAACGCGGCGTGCGCCTGACGGCCGAAATCGAGCGGACGGAGGACCTCGTCGCCGCCGACGCGGGCCGGCTGCAGCAGGTGATCGGCAACATTCTGTCGAACGCGATCAAGTTCACGCCGGGCGACCGGCAGGTCGATCTTCGCTTCTCGCACAGCGGCGATAAGGCGAAGATCAGCGTGACCGACCAGGGCGAGGGGATCGACCCGGCCTTCCTCCCGCACGTGTTCGAGCGCCTACGCCAGGCTGACGCCGGCAAACGCAGCGGCCTCGGCCTGGGATTGGCCATTGCGCGGCACATCGTGGAGTTGCACCACGGCGAGATCACCGCGGAGAGCGAGGGGATCGGCAAGGGCGCGCGCTTCACCGTGACGCTGCCGCTGCTTCACGCCTCCGCGAACGAAGAACGGGTCGAGGCTGGCTCTCTCTCGGCTTGACAGCAACAAGGGGGCGCATGCACCGCTTCGTCGTCGTGCTGTCGTTGCTGTTTGCCGCGCCGTCGATGGCCGCCACGATCTACTCAATCTCGCCGGACCGATGACCGTGAGCACGGGCGAGATGTACATCGGAATCCAGGGCGCCGGCTTCGCCAAACCCAGTCACCGCGGAAACATCGCGCAGACGACGGTGACATTCTCCGGCGCGTCCGGAACGATCGTGATGCAGCCGCGGTGTTGAGCACCGTCGGGGCGTACACGTGGAACGGCTCGAACGCGGCGACGCTGACGATCGACGGCGATCCTCCGCCGCTGCTCTACCTGCCGTACGCGCCCGCAGACCGGAGGCGGTGTCGCCGAGCGGCGCGACTGTGACATGGATCGTGAACACGGCCTCGCGCATCGACGGGAAGCCGGTGCCGGTGACGTGCGACTACGCCTCGGGCGAGCTCTATCCGGTCGGTACGACGACGGCGTCTTGCACGGCGACCGATCCTCGAAGCCTGCAATCGACGACCGTGACGTTCACGGTGTACGTTAGCGACACGACTCCGCCGGCGGTGACGTTCACCGCGACGGCACATGACATCGTTTGACGGCAATGTGCCGGATTCGCCGTGACGGCGGACGAGCCGATCGACCCCTCGGATTGGCAGATCACGGACGACCTTACGGTCAACCTGCGCGCCGAGCGCAGCGGCAATACCGGCGACCGCGTCTACACCGTCTGGGTGGAATGCCTCGACCACGCCGGCAGCCGCAGCGTGGGCAGCACGACCGTGACCGTGGCGCACGACAACGCCGCAACGCCCGCCCCGCGACGACGCCTCCGGCGCCGCCGCGGCGACGGGCCGCGGGCCACGGGTAGCGCCTCGACC
>DATDFB010000067.1:0-21140 GCA_036522835.1 Thermoanaerobaculia bacterium | reverse complement strand
GTGCGGCGGCCATGCCGCCGCTGTCAGAGCGGCGGCATGGCCGCCGCACTCCACGTCTACCGCGCGTCTGCCGGCAAGATCCGGAACCGCCGCCGCGGCCCGGCGCGCAGCGCCCGGAAATGGCGCTCGTCGAGCGTGAGCACGTCGCGGATATCGTGGCGGTCGGCAAGTACGACGATCGATGCGTCGGCCAGGCCTACGTTCAAGTCGCTGTAGCGCTCGATGATCTCGCGCGCTTTGGCGACGTTGAATTCGTCGAACATCGCCAGCTCGTACGCGCCGCGCTCGATTTCCTCGAGCAGGGCAACCGCGGCGGGGACGCCGGCGTACTTCGTGATCAGGTAGTCGAGCTCGGCGAGAACGAACGGCGAGATCACGCGCGGCGGCGACGACTCGAGCAGGGCGCGGGCGCACTGCTCATGCTGCCGCTGGTCGGAGAAGAGCGCGGCAAGGAGTCCGCTCGTATCGAGCAGGATCATCGCCCGAAGCCGTCGAGCAACTCCTCGGCGCGCTCGGCAATGTCCGGCGCTCCGAGACCCCAGGAGACGAGCGGGATGCGCGGCTCGGGTGGGCGGCGGGCGGCGATGGAGGCTTCGACGGCGTCACGGATCACGTCCGCCTCCGAGCGGCGCTCGCTCTCTGCCACGCGCTCGACGTCGCGTTTGAGCGACTCGGGCAGGTAGATGGTGGTCTTGCGTGGCTTACTCATGCCATACACGGTGCCATACGTTCGGGGTCCTGTCAATCCCGCCCGTTCACGAAATTCACCGTCAGGTCGAACTCCATCGGGGTCGGCTTCCCGTCGAGCATGGCCGGCTGGAACTGCCACTGCTTCACCGCCTCGGTCGCGGCGTAGACCAGCGTCGGCGCGAGCGCCTGCGTCACCACCGTCGGATGGTGCACCGTGCCGTTGCTGTCGATCAGCACGTGCACCACCACCGGCGCGCTCACCTTGCCGAGCACCGCGCCGAGGGGGTACTTCGGCACCTTCTTGTACGTGCAGACCGGGTCCTGGCGCGACGGCGAGTCGCCCGAGGATGAGGCCATCGAGGGTGGCAGGTCGGGGGCGGCGTCCGCCTCGCGCGCGCTGAACCACGCGCCGGCGGCGCCGAACGGCGTCACGTCGAGCTGCGCCACTTGCGGGTGCATCGACAGCGCGACGTGGCGGTACCAGTCGGCTTCTTCGTAATTGCCCATTCCCGCCTCGGCCAGCGCGCGGTACGCGACCGTCAGGCCCATCGTGTAGGCGGCGCCTTGGCCGGTATTGAGATTGTCCATCATGCTGTTGATGAGCTTGATCGACGTGCGGCGGGCTCGGGAGTAGCGCTGGGCCTGCAGATCGTCGGAAGCGGACTCCAACAGGCCGCGCCAATTCTGTGCGAATGCCGAGGTGGAGACGAGGAGGAGTGCGGTCAGGAACAGCATCCGAGGGCGGGTCATCTTGCCCCCTCATTGAGCAAGGATCGTGACAGCTTTCGCGGCAGTTCCGTACTTGGTACGATGCCGGGCCGCGTCAGCGCTTTCCATCATCGCTGGCCGCGGATGATCTCCCGCTCATCGCGCGCGCGGCCCGGTATCCTCCTTGCTCTCCCAAAGTCATGAGCGACGATAAGGGAGCAACTGAAGACGAGGTCCAGAAGATCGACGTGATTCGCGGCAACGAAGCCCTCGGCTACGAAGGCTCGGGCCGCGAGGAGCACAGCGGCGAGAACGCGCCGAAGGAGCCGAGCGATCTTCGCGGAGACCTTGCCGACAACACGAAGAAAGACATCGAAGGACGGTAGGGGCGCACAGCGTGCGCCCGATCAGCGCTTCTTGAGCGCCTGCAGCCTTCGCTTCGCCTCCTGATTGTCGGGCGAGATCTTGAGCACGTCGTCGTAGCACGCCTGGGCGCGCGATGTCAGACCGTCGCTGCGATAGAGATCGCCCAGGGAGATCAGCGCGTCGACGAAATTCGGATCGATGGCCAGCGCGCGCTGGTAGCTCTCCGCCGCGGCGCGGTGCCACTTCGGATTGCGCTCCTGACACGACCCGAGGAGGAACCACGCCTGGGAGTGATCGGGCGAGAACTCCACCGCCTGCTTGAGCAGCACGATCGCGCCGTAGTAATCGCCGGCGACCGACAGCTCGCGGGCCTTCGCGAAATTATGCTCGGCGATGGAGCGCTGGGCGACGCGCTTTTGCAGCTCGTCGGCGCCGCGCGCGCTGCGCTGCTGGAGCAGGCGATCGTACTCCTGCCGCTTCACCGGATCCTTGAGCATCGCCAGCGCTTCGTCGACGCGGCGCCGGATCGTCTGCACCGAGTCGCGGACGATCGGCGGATACGTTGCCGGATCGTAAAGCCTCTGCATCAAGTCCGCGCCGGTGAGGATCTGCTGCCGCGTTGCCGCCCGCGGAACGTCGAGCACCTGGTAATGATCGAGCTGCGCGAGCTGCCGCGACAGCGCCACGGCGCGCAACGAGCGCTGGTCGCTCGCGCCGATGGCGGCCAGGAGCTCCAGATCGCGCTGCATGTCGTCGCCGCGCATCTCCGGCTGCTGGCGCGAGTAGTCGACAAAGCCGAACACGCCGAGGGCGATCATGGCGATGACCACGCGCGCGGCCGACACCGTGTCGACGCCGGAGCCTTTCAGAAAACCTTCGATCGTCGAGGTCCCACGCAGCGACTGCGCGACCTGCCGCTCCGCGTCGGTGAGCGGCAGGGCGTCGAGCGACACGCGCGCGTCGCGTCCCGGCTCGATCTCGCGCTTCAGATCGCCGAGCGAGCGCCGCAGGACGAGGCCGTTGGTGATCGAGCGGATCCCCTCGAGGATCAGCACCGCCGTCGACTGCAGAAAGACGCGCTTGTCGGGATCGAGCGCGTCGGCGTCGGTGAACGCGGCCGTGCCTTCGTCGAGGGAGAAGAGCGGCAGAAACTGCGCGGCCATCCAGTCGCGCAGCAGCGATTGCCGCACCGACAGGTCGAGGCCGCCGATCTCGTGAAAGCGCGCCACGACCTCGGCCGGCTCCGCCGCGCCGATCTGCATGGCCTTGTCCGCCGGCAGTGCGCCGCGCTGCACCAGATACGCGGCCAGCGAGTCGTCGGGGTTGGCCGACGCCACCAGGACGAGCTCCCCCTGCGACCAGTAGAGAACTTTTCGTAACGGACCGCGAACGATCGTCAGGTCGCCGGTGCGCCGATTCTGCAGGATATCGCCCGCAATCACCGCGAACGGTGTGATCTCGATCCGCTCCAGGCTCACGCGCCGATTTCCTTAACTTCGCAGGCTTTTAACACAAAGTGGAAGGTGGCACGAAATGGGCTGCTGACGCGTATAAGAATGCGTTGACGTGACCGAATGTTCAGCTTGCCGAGTGCTACCATGACCTTAATGAAGAAGCTCCTTGTCCTGCTATTGGTATTGCTCCCCGTGACAGCAGGCGCCCAGTCTCCCGCCGTCAATTCCGACGATTCCTACGAGTTCATCCTGGCCAAGCTCGCCGCCGAAGATGGACGCTTCGACGAGGCCCTGGCCAAAATCGACAAACTCGTAGCCAAGAGTCCCGACAACGTCACGCTTCAGTACGAGCGCGCCATGATCCTCGTCGATGCCGCGCGCATCGACGACGCCGAGGCCGCGCTGCGCAAGGTCGTGACCGCCAAGCCCGACTTCTACGACGCGCAGCGCATGCTCGGCCGGATCATCATCGACCGCGCCGGCTCCGACCGCGCCAAGATCGACGAGGCCCTCACGCACCTGCAGGCCGCGTTCAAGATTTATCCCGACGACCTCGCCACCGGCATGGCCGTCGCGCAGATCCTGCAGAACATGCAGCGTTGGCCCGAGGCCGAAAAGACGCTGGCCACGCTGCTCGAGCGCGCGCCCGACCAGCGCGCCATCAACTACATGTACGCGATGGTGCTGACGAAGCTCGGCCGCGGCAACGAGTCGAAGCAGTATCTGGAGCGCGCCGTCGAAGTCGATCCGACGTTCGTCGGCGCGGCGCTGCAGCTCGCCGACATCTACGAAGCCGAGAACGACTTCGCCAAGGCCGCGGCCGTCCTGCAGCCGCTCATCGCCGACGAGCCGACGAACATCGAGTTCCAGCGCCGCCAGGCGTATCTCTACCTGCGCGGCGGCGAGCCGGAGAAGGCGCGCGCGTCGCTCAAGGCGCTCGTCGACGCCGATCCGAAGGACACGCGCTCGCTCTTTTATCTCGCCGAGGCCTACAACGATCTCGAGCAGTACGGCGAGGCGGACAAGATCTACCGCAAGCTCCTCGAAGCGTCGCCCGACGATCCCGACGTCCTGGCCAGCTACGGCCTGAGCCAACTCGGCCAGCACAAGTACGACGAGGCCGCGAAGACGTTCCAGGCCATGCAGAAGCTCGCCGACCTGCCGGACAACCTGCAGGTGCTGGCGAAGACGCAGCTCGCCTACATCGAACTGCAGAAGGGGAACTACCAGGCTGCGATCGACCAGGCCAAGGACGTGCTGGTCTTTCGCGACAAGCCGAACGCGCAGGCGGTGAACACGGCGCTGGAGGCGATGAAGAAGCAGAAGAAGTTCTCCGACGCGGTGGCGCTCTTGCAGCCGCTCGTCGACAAGTACTCGGCCGATCCGTTCGTGAACGCGCGCTACGTCGAGTTCCTCCTGCGCGCCGGCGACAAGGACCGGGCCCGCGTGGCGGCGTCGACGCAGGCGAAGTTCGGCGTGCGCAACACCGTCGGCGCGGCCGAGGCGTACGTGCAGAACGAGCAGTACGACGCGGCCGTCGGGCTGCTCGTGGAGGCGCTGAAGGCGAAGCCCGACGAAGTCGATTTGCAGTTCGAGCTCGGCTCCGCGTACGAGCGCGCCGGCAGGAAGGCCGACGCGGAGAAGGTGTTCGAGCAGATTCTGGCCAAGAATCCCGACAACAACCAAACGCTCAATTACCTCGGTTACATGTGGGCCGAGAGCGGCGTGAATCTCGAGCGCGCCCAGGCCATGCTGCAGAAGGCCGTGGCCGCGGAGCCGCGCAACGGCGCGTATATCGACTCGCTCGGCTGGATTTACTACCAGCAAGGGAAGCTCGAGCTCGCGGAGAAGTTCCTGACCGATGCGGCGCGTCTCATGCCGCGCGACGCCACGGTGCACGAGCACTTGGGCGACGTGCTGGCCAAGCGGGGGCAGGTCAGTCGGGCGCTGGAGCTGTATCGCGCGGCGCTGAAGCTCGAGCCGGAGGCGAAGGACGAGGCCAAGCTGCGCTCGAAGATCGCCGAGCTCGAGAAGCAGAAGCCGCAGGCGCAGAGATAATGGGTGTCATTCCGAGCCGCACAGACGGCGAGGACCCCCCCCGGCGCTGGCGCTGGGGGTTCCTCGCTGCGCTCGGAATGACACTGATCGCCTGTGCGACGCGGCCGCCCACGGGCGAGCCGCTCGCGCCGGTCAACGCCGGCTCCGCCGATGAAGCGCTGCGCATCCTCCAGGCCCGCTCCGCGGAGCTGAAAGGGGCGCGCAGCCTGATGCGCATGCGCGCCACGAGCGGCGGGCGCGTGCAGTCGTTCAAGGCCCAGCTGCAGCTCGATTCGCAGGCCATGCTCCTCACGGCGTACACGCCGCTGAACACGACGGCGATGCGCGTCTACGCCGACGACGGCGGCGTCGTCTTCACCAACGACATCGAGCATACGGCCTGGCGCGGCAGCGCCGCGGAGTTCGCGCGCAACTTCGGCGTCTTCGGCGACCTCGCGCCGCGCGACGTGGCCAAGCTGCTGATCGGGTTGCCGGCCTCGCGCAACATCGCGTACGAGGCGACGCCGGCGGGTCTCGCGCGGGCCACGGCGGGCGACGTGACGATCACCTACGCGCCGCCGTCGTTCCCGCCGGCGCGCATCACCGTCGCGCGCGGCGCGCAGACGCTCGAGATCGAAAGCCTCGGAACGGTCGCGTCGCCGGAACGTGTCGAGCCGCTGACGGTGCCGGGCGATTACCGGTGCTGCGTCGCGCCGAAGCTGTGATGGACGTCCGCGCCTACGCGAAGATCAACCTCGGATTGCGCGTCACAGGCAAGCGCGCCGACGGCTTCCACGACATCGAGACGATTTTCCAGACGATCTCGCTCCACGACACGCTGACGTTCACGCCCGCGGATGCGCTGACGCTGACGTGCGACGCCCCCGATATCCCCACCGACGAGACGAACCTCGTGATGCGCGCCGCGCGGGCCGTGGGCGGGCCACCGATGGCCATCGCGCTGCGGAAGCGGATTCCGGCGGGCGGAGGATTGGGCGGCGGCTCGGCGGATGCGGCGGCGACGCTGCGCGCGCTCGGCCGCCCCGATCCCGAGCTCGCGCTGCAGCTCGGCTCCGACGTGCCGTTCTTTCTCCTCGGCGGCACCGCCTACGCGACCGGACGCGGCGAAGCGCTCACTCCGCTGCCCAGCCTCGCCGGCATGCCGCTCGTGCTGGTCATGCCGGAGGAGCGCGTCGGCACGGCGCAGGCCTACGCGATGCTGCGCCGTTTCTCGCCGCCGCTCGGACTCGAGCGCGTGCGGGCCATGATCGCTGACGATTTCCTCTCCCACGCCTCGGAGCTCGTCAACGACTTCGAGGACGTCGTGCCGCACCTCGCCGCGATCAAGACTCGGCTCTACGCGCTCGGGGCTGCGTGGGCGGGGATGAGCGGTTCCGGCTCGACGATCGCCGGCGCGTTCCGCGACGCGCGCGATCGCGACGCGGCGCTCGCGCAGCTCACGAACGCGGTCGCGGCGGAGACTACTGCTGCAGCTCCTGATTGAGGACCTGGTTGTAGATCCCCTGCGCCGTGTCGAAGTACGCGGTGCCCTTCACCGTCACCGGCTCGCGGTCGCGCGCGCTCACGCCGTAGCCCTGCGCGTGCGCCCACATCTCGACCGTCTTCTCGCTCTTCGGCGGGATCTGCACTTCGAACGGGTGCACCAGCGGCGGCGTGAGCGTGTACGCGCCGCCCGGCGGATTGACGGTGTGGAGGTTGACGCGCTTGAGCGTGATCGGGATGGTGGCGTTGTTGACGATGCGCAGTTGGTACTTGACGTCGAGCGGCCCGTCGGGATAGCCGAGGTCGCCGGGGCCGAAGGTCTGCTCGATCTCGAGATCGGGGGCGGCGATGTTTGCCTGCGGGCCCGACGAGGCGCAGGCGGCAGTGAGAAGAACGGCGGCGAAAACGGCGAAGCGCTTCATGGATGGCCAAAACATTGCTTTCATGACGTGCAAATGATGAACCCGGAGCCGGACGGGCCGGTCCTGTTGCGACAGGATTGGCACCACTTGTTGTTCCTTCATTGGGAGGTGCCGCCGCAGATGCTCCAGCCGCTGGTGGCGCCGGAGCTGACCATCGACACGTTCGACGGCAACGCCTACGTCGGCCTGGTGCCGTTCACGCTCAGCGGCGTCCGCCCGGTGCTGACCCCGCCGCTGCCGTGGATCTCGAGCTTTCACGAGATCAACGTGCGCACGTACGTGCGTTGGAAGGGAGGCGATCCCGGCGTCTGGTTCTTCAGCCTCGACGCCTCGAGCGCGATCGCCGTCGCCGCCGCGCGCGCCGCCTACCACCTCCCGTACTTTCACGCGACGATGGAGCTCCTCGTCTCGGCGGATTCGCCGCCGGTGATCGATTTCGAGTCCCGCCGCGACGACCCGAACGGCGCCTCGCCCGCGGCCGCGCGCATCCGCTACGCGCCGATGGACGGCATCGCCAGGGAGGCCGCCCCAGGCTCGATCGAGCACTTCCTGGTCGAGCGCTACATCCTCTACACGACCGACGACGAGCACCGCCTCTGCCGCGCCCGCGTCCATCACCAGCCCTACCCGATCCAGCGCGCCGACGTCCTCGACTGCGACGAGACGATGATCTGGGCGGCGGGGATCAAGCGGCCGCAGACGGCGCCGCTGAGGCATTACGCGCGGGAGGTGAATGTGAAGGTGTATGCGCTGGAGCGGCTATAGGAGCTTAGAGGAGACGCAAGCCGGGCAGGTCTTCAAACTCTCACGCCTCACTTAGCCGCCGACGAATGCCAATGCACCCACTTCCACGCGCCGCCTTCCTTCTGCAGAACGATCGTGTTCCGCGTCGGCTGTGACATCGCTCTGCCGTCGCCCATCGCCGCTTTGTAGTCGAATTCGACCGTACACCACGCCAGCGTGGGCGCGGTGTCGCACTGGACCGTGTGGTAGTCGATCGACATCTTCCCGCCCATTTTCTTCATCTGCGCGAAGACGCCCTCGGCAAACGTCATCGCCTCGTCGCGCGAGCCGAGCCGCACCGGCTTGTTCTCCAGGTCCGCCTCGTACGCCGTCACGCTCTGTGCCAGGCCGGCTTTGAACGTGGCGGCGTCCATCGCCGCGAAGGCATCCATCGTTTTGCGGACCTGGGCGCGCACCGCGTCTGCCGGCGGCGTCGCCGCGAGCAGGAGCGCCGAGAAGAGAATCGCTTTCATGACCACGCCTCCTGAAACTTCGCCATCTCCACCGGCACCTCCCGAAAGCTCGCCAGCTTCCCGTCCCGAATGTCGTACAGGTGCATCGTCCGGTACTCGCGTTTCTCGCCCTTGGCGTCGAAGGCGTGGTGCGCGTAGACCACACCGCCGCGCGCGCTGGTGAAGACGTCGAGCACCGTCTCGACGAACGTGCCGGCCGTCGCGTTCATCACCTTCGCGATCAGTCCGGGGCCGAACTCCGCGCGCGAGTAGACGCCGGAGACTTTGTTGTGGCCCGGCACCGTGAACGTGATGTCGTCCGTGCAATGAACGAGATAGCCATCCAAGTCGCCGCGGGCGAAGGCGGCGTAAGCGTCGCGCAGAATCCGATCGTGGTCGTGCAAGCAGCACCTCCGTTGGGACGTACGGACGGCGGCGGCGGTCGGATGCAGGGATGGTACGCTTTGCCATCCCGTGACCACGCTTGTCGATTCAGGGGAGCGGCTGCGCCGTCAGAACCGGGTTCTCGTCGACCTGGCCCGCCGTCAGTCCGTCCACGCCGATCTCAATGAGGCTCTTCGCGACGTGGCCGTCGCCGCCGCGGAGACGCTCGACGTGGACCGCGTCAGCATCTGGTTCTTCACCGCTGAGCGCGCCGCCATTCGCTGCGCCGAAATGTACGAGCGGGCGGAGATGCGCCACGCGTCGGGCGAGGAGTTGCTCGTTTCCCTTTACCCGTCGTACGTACACGCGGTCGAGACCGAGCGCTCCATCGCCGCGCACGACGCGCTCACCGACCCGCGCACCGCCGCGTTGGCCGACGACTACCTCCGGCCCTTGGGCATCGCCTCCATGCTCGACTGCCCGATCCGCCACGCCGGGCAGATCTCCGGCCTCGTCTGCCACGAGCACCGCGGCCAGCCGCGCACGTGGACGCCGGATGAGGAGAGCTTCGCCGGCTCGGTCGCCGACATGGTCTCCATGGCCATCGACGCCGACGAGCGGCGCCAGGCGCACGAGCGCTTGCAGCGGCGCCTGGAGCTCGAGCGCCTCGTGGCCGGCATCTCCACGCAGCTCATGAACCTCGCGCCCGCGGACATCGACGCCGGCATCGAGCAGGCCCTCGCCGGCGTCGGCCGCTGCCTCGGCGCGCACATCACGCTGCCGATGGTCGTGAGCGGCGAGCCGGTCGCCGGTCTCGACGAGGAGGCGGCGTCGCTGTTGCGCATCGTCGGCGAGATCATCGCCGGCGCGTTGAAACGCCGCGACGCCGAGCAGGCCCTGCGCTCGAGCGAGTCGCGCTACCGCCAGCTCATCGAGCGGATGCGCGAGGGCGTCGCCCAGGTCGACAACGACGGCGTGCTGCAGCTGGTCAACGACCGCTTCTGCGAGATGGTCGGCTACGGCCGCGAAGAGCTGATCGGGCGCAACGCCGACTTCCTCCTCGCCTATCCCGACGACCTCGAGGTGATGAAGGCGAAGAAGCGCCTGCGCAAGCGCGGGAAATCCGATCAATACGCCGTGCGCGTCTGCCGCAAGGACGGCACGGTGATCTGGCTGGAGATCGGCGGCGCGCCGGTGTTCGACGGCGGCGGACGCGTGATCGGCTCGATCGGCGTGCACAACGACGTCACCGAGCGCCGCCTCGCCGAGCAGGCCCTGCGCGAGAGCGAGGCGCGCTATCGCCTGATGGCCGAGCACTCCACCGATTTGATCTCGCGCTCCACGCCCGCCGGCATGCTGATCTACGCCTCCGACGCCTCCCGCCGCCTCCTCGGATTCGAGCCGACGGAGCTCGTCGGCCATTCGATCTACGACTTCATCGACCCGCAGGACGCCGAGGAGGTGCGCCAGCTCTCGAAGCTGATCCACGGCAGCCATCCGATGACGTTCAGCTACCGCGTGCGGCGCAAGGACGGATCGTTGACGTGGTTCGAGACCATGGCGCGCGGCGTGCCCGATCCGGCCACCGACCGGATGGTGGAGATCGTCTCCGTGTCGCGCGACGTGAGCGAACGAAAACGGGTGGAAGAGCAGATCGAGTACGAGGCCTACCACGACGCGCTCACCGGTCTGCCGAACCGGCGCCTCTTCCGCGACCGCCTGACCGTGGCGCTGGCGCACGCGCGGCGCATGCACCAGCCGCTCGGCGTCGTCTTCCTCGACCTCGACCGCTTCAAGTACGTGAACGACACGCTCGGCCATTCGGTCGGCGACGAGTTGCTGAAGGCCGTGGCCGGGCGGCTCAAGAGCGCCGTGCGCGAGGAGGACTCGATCGCGCGCATGGGCGGCGACGAGTTCACGGTGCTGGTCGGCGATCTCCACGTCGCCGACGACGTGGTGAAGGTCGCGCAGAAGCTGCTGGAGACGGTGGCGCAGCCGATCCACGTCGAAGGACAAGACCTCTTCATCACCACGAGCATCGGCATCGCCATGTTCCCGACCGACGGCGACACGGCGGAGATGCTGCTCAAGAACGCCGACCACGCCATGTACCGCGCCAAGGACGCCGGGCGCAACGCCGCGCGCATGTTCACGCCGGCGATGAACATCCGCGCGCTGGAACGGATGTCGACGGAGACGTCGCTGCGCGGCGCGGTCGAGCGCGGGGAGCTGCTGCTGTACTACCAGCCCCAGATCGACATCGCCACGAGCGCGATCGTCGGGGTGGAGGCGCTGCTGCGCTGGAACCGCCCTGACATCGGCGTGGTCGATCCCATGAGCTTCGTGCCCATCGCCGAGGAGACGCGGATGATCGTTCCCATCGGCGAGTGGGCGCTGCGCGAGGCCTGCAGACAGGCGAAGGAGTGGCAGCGCTCGCGCTACCCGCGCCTGCGCATGGCCGTGAACCTCTCGCCGCGCCAGTTCCAGCACGACGAGCTGCCCGCGCAGGTGGCCGCTGCGCTGGAGGAGAGCGGCCTCGCCGCCGGCGACCTCGAGCTGGAGATCACGGAGAGCATGGCGTTGCACAACAGCGACCGCACGCTCGGCATGCTGCGCCATCTGCGCGAGATGGGCGTGCGCATCGCCGTCGACGACTTCGGCACCGGGCACTCGTCGCTGCACTACCTGCGCAGTTTCCCCGTCGACAGCGTGAAGATCGATCAGGGCTTCGTGCACGAGATCGAGTCGAGCGCCGCCGACCGCGCCATCGTGTCGGCCGTCATCCGCATGGCCCACGGCCTCGACCTCCGCGTGACGGCGGAGGGAGTGGAGACCGAGGCGCAGCTCGAGTTTCTAAGGGAGCAGGGATGCGAGGAGGCGCAGGGGTTTTTGTTCGGGCGGCCGGTGGCGGCGGGGAGTTTCTAGGGGGTTCTTAGTTCTTAGTTGTTAGTTCTTAGTTCGCTCCGGACCGCGCTTCAAACCAAGAACTAAGAACTAAGAACCAAGAACTCGACTCACCCCCGCCGCACCAGATTCGTAATCACATCGTTATACAGCACGACCAACATCAGCGTCGCCAGCGCGGCGAAGCCCACCTGCTGGATCCTTTCCTTCACGCGCAGGGAAAGGTCATGGCCGACGATCCCCTCCACGATGAGAATCATGATGTGGCCGCCGTCGAGGACGGGGATCGGCAGGAGGTTCATGATGCCGAGCTGCAGGGAGATCATGGCCATGAGGCCGAGGATGGCCTTGAGGCCGAGCCGGACGGCGGCGCCGGAGATTCTGGCGATGGCCACCGGGCCGCTGAGCTCCTTCACGCTTCCTTCGCCGCGCAGGAGGCGGGCGATCGTCTCAAAGGAAACGCGCATGAACCGCACGTTCTCGTCGATCGACGCGCGCACGGCCTGGGCGAACGGAAGCTTCTTGAGCTCGACCGGACGTCCCATGCCGCGGAGCTGATCGTCGGGATCGGGCTTCGCCGCCGGCACGATCACGTTCAGGCGCTGGCCGCCGCGCTCGAGGGTCAGCCTGACGGGCGCGCCCGTCGCGAAGACCTGCGTGAGATCGGTCAGCTGCGCCACCGGTTTACCGTTTGCGGCCACGATGCGGTCGCCTCTGCGGATGCCGGCGCTCGCGGCCGGCGAGCCGGGACTCACGTCCACGACCGGCTCGTAGAACGGCGTGATGCCGGCGATGCCGATGATGCCGAACTCGCCCTGCTCCGCGACCGGCGTCAGCGTCGTGGTGCGGCGCTGGCCGTCGCGCAAATAGTCGAATCGCAGCGGCGATCCGGCATGCGTGACGATGACGAGGCGCACGTCCTCGAAGTCATGCATCGGCTCGCCGTTGATGGCCACGATCACGTCGCCGGGCTGGAGACCGGCGCGCGCGGCCGGCTTCTGCGGCACGACCGTGGCGATCTTCGTCGGCAGCGGCGCGTAGGGCATTCCGGACATGTTCAGTCCCGCCACGAACGCCACGGCGATGAAGAGATTCATGAACGGGCCGGCGAAGAGGATCAGGAAGCGCTGCCACTTCGGCTTCGACAGGAACTCGTCGGGCGCGCCGGTGCGTCCCTCCTCGGGCATGTCGCCGGCCATGCGCACGTAGCCGCCGAGCGGGATGAGCGACACGCGGTAGTCGGTGCCGCCGCGGCGGAAGCCGAGGAGGCGCTTTCCAAAACCGAGGGAGAAGACCAGCACGCGGACGCGGAACAGCTTCGCCACGAGGAAGTGCCCGGCCTCGTGCACGAAGATCAGTACACCGAGCACGATGACGATGCCGAGGAGGTTGGTCGGAGCGTTGATCATGTGGATTTTTTAGCGGCTCACTGCAACTTCGATTCCGCGGGCAATATGCCGGGCCCAGGAGTCGAACCGCAGCGCGTCGTCGATCGAGCCGATCGGCGCGACCTCCGGCGCGTGCCGTTCGAGCACGCGGTTCACCACTTCTACGATGCCGGTGAAAGGAAGTTCACCGGCCAGGAAGCGCTCCACCGCCACCTCGTTCGCGGCGTTGAGCACCGCCGGCATCGAGCCGCCTGCGCGGCAGGCGGCGTAGGCCAGCTCCACGGCCGGGAAGCGCTCCGGGTCGACCGGGAGAAACTCGAGCGAGCGGATCTTGGCCAGGTCGAGCCGCGCGAACGGCGCGGTGACGCGCTCGGGGTAGAGCAGCGCGTACTGGATCGGGAACTTCATGTCCGTCGTGGAGAGCTGGGCCATGATCGAGCCGTCGACGTACTCGACCATCGAGTGGACGATCGACTGCGGGTGGATGACGATGTCGATCCGCTCCGCCGGCATGGCGAAGAGGTGATGGGCCTCGATGACTTCGAGGCCTTTGTTCATCATCGTCGCCGAGTCGATGGAGATCTTGTTTCCCATCTTCCACGTCGGATGGGCGAGGGCGTCTTCGATGGTGATCTCGCCGAACGTGGCCGGATCGCGCCGCAGGAACGGCCCCCCCGACGCAGTCAGAATGATGCGTTGCACCTCGGCGTGCGCGCCGCAGCGGAGGGCCTGGTGCACGGCGTTGTGCTCGGAGTCGACCGGGAGGATCTCGCCGCCGTGCTCGCGCGCGGCGCGGGTCATGACGTCGCCGGCGGCGACGAGCACTTCCTTGTTGGCGATGCCGACGCGCTTTCCGGCTTTGAGCGCCGCGTGCACGGGCGGAATCCCCGCCGCGCCGACAATCGCGGCGATCACGACGTCGGCTGACGGCAGAGTCGCCACCGCCGAGGCATCGCAAACGATCTCGACGTTCGTGTGAACGCGCGCGCGCAGCGCCTCGACGTCCGCAGCCTCGCGCACGGAGACCAGCTCGGGGCGATAGCGCTCGATCTGCTCGGCGAGGAGGTCGAGGTTCGCGCCGGCGGCGAGGCCGACCACGCGCAGCTCTTCGGAGAACGCGTCGACGACGGCGAGCGTCGAGCGGCCGACCGAGCCGGTCGATCCGAGAATGGAGACGCGTTTCATGGTCTTGTCATCCAGAGCCGCGCAGACGGCGAAGGATCCCCCGCCGTAGGGGGTTCCTCGCTGCGCTCGGAATGACACGTTTCCTTCATGCGGACATGATCTTGAACGACTGAAAGTGGTGCACGATGAGGAACCAGTACGAATAGAGAATCGGCGCGGTGTAGAAGATCGAGTCGAAGCGGTCGAGGAACCCGCCGTGGCCGGGGATCAGCGTCCCCGAGTCCTTCACCGCCGCGGAGCGCTTCCACATCGACTCCGCGAGGTCGCCCAGCATGCCGGTGAACGAGAGGATCACGCCGGCGATGATGGCGTGCAGAAGCGGAAAGGTCTCGAAGAAGGTGAAGTGGATGACGATCGCGGTGATGACGGAGGTCAACGCGCCGCCGATGCCTCCTTCGACGGTCTTCTTCGGGCTGATGCGCGGCGACATCTTGTGCTTGCCGAAGTTTTTCCCGCAGTAGTACGCGCCGGCGTCGCCGAGCCACACGACCAGGAGCAGAAAGAAAATCAGCTTCGGCCCCTCGCCGAAATCGTTGTGCAGCCGCACCAGCGAGCCGCCGAGCATGCCGACGTAGAGCGTGGCCAGGACGGCGATGCCGCTCGCGGGCAGCGCGTCGTCGAGGCTTCCACCCTTGGCGAAGACGTACGACGCCGGAATCACCAGCAGAGCGAGGAAGACGCCCATCTCCACGGAGATCGGCTCGAGGATGAACGCGGCGATGATGAACAGCATGGCCGCGATGCAGATGACGATGGGGATGGCGAAGCCTTTGCGCTTGCCCAAGATCAGGAACTCGTAGAGCGCGAGCGTGCCGATGATGCCGATGACGCCGTCGAAGACGGGGTTCGGCGCCCAGCCGATGATCCAGATGGCGACGGGCGAAAGGATCGCCGCGGTGATCTCGCGCGCGAAGCGCGAGGGGGCGCGTGGTGCAGCCGGAACGTCGGTCATGTCAGGCGGGATTGCCGTCGGCCTCGACGAACATCTCCGCGTCGGAATCGCCGACCCCGCCGTAGCGCCGCTCGCGCTGCTGGAAGTCGATGATGGCCTCGAAGAGATGCCTACGGCGAAAATCGGGCCACAACACCTTCGTCACGTGGATCTCGGCATAGGCGATCTGCCACAGAAGAAAGTTCGAGACGCGCAGCTCGCCGCTGGTGCGGATCAGAAGGTCGGGGTCGCCGGCGCCGGCGGTGTAGAGATGGTCGGCGAAGAAGGCCTCGTCGATCACGGCGTCGCTCATCTCCTTCTCGCGCAAGAGGGTCATGATGCGGTTGCAGGTGTCGACGATCTCTGCGCGACCGCCGTAGTTGAGGGCGATCTGGAAGAGCAGCCCCTTGTTGTCCTTCGTGGCATTCTCGGCGTAGCGGAGCTCGCGCTGCACGCTCGGGTCGAGCCCTTCGACGCGGCCGATGGGCGTGAAGCGGATGTCGTTCTCCATCAGCGTGGCCAGCTCCTTCCGCAGGTACTCCTTGAGGAGCATCATCAGCGTGGCCACTTCATAGCGCGGGCGTTTCCAGTTCTCGACGGAAAACGCGTAGAGCGTGATGACGGGGAGCTCGAGGCGGGCGGCGGTCTCGACGATCTCGCGCACCGAGGCGATGCCGGCGCGGTGGCCCTCGACGCGGGGAAGACTGCGCGCGCGGGCCCAGCGGCCGTTGCCGTCCATGATCACGGCGATGTGCCGCGGCAGGCGCTTGAGATCGATTTTTTCGAGGAGCGTCTCTTCGATCGAGCCGGGTTCGGCGAGCTTGCGAAGATCGATCATCTGGAAGGGCTCATGTTAGTACCGCACCTCCCAGAGCACCAGTCCCTTGGCCGGCGCGGTCCAGCGCGCTTCGTCGAAGGAGACGGCATCGAGGCTGCCGCGGCCGACCTCGATGAGCGAGCCGGCGATGCGGCGGACCATGGCGCGGAGGAAACCATCGGCGGTGACGACGATTGCAATCGCGTCGCCGTCACGCTCGACCGCGATCGAGGCAATCGTCCGCACGGTGGTCTTGACTTCCGGCGATGCCACGGTGAAGGCGCGGAAGTCATGCTCGCCTTCGAGCACGCGCGCCGCCTCGTGCATGCGGGCGGCATCGAGCGCGGAGGCGACGTGCGCGTGGGTCTCTTGGGCGAAAACGTCGGCAACCGCCGCGTTCCAGATCTGATAGCGATAGGTCTTCGCCTTCGCGGCGAAGCGGCAATGGAAGTCGTCGTCGACGCGCTCGACGGCGGTGACGCGGATGTCGTGCGGCAGCATGTCATTGAGGCCGAGGATGAGGCCGCGCGGCGGGATCTCGAACGGGACGTCGGCGTGCGCGCGCTGCGCCCGCGCGTGAACGCCGGCGTCGGTGCGGCCGGCGCCTTCGACGTGCAGCGGCGTACCGAAGATTTTCGACAGCGCTGTTTCGAAGACCTGCTGCACGCCGGTGGCGTTCGTCTGCGTCTGCCAGCCGGCGTAGCGCGTGCCGAGGTATTGGAGGGTGAAGAGGAGGCGCATGATCAGGTGACGGGTCACAGGTGACGGGTGACAGGTGGTGGTTCTCGCGACGACCACCACCTGTGACCTGTGACCCGTGACCCGTGACCTCACCGACGATACAAGAACTTCCCCTCCAGCGGATTCCCGAACGCATACGCCCCGCCGCGCTCGACGATCTCCCCCGTCTCGTACACGCTGTCGGCGCCGTCTTCGCGTACGGCGCAGAGGCGCGTCGGCTGCGTGCGCAGCGCCGAGTAGTGGATGACGAGGCTCTTGCGCGTGCGCTCGGGAGCGGCGGGCGGGGCGCCGCCGTGCATGAGCGCGGAGTGCCAGACGAGGACATCGCCGCGCTTGGCCAGGAAGTGATGCTCGGGAAGTCCGCTCGCGCGGAGCTCCTCGTCGTAGAAGCGAACGGCGCGCTCGACGTCCTGCGGCGTGTGCCGCGACGGATCGTAGACATAGGAGCCGGGACTCAATTCGCAGAACGGGAACTTCTGCGATCCCGGCACATAGGCGAGCGGGCCGGAGTCCGGCGTGATGTCCTCGAGCGCGATCCACGCGGCCACGAGGCGGCCGAACTCCGGCGTCGGCACGACCGTCGAGTCGCGGTGCAGCGGCTGCTGGCTGCCGAATTCGAAGTAGAGCGACTGCGTCGCCACCGCGGTCTCGCCGAGGATCAGCGAGGCGTAGCGGTGCAGCGTCGGGTCGAGCACGAGGCGCCGCGCCACGGGCGAAGCGACGTGGAGCTCGTGAATGCGATAGCGCGGCTTGCGCTGCGCCGATTCGTCGGAGAACGAGAAGCGGAACGGCGGAGAGTCGTAGGCGACGGCGACGTTGCCCGGCTTCTCGCGCCACAGCCGGTCGACGTCGCGGTCGATCTCCTCGGACTCGGCCGCGGAGAGCTCGACGTGCGTGATGAAGTACCCGTCGGCGGCGAATTTGCGGAGGTTCGCCGCCTCCTCGGCCGTGAGGGCGCCGGCAGCCAGCTTTTCGTCGATGGCGTTGCCGGCCGCAGTCTCGTCAAGCCAGATCGTCATGTGGAGTGCGCCGGCCATGACGGCGCTCTGACAGCGGCGGCATGGCCGCCGCACTCCCACATTACCGCATGTCCTGCGCGATCACCTGGTCCTTCGCGAATCCCGTCGTGTTCGAGACGTCGTCGACCACGCCGACGGAGATCTTGTTCAGTCCCGGCTCCATCAGCAGCGTCAACTCGTAGGTGTAGTACTTCCCCTTCGCCTTCTCCATCTCGGCGTTCTTGATGGTGATCTGATGCTGCTTGCGCGACACGTCGGACATGTCGCCTTCCTTGTTCGCCACCGCCACGTAGACCGTGAAGCCGCCGGCGTAGACTTCGCCCTGCGGGAGGAAGGTCATGCTGTCCAGCGGGATCTGGACCTCGATCGGAACCTTGAACAGGCCGTCGTCCGTCGGGACCGGCGAGCTGCTGCGCACGGCGATCTTCAGATCGTTCGCCTTCGTGCGGTAGAGGAGGTTGGCGATCACGCGGTCGTTCATCTCCGCGAACGTCGACTTCTCCACGAACGACTGCCGGCTGCGCACGATGAGGCCCTTGGGGTTCTTGAGGCGCACCTCGAGGTTGCGCTGGCGGTCGACGCGCTCGGTGCCGGCGCGGTATCCGAGGGAGTAGTACGAGTCGAGGTCCTTCTCGATCGTGGCGAAGGCGCCGGCGAAGTTGTTCGTATTGACCGAGGCAACGCCGCCGGTCATCTGCGCGATCAGCTCCAGCGACTCCGTGCTGTTCGAGATCGCCGACTGGGCGACGCTGTACGGCGTCGCGCGCGAGGAGTCGGCCATGATGTCTTCGTTCTGCGCGCCCAAGCCCCCGGCGTGGATGGCGTAGAGCGTGATCCCGTTCGCGTTCGCCGTCTTGGCCACGTCCTGGATCAGGTTCGAGTCGTTGAAGTACATCCCCTCCAGCATCGTGCCGCCGGCGTTCCATCCCTTCTGGCGGCTCACTTCGTCGACGAGCATGAACATCTCGCGGCCGGGCTGGATCTGGAAGCCCTCCGTGGTCAGGACGACGATCTTCTTCCCTTCGACGCCGGCGAGCGTCGACATGAGCGCGTTGAGCGAGGTGACGCTCTGCCGCAGGTCGTGCTCGACGGACTGCGCGTACTGCCGCGCCTGGGAGAGGGCGTCGTCGTACGACTGCGCGTCGTTGATGCGGCTCTGTACGTCGCGGCGCTCGCTCTTGTTCGACACGCCGAGGGCGGACTCGCCGGCGAGCGTGTCGAGCGTCTGCTGGATCTGGATCGGATCGCGCGTGAACGCCGCGCGGATCTTCATCGAGCGGTTGAACGTCGCCACCATGGCCTCGTCGCCGGGGCGCAGGACTGCTTTGGCGAACTCCTTCATCTCCTTGAAGACGCGGTTGCGGTTGAACGGCATCAGCGACAGGTTGTCGACGTAGAAGATGATCCGGCGCTTTTGGTTGTCGGGGATCTGTTCGATCTGGGCCAGCGACATCTTCTCCTGCGGCGCCGCGGTGTTCCCCGCCGAAGCGGTCGCGGTCTTCGGCTCCGAGACCACCTCGTAGAAGTTCGACACCGGCTTGGCCACGCCGTTCTCGTAGATCTGGAAGTCATCCTTCGTCAGCCCGTGAACGTGGTTGCCGCGCTTGTCGGTGACGACGACGTCGAGGTTGATGACGCGCACGTCGATCTTTTCGAAGACCGGCTGCTGTCCCTCCGCCGGCTTTTGCTTGGGAGTATCGGCGGCGAAACCGGCGGTGGCGAGGATGAGCGTTGCGGCGGCAACGGTGTGGCGGGTGATCTTCAAGAGAGCTCCTCCGTGCGAGAATACGGACGCGCCGGTGGGAAACCGGCGCACCCCGCGAAAATTTCCATGAAAACGCTCGGACAAGTCCAATCGGCAAAACAAGATCCGCTGGCGTTCGCCAAGATGGCGGGCGGCGGCAACGACTTCGTGGTGATCGACAACCGGCAGGGGCGCGTGAGCGATCCGGAAGAGCTCACCAGGCGCATCTGTACGCAGCATCTTTCGGTCGGCGCCGACGGGCTCATCCTCGTCGAGCACTCCGCGCGGGCGACGTTCCGCATGCGCTACTTCAACCAGGACGGCGGTCTGGCCGATTTCTGCGCGAACGGTACCCGCTGTGCGGCCCGCTTCGCCTTCATGAGCGTCATCGCCCCGAAGCGGATGACGATCGAGACGGACGCGGGCATGGTCGGCGCGGAGATGGGGGAGGGGGGCGTGGTGACGCTGAGTTTGCCGGCGCCGCGCGCGTTCATGGCCGAGCGGCCGCTGCACGTCGGCGAGCGGACGATCCGCGGAAGCTCGATTCTCGTCGGCGTGCCTCACTACGTGATTTACGTCCGAGACGATCTTTGGTCGCAGAACATCGTGCCGCTGGGCCGGGCCATCCGGACGCACCCCGATCTCGCGCCGGCCGGCGCGAACGTGAACTTCGTCTACCTCCGCGAGCCGCACGCGATCGAGGTGCGGACGTACGAGCGCGGCGTGGAGGCGGAGACGCTGTCGTGCGGCTCGGGCGTGGTGGCCTCGGTTTCGACGGCGGCTCTGTGGGGAAAGGTGACGTCGCCGGTGGCCGTGCTGACGCGGAGCGGGATCACGCTCGAAGTGTCGTTCTCGATGGACGGCGGCGAGCTGAGCGACGTACGGCTGAAGGGGGATGCACGCCTGATCTACCGCGCCACGCTGACGCCGGAGACGATCGAGGGGTTCGATCCCGACTTCGCGCGGGACCCGTCATCCAAAGTGCTGAGTGCTGAGTGCTGAGTGCTGAGTTTCGCTACGCGGCGTCGGCGGTGCTTGCCGCGGTGGCGCTGCACGCCGTGTCGCGCGGGACGCCGGTCGATCATGCCATGCCGTTCGTCGGCGTCGTGATGGTGTTTCTGGCGTGGCGCTGCGGCGCGGCGATCGAGATCGCCGTGCCGCTCCTGGTGATCGCCGCGATCGCGCTGCCCGCCGAGCACGCGCGCCTCCTGGCGTTCGGGATCATCGTGGCCGGCGCCTTCGCGGCGGCGGCGCCGAAGACGTTTCTCGATATGGCGGGCGTGATGGTGGCGGCGGTGCTGCTGCTGCGGTGGATTCCGCTCGGGAACGTCGAGGTGTTTCGCGAGCTGATCGTGATCGTGGGCGCATTCGCGGTGTTGATGGCGCGTCCGACGTCGATCGCCGGCGCGATCGCGGTGGCGCTGGTGACGCCGACGCATCCCGGCAAGGCCCTGCTCTATCCGTTCGTCGTGGCGGCGATCGTGTTTGTCCTAGGGCCTTCTCCCCGCGTGCGGGGAGAAGGTGGCCGAAGGCCGGATGAGGGGCGCCGGCTTCCCATCTGGCGCCCCTCACCCGGCGCCTACGGCGCCACCCTCTCCCCGCATGCGGGGAG
>DATDFB010000066.1:0-11410 GCA_036522835.1 Thermoanaerobaculia bacterium | reverse complement strand
GGGCTCTTCGCTGCCGCGCGAGAGAATCATCTCCCGGAAGCGCCGCCCCGTCTCGCCGCTCATGATGTCCGTGCCGAACGCGGAGATCAGGTCGAGGGCGATCACCTTCGCCCACATGTAGCCGTAGTAGCCGGCGGCGTAGCCGCTGGCGATGTGCTCGAACGTGCCGGGGAACTCCGTCCCCTCCTCGTGGCCCATCGGCGTCGACGCTTCCATCGCCCGCCACGTCTCCAGCGCCTTCCCCGGCTTCTCGGATGACAGCGCCATGTCGAACGCGGCGTACAGATGCTGCCGCCCCCAGTCGATCCCGCTGCCGAACTTGCGCGACGAGCGCAGCCGCTTGACCAGCGGCTCGTCGATCACCGGGCACGTCGAGCAATGCGCGCGCATCAGCGACAGACTCTCCAGCCGGTTGGCCCACTCCTCGTACATCTGCGACGGCGCCTCCACGAAGTCGCGCTCCACGCTCGTGCCGGCGTGCTGGTTGTACTCCGTGTCGGAGAGCACGCCGTGCAGCACGTGCCCGAACTCGTGCAGCAGCGTCTCCAGCTCGCTGTGCGTCAGCCCGTCGCGGTTCAGATTCGCCACCAGCACGCTGATCGGCTTCCGCCCCGCGCGCCGCGACACGCCGCGCACCGGCCACGCCGCGGCGTGCTTGTACTTGTCCGGGCGCGGATAGAGATCGAGATAAATCCCGCCGATCAGCTCCCCCGTCGCGGCGTCCTTGACGTCGCGATACAGCACGTCGTCATGCCACACCGGCACGCGCGCCTCCTCGAAGCGCAATCCGTACAAGCGCTCGCTGACGTCGAGGAGCCACTGCAGCGTCGGCCGCGTCGGGAAGTACTGCCGGAGCTGTTCCTGATCGATGTCGTAGCGCTGCTGGCGGACGCGCTCGCGGTAATACAGCACATCCCACCGCTCGATGCGCGCGGGCGCGCCGGTCATCTCCTCTTTCTTCTCCGCCAGCCGCCCGAGGTCGCGCACCTCGGCCTCCATCACCGCGGCCTTCACGTCGTCGAGAAACGCCGTCACCGTCTCCGGATTGCCGACCATGCGCCGCTTCGTCACGTAATGCGCGAAGCTCGGCACCTCGTACAGCTCGGCGATCTCCTTCCGCAGCGCCACGATCTCGTCGAGGATCTCGATGTTCCGCGGCGTGCCGCGGTTCGTGTACTCGACGTAGTAGCGCCGCCGCGCCGCCTCGTTCTTCGCGTTCATCATGAACGGGACGTACTCGGGGTAGTCGAAGCCGACGACGACGTTCCCGTTCTCGTCGCGGCGCCCCCGCTCGACGTACGACGCCGGCAAGCCCTCGCACTCCTCCGGCGTGAACGTCAGCGTGGTCTTGTTCTCGCGGATGTTCTTGCTGAACTCCTGCGAGAGCTCCGTGAGGCGCTCGGAGATGACGCGGAAGCGCTGCCGCTTCTCCGGCGCGAGCGTGACGCCGCTGTCCTCGAACGCCTCGATCAGGTCCTTCTTGTACTGCCGCTGGGCGACGCTGGCGGCCGACACGGCGTGTACGCGCTCATAGAGCGCTTCGTTCTGGAACAGCTCGGTGGTGAAGACGGAGTGATCGATGATGACGCGGTCGGAGGCGTCGCGCACGGCGGCGTCGGGATGGACGCTGTTGAGCAGCCAGATCGGCCCGAACGCGTCCTCGATGTCGATCGACATCCGGTCCCAGGCGTCGAACAGCCCCTCGGCGGAAATGCCGTCGAGCGGCATGGACCCGATCTCGGCCACGCGCCGGCGCGCCTCCGCCAGCGCGCGCGCAGCAATCGCGCTCAGCTCCTCGGCGGTGTAGATGGGGATCGTGGTCCGCTCGGCAATCGTTGCGGTGTCGGCCATGAAGCGCGGGGATTCTATGCCATCCCTCTAACCTTCCTCAGCAAATCACGTACAAGCTCGCATGCGCTCCACACTTGCGTCTCTTTTTGTCGTCATTGCTCTGCCTCTGGCCGCCCAAACGCCGCTGATCGACCAAGGCCGCGCACTCATGGAAAAGCGCGACTACGACAAGGCGGCCGAGGTCCTGGAGAAGGCCGTCGCGGCCACCCCGAAGAGCGCCGAGGCGCACTACCTGCTCGCCAGCGTGTACGGCCAGCAGGCCATGACCGCGAATTTGTTCAGCCAGATGTCGCTCGCATCGAAGACGAAGGACCAGTTCGAACAGGCCGTGCAACTCGACCCGAATCACCTCGACGCGCGCATGGGACTGCTCCAGTTCTACATGATGGCCCCAGGCATCGCCGGCGGCAGCGAATCGAAGGCCATGGAGCAGGCGAACGAGATCAAGAAACGCGACTCCTTCCGCGGCCATCGCGCCTGGGCCGTCATTTATGGCAGGCAGAAGAAGCCGGACCTGGCGCGCAAGGAGTACATCGACGCGGTGCGCGAGCAGCCGGGCTCGCCGAAGACGCACATCGCCCTCGGCACGTTCTACCTCGGCGAAAAGAACAACGCCGCCGCGGCGACGGAGTTCGAGAGCGCGCTGAAGGCCGACCCGAATTACATGCCCGCCTGGTTCTGGATCGGCCGCGGCACGGTGGCGACAGAGTCGAATTACGCGCGCGGTGAAGAGGCGCTCAAGAAGTACCTCGCCTATCAGCCGAAGCGCGACGAGCCGGGACTGTTCCGCGCGCACTACTGGCTCGGACAGATTTACGAGAAGACCGGACGCAAGGCCGAGGCGAAGGCGAGCTACACGACGTCGCTCAAGCTCAATCCCGACCAGAAGGACGTCACGGAAGCGCTGAAACGGGTGTCGTGAGAATCGGATAGGGGTCGATCGGCTCGCCCTTCCACCACTCTTTCGACGGCGGCAGAATCTCGATGGCGAAGTGCAGGTGCGGCGTCGACTCCGGCGCGTTGCCGGTCGTGCCGACGTAGCCGATCACGTCGCCGCGATGCACGTCGAGCCCTTCACGGATCCCGGGCGCGTAGCCGTCGAGGTGCGCGTAGTAGTAGCTGCGCTCGCCGGCGCGATCGTATTCGTAGAGCGTGATGCCGCCGGCGCGGCTCGAGAAGAGCTTGCGCACGGTGCCGTCGACGGCGGCGAGCACGGGCGTGCCGCGCGGCGCGAGGATGTCGATGGCGTGGTGGATGTGGCCGGCGCGGCCTTCGTTGAAGGTGCTCTTGAGCTGGGAAGGTTGCACGCCCTCAACGGGGATCAGTACTGTGGAGTGCGCCGGCCGTGCCGGCGCTGTCAGAGCGGCGGCATGGCCGCCGCACTCCAGATCGATCAGCAACCCGATCGTCAGCACCACGAGAATTCCGCTGAGCACGTTCCGCATGCTCATCCGATAATCGCCAGATCGATGCCGGAACTCCCGGATGTGTCCGTCTACGTCGAAGCGTTGCAGCAGCGTCTGCTTGGACAGCCGCTCGTCAAGCTGCGGCTGACGAGTCCGTTCGTGCTGCGAACGTTCGATCCGCCGCCGTCGGAGCTGCACGGCAACGTCGTCCGCTCGATCCGCCGCCTCGGCAAGCGCATCGTCTTCGAATTCGACGGCGAGCTCTTCCTCATCATCCACCTCATGATCGCCGGCCGCTTCCGCTGGCTTGCCGCGGGCGCGAAGGTACCGGGGAAGCTCGGCCTGGCCGCGCTCGACTTCCCGCATGGCACGCTCATCCTCACCGAGGCGGGATCGAAGAAGCGCGCGTCGATGCACATCGTGCGCGGCGCGGAGGCCGTGCGCGCGCACGATCCCGGCGGCATCGAGCCGCTCGAGGCCACGCTCGCCGAATTCGCGGCGGCGCTCACGCGCGAGCGCCACACCCTCAAGCGCACGCTCACCGATCCGCACGTCTTCAGCGGCATCGGCAACGCCTACTCCGACGAGATCCTCCACCGCGCCCGCCTCTCGCCGGTGCAGTTGACGACAAATCTCGATGCGGCAGAGATCGAGCGACTCTGGCGGGCCACGCGCGAGGCGCTCATCGACTGGACCAACCGCCTGCGCGCCGAGGCCGGCGGCAACTTCCCGGAGAAAGTCACCGCCTTCCGCGACGGCATGGCCGTGCACGGCCGCTACAACCAACCGTGCCCCGCCTGCGGCGCGCCGGTGCAGCGCATCGTCTGCGCCGACAACGAGACCAACTATTGTGCGCGCTGCCAGACGGGGGGGCGATTACTCGCGGATCGTGCTCTATCAAAACTCCTGCACTCGGACTGGCCGAAGTCGATCGACGATCTTTAGTCCTGGGTCCTGAGTCCTGGGTCCTGGGTGCCGCACTCAGGACGCAGGACTCAGGACTCAGGACTCTCTAACGATTCCATCCATCAGGCGTCTTATCGCTCGGAACATGATCGCCGCTTCAGCCGTTCGCTTTCCCCGCGTGGAAGACCATTCCGTCAGCGATCTCGATCTGGCGCGCCGCTGCGTGGATGGGGACCCGAGTGCATTCGAGTCGATCTACCACGCCCACGCCGAGCGGATGAAGTCGATCGCCTATCACCACCTCGGCAACGTCGCCGACGCCGAGGACGCGGTGCAGGAAACGTTTCTCAAGATCCACCGCGCCGCGTCGACGTACACCGGCGAGGCCGCCTTCAGCACCTGGCTCTACCGCATTCTCGTCAATACCTGCTACGACGCCATGCGCCGCCGCCGGCGGCGGCCGCAGGAGGCGCCCATCGACGACGTGGTCGCGCTGACGCGCGCGGCGGCCAACGTCGACGACACCAAGCGCCTCATGCTGTCGAAGCTCCTTCGCGAGCTCCCCGAGCAGCGCCGCACCGTCTTCGTCCTCTTCGAGATCGAAGGCTTCAGCCACGCCGAGATCGCCGCCATCGCCGGCATCAGCGAAGCCAACTCGAAGTGGATCCTTTTTTCAACGAAGAAACAGCTCCAGGAGAAGTGGAAACATGAACACTGACGACAACGAGCTCGACGAGATCTCCGCCATCGCGCGGTCGATGCACGCCACGTGGTCGAGCGACTCGCTGCTGCCGCGCATCCAGCGCGCCATCGCCCGCGAAGAGCGCCGCCAGCCGTCGTGGCACGTCTGGCAGATGGCCGCGGCTGCGGTCATCCTGGTGGCGCTGGGCGCTCTCGGCTGGTACGCGCAGCGTCGCGTGCAGGAGCACGAGTTCAACCAGGCCATCCTGCAGCGCACCGCCCTCGACGACGTCGAGCGCGCGGAACAGAGCCACGTCGCCGCCATCGACCAGCTCGAGAAGCTCGCCGGGCCGAAGCTCGAGCAGTCGCAGTCGCCGCTCATGGTCTCGTACAAGGAAAAACTGATGACGCTCGACGACGCCATCGCCGAGTGCCAGGCCGGGATCCGCGTGAACCGCCAGAACGCGCACCTGCGCCGGCAGCTTCTGTCGATTTACAGCGAGAAGCAACGCACCCTTCAGGACGTGCTGAGAGAGGAAAGCCATGAAAGCCGCTAAATTCGCGATCGCCTTCGCGCTGATCGCCGCAGTCACCCACGCCGACGAGCGCTACGAACAGAACTTCAACCGCACGCTCGCGTACCGCGGCGGACGCGTCACCATCGAAAACCGCTTCGGGCCGATCGACATCCGCACCGGCAGCGGCCGCAACGTCATCGTCCGCGCCACCATCCGCTCCTCCGACGCGGAGCTCGGAAAGAACATCCGCATCGAGACGAGCGACGGCCCGGGCGGGATCAGCATCAAGACGGTGATGCCCTCGGTCATCTCGCGTCACGGGCATCTGTCGTTCTCCATCGACTACGACGTGGTCGTTCCCGACGAGGCGCCGCTCTACGTCAGCAATCACTTCGGCGAGATCAACGCCGCCGGCATCCGCGCCGCGAGCGAATTCGTGAACCGCCAGGGCTCGATCTCGCTGCGCGACAGCGCCGGGCGGCAGCGCCTGGAGAATTCGTTCGGCTCGATCACGATCGACCACGCCACCGGCAGCGTCGAGGCCACGAACACGAACGGTTCGATCACGGCCTCGCGCATCGATGGAAAGCTCGCTGCGACGAACCGCTTCGGCTCCGTCACGGTCGACGGCGTGAAGGGCGACGTGTCCGCAACCAACGCCAACGGCTCCGTGGAGGTGCGCGACGTCGGCGGGGACGCCGCCGTCACCAACGCCTTCGGCGGCACGCGGGTCAGCCACGTCACCCGCAACATCGCCGTCACGTCGAACAACGGCCGCATCGACGCGCACAACATCGGAGGGTCGGCCACGGTGAGCGGCAGCTTCGACACGATCGACCTCAAGGACATCGGCGGCCCGACGAGCGTGAGCAACGGCAACGGCGCGGTGAACCTCGCCGACATCCGCGGCAACGTGAACGTGGCCACGCGCTTCGGTCCCGTGCGCGCGGAGCGCATCCGCGGCTCGATCAACGTGGTGAACCAGAACGGCAGCGTGACGGCGTCCGATGTGGCCGGCAACGCCACGGTGCGCGGCAGCTTCGGCTCGGTGTTCTTGAAGGGCGTCGACGGCGCGGTGGACGTGCAGAACCAGAACGGCGGCATCGCCGTGGCCGGCCTGCGCGGCACCTGCAACGCCGTGAACCTCCGCACGAGCTTCGCCTCGATCAAGGTGGCCGTGCCCCGCAGCGTCGGCTACAACGTCGAGGCCCGCACGACCTTCGGCTCGATCAACGCCGACATTCCGCTCAGCGTGACCCGCCGCAGCGACGAAACGCTGAACGGGACGATCAACGGCGGCGGCTGCCGGATGGAGCTGGTGAACTCGAACGGCAGCGTGACGATCGCGGGGGAGTGACGGCGGAAGCCGTCACTCCCCACGATCTTCACTTCACGAAATTACGAATCTCCTGATAATGCGTCCCCTTCAGGAATGTGTAGTTCTGCGTGATTCTCTCTGCAAAGGTCGGCAATGACGGCATCCCGATCTTCGTATACGCGCTCACGAGCGCGCTGCGAAGATCGGTGATGTCCGTTGCGAAAATCTTGTCGCCGATGTTCGCCGTCCCGAACGCTGGCGTCTGCCCTGCCGCGGTCATCACGGCGTTGACGGCGGTCCGAATCTCCTGAAGGTAGTTGGCCAGGATTTTCTTGCCGCTCAGGGCATTGTCGTCGGTGAAGACAAGCGTCGTGGCTAGGTCGGGAGCGCTCAGGTCCGTCCAGGACCCGTTGACCAGCGCTTTGACTTTGTAGAGATACGTCTTGTTGCTCACGACGTTCGTGTCGGTATAGGACGTCGCGGAGACGAGGCCGTTGACGGCGTTCGCATAGCCGGCCCCGTCGCTGCTGCGCATGACCTGATACGACGTCGCGCCGGTCACGCCGGTCCAGGTAACGCCGACGGAGCCCGGGCCCGACGCCCGGGCGTTGACGCTCGTCGGCGCATACGTCGATACGGAGGAGACGTCCGCCGTCCAGAGGCCGCGGCCGTGCGTGGCGGCAAGGATCAGCTCGCGGCCGGCCACGAAGGCCAGTTCGTCGACGCTCACGTCCGCCGGTCCCTGCTGCGAAGTCGACCAGGTAGCACCGAAATCGTCGCTCTCGTAAATGCCGATGTCCGTGGCGGCATACAACTGCCGCTGATTGCGCGGGTGACGGATGATCGAGCGGATCGGCACCATCGGCAGCCCGTTGATCGGCGACCAGGTCGTGCCGCCGTTCAGCGTCCGCCAGAGGTTTTGCGGATTGGGCGAGTTGACGCTGTAACCGCCGAAGGCGACATAGACGATGTTCGCGTCCGCGGGATCGATCATGATGCGCAGAATGGCGCGGTTCGGCAGCGGATCGAGAGACGGCGGCGTGTTGTTGTCGACTTCGATCCATGTCGGCGTCGAAGCCGTGCCGTTGGCCGTTCTTTGCAGATGCCCGTTCCCCTCGCCGACCCAGATGACGTTCGAACTCCCCTTGGCTACGGCGATGGCGCTGATGTCGAACCAAGGGTTGCTCTCGCCACGGATCGAGCTCCACGTCGGCGTCGGCGCCGACGCCGTCGTCGTGCGCCACAGACTTCCACCGCCGGCCAGCAGGACGTTCGCATTGTTCGGGTCCATCACCACCGGAGCGATGAAGTCGTTGTGGGAGTTCGTGCCGAACGGCAGCCCGCTGGTGATGTCGAATCCGCTGTTCGCCTCACCTCCGTTTGTGGAGCGAAAGATCTCCATGTACTGGTACTCGCCATAGATGTAGTCCGGAACGCCCGGATCGATGGCGACGTAGCCGCCGTCGCCGCCGAACGACCACATGTTCGCCGTCGTGGCGGGCCGGAATGCCGGCGTGTACTGGTCGAGCAGCGAGACGCGCAGCGTTCCGTTGTCCTGGGTGCCGCCGATCAGCGGTCCGATGCCGGCGGCGTTTCCCGCACCGGCATAGTACTGCGACGTCTGGTACGTGAAATTCAGGCTCTCCCACGAATTGCCGGCCGATGCCGTGGTGATGTCGTTGGTGCGGTAGACGCCGCCGTCGTTGCAGACATAGAGCTTGTTCGGCGAATACGGATCGTTGACGAAGAAATGGGTGTCGGCGTGCGGCTGATTACTCAGCGAAATCGCGGAGTTGATGGGCGTAAAACTTGCGCCGCCGTCGATGCTCCGGTAATTGAGCAAACCGCCGACGACGATCAAACTCGCGTTCGACGGGGAGACCCAGATGGCACAATGATACGTGCAGTCGGTGACACCCTGCTGCGAGATGCGCGAGTAGGTCGCGCCGGCGTCCTGCGAGCGCCACACTTCGCCATAGAAGGTGTTGTTGTTGACGACGATCGGGACTCCGACGTTGACGTAGACGTTCGACGATGGACCCCAGGCCATGTCGATGCCGGCGAAGTTGTCGACCGCTGCCGGCATGGTGGTGGCGTTGCTCCACGTCGCGCCGCCGTCGCCGGAGTAGATCAGTTGCACGATGTAATACCCGTTGACCAAGGCGGAGCCCGCCGCAGCGGCCTGATTGCCGTTGTTCGGGTTGAAGACGACAACGCTCGCAATCGGGATCACCGGCGTGTAGACGTGCGTCCAATTCACTCCGCCGTCGGTACTTCGCCAGATCCCATCGTAGTTCGACGACAGGAGCACGCCGCTGCCGTTCATGGCCAGCCGGTTGATGTACTGCCAGTTCTGGGTGGCCTGAAGCTGCGTCCAGGTATCGCCGCCGTCGGTGCTCTTGAAGATGCCGGAGCCGGGCAGGCCGTCGCCGTAGAGGGCCTCGCCTGTGCCGGCGTAGATCGTGTTGTGATTCGCCGGATCCATCACCATCGTGTTGATGTTGATGTTCGCGATGAAGTCGGTTTTGGGAACCCAAGAATAGCCGGCGTTGATCGACTTCCAGACGCCGCCGCTCACCGCGCCGGCGTACAGCACGTTCGTGTCGAAGGGATCGATGAGAAGAGAGCGCGTGCGGCCACCGCAGTTGAGCGGGCCGCGGCTGATCCACGACGTGCGGGAGATGCTCGCCGCCTGCGTGGCCAGGTTCCCCTTCCCGGAATTGCCATGCAGGCCGTTGCGGCGGTGAAGATTCGCCTGGTACCGCGCATTCGGCGGAATATGACCATGCTCGTCGCGCATGGTCGCGAGGCGCCACTGCAACGCCTGACGGACCGACGTCGCCTCCCGCGACTCTTCCGTCTCCGAAGCGAAGAAGGCCGTCTTCGGCCGGCTATCGAGCAACAAGTGCAGGAAGTCGACTCGATTGTCGCCGTCTCCGCGGGCGGCGGCGGCGATGAACAGCATTGAAAGGAAGACTGCAGCACGCTGTCGCGCCATCGTCCGATCCTTCACTGCAGCGAAAGCAGCACGAGAATCTCTCCTCGGCCGCTCGCAAGCGGCTGAAGCGCTTTGCCGATGACCGTGCCGGGACGATGGATCTTCGTTCCGCTGACGTCGATCGGCTGCGATTTCATGGCCACGCCTTCGACATCGCTGGTGACGAGTAGGTCTCCGATTGCGACCGGTCCGGTCGTGGCGTCGACTCGCACTTTCACGCGGCCCGTGGTGGCGATCTTCTCTTTGCCGGCAGCGGCGATGCCGAGGATGAGGCCCGGACTCGGGGAGACGACGCCAGCCACGGCCGTGTCGTAGGCGGCGGCGGAAGGCCGCACCTGATCGTCATGCGTCGGGTCGAGGACGACGACGGTCCCCGGCTCGAGCGCCGCGCTGGCCATGACCCACTCCGCGACGTCCTGGTATTTCGCATTGATGTTGCCGGTGACGTTGATGTCGCCGGCCACGTTCAGGATCGCCGTGTCGGTCGTCGTCGGATCGCCGATAACCACGTGGCCGTTCTGCTTGATGACCATGCGGGCGGAGTTGGCGGCGATGCCGCTGCCCGTCGGCTTCGTGAAGAACCAGAGGTCGCCGCCGGCGAATGCGCCGCTGCCGCTTTGTCTCCCCTGAATCGCGGCGATCTGATAGTGCGCATCGCTTTGTCCGCGCACTCGGGTGAAGTACAAGCCGCCGATGTGCGCCCCGTCCGCGTCCTGATAGGACATCGCATTGAGGACAGCCTCGTTCATCGAGTACGTCGCCAGGTGGGCGCCGTTGGGATCAGGCCTGAAAAAGGTAGCGTTGTTATCGATGTAGGTCGTCATGTCGGTCAAACCGACCCCGACGTTGCCGCCGACGATCGCCAGCGTGGTCAGGCCCGATCCGCGGCCGAGGAGAATGTTGTTCGATTCGCTGCGGATGACGAGATCGTTGGCCGTGGCGTTCGTACTGAACGCTGCGGTCACCGTGGCGAGGCCGATATAGCCCTTCACGGAGCCGTTGTTGCGGAAGTTGATGGCCGGACTGCTCGTGCCGTCGACGGCGATGCCGTCGGCGAACGCCGTGGTATAGACGTGAAGGCGATTGGCAGGCGACGTTCCGAGACCGACATTGCCGCCGCTCGTGGCCGGGAAGGCCGTGGTCTGGACTGTCCCGTCCGGAAACTTGAAGCCGTTCGCGCTCGACTCGATGACGCCGGCAACCGTCAGCGTCGACGTCGGGCTCATCGTTCCGATGCCGACGTAGCCGCTGTTCGTGAACGTGATGAAATCGGACCACGTCGCCGAGTTCGCGCGCCGGTCGATGCGGAACGAGCCGTCGCCGGCGTTGCCATGCATACGCACGCCATAGCCGTTCGAGGCGTAGGAGTTCAGGAACTGCAGCTCGCCGTAGGCGCCGGCGCCGTATTGACCGATCAGGATGCCGCCGTACGTCGGCGCCGGCATCGTCGCGAATTGATTTCCGATGCGCACGTTTCCCCAGACTTCGAGCTTGTCATTCGGCGACGTCGTGCCGATCCCGACGTTGCCAACAGGAAAGACAATCGGATTGCCACCGATGAACATCGGCAGGCGCACATTGAGCGCGTCGTTGAGCGCATCGATCGAGGCGCCGGCGCCGCCGGCCCAGTCGGAGCCGGGGCGAATGACGAAATTCGCGTTTGTCCCGACGTGCACGTGAAACGGAAATGCCGCGGCCATTCCGGCCGGCATGAACACGCCGGCTTTCGCGG
>DATDFB010000065.1:0-9691 GCA_036522835.1 Thermoanaerobaculia bacterium | reverse complement strand
AGCGCGCCGCCCATGCAGAAGCCGACGACGCCGTAGGTTTTCGTCGGGCACGTCAACTGGCCGAGGAGGTATTCGCCGGCGCCGGCGATCTCGCGCTCGGCGCGGTCGGCGTCGAGCTCCATCAGCAGCCTCCCGGCCTCGTCCGGCGACTTCGTGGTCTTGCCGTGATAGAGGTCGGGCGCGATGGCCAGGAAGCCCTCCTTCGCGAAGCGCTCGACGATGTCTTCGATGTGCGGCACGAGGCCCCACCACTCCTGAATGACGACGACGGCGGGCCCACGCCCGGCGAGATATCCCTGACACATGTGGCCGTTGGACGGAAATTCGACTCGTTCACCCATGGCGGCGAATTTTACCGCGCGCACAACGTTCTGGCCGCCTGTTCCGTACACGTGAGAGAATGCATGGGAGATCAAGGTCATGACACTGAATGCCGAGCAGGTCAAAGGTCTGGCGAAGAAGCCGTCTTGCCCGCGTTGTGATCTGAACAAGACCATCGGCGCCGCGCTCTGCCGCCGCTGCCGCATGAAGCTCCCCGCGCAGATGCGCGCCGCGCTCGAAGAGGTCCCGTCGAAGGACGCATGGGCCGTGTCGCGCGCGCTGCGCGCCGCCGCGAATTACTTCGACGTGCATTTCCAGTCGGTGCGCAACTTCGGCGGCGGCCGGCGCCGTTAACGCTTCTCGGCGACCGCGGCCAGCTCGTCCAAGCCCGCCGCGCGCGCCTTCTCCGCGATCGTGTCCCTCGGCAGGAGCGACTCCACCAGCGCCGCGGCCAGCGACGTGCTCTTCATCCGCTTCGTCGCCGCATCCCAATCATGAATGTCCGCCGCGCGAAGCTTTCGCGTGATGATGTGCTCTTTCCCGTCATCGACGGAGCGGTAGCGCAGCGTGACGGTGGCGACCGTCGCGCGGCGGCCTGTATCGGAGCGGACGGCGATCTCGAACAGGGCGGTGACGGAGGTGCCGGACGGCAGCGCCGTCGCGGTCGCCTTCGTCGTGCCGGCGATGGCGCGATGCGACGCCAGCGCCTCGTCGTCGAATGCGATCTCGAGCGTCGCGTCGGCCGCGACCGGCGGCAGTGATCCGCCCGCCGGGTGCTCGACCACGGGCGTGTCGACCGAGACGCGCAGCAGCGGCGTGCCGTCGAGCTGCACCGCCTCCGCTTCGAGGCGCACCGACCGCGGCGGGGCGGCGGGCGCGGCGAAGTGCTCGATGAGCGCGGCGCCGCGGAGCTCGGCGTCGGCGCGCGGAACGGCGATGTCGAACAGCGTCGCCGGAGACAGCGCAAGCGGCTGCGCGACAGCGGCGGGGATGAAGCCGCGATCGACTTTTGCCGTGGCGCTCTTCGGCGCGGCGGCCGTGCCGGCCGACACCTCGTTCGCGGCCGCGTAATCCGCAACAGCGGGCGCGGGCGGCGGAGGTGGGGGCGCAGGCGGCGCAGCCGTCGCCGCAGGCGGTACGGCCATATCAGTTACCCTGCCGTCGGCGAAGCCGCCAACGTCGCGCGACTTCTCGCGTGTCGTCAACGGTTCGGTCTTCGCCTCCGCCACGATCGGCGCCGCTTTTTTCAGCTCCACCGGCGGCGTCGCCTCGCCCATGCGCGCGGGCGCGGCCGCGGCCGGCGCGGGCTTCGGCGCCACGACGACGTTCGACGGCGCCTCCATCTTCATCTTTCCGATCGACGCGCGCTCCTCGCGCGAGAGGATGTGCAGCGCGAGATACGCCGAGCCGACGAGGAGGAGGATCGAGGCGGCCACGCGGAGGTTGAAGCTGACCGAGCGCGACAGCCGCTCGCGCTCCTTGCGCACGTCGACGAGGAGGTGCTGCGGGATGTCGCTCTTGATCCGCTCCGCCAGCCCCGCGGGCGGCTTCGGGATCGGCGCGATCGACAGCTTGCGCTGCAGGTCAGCTTTCCGGTTCGGGCTCATGTCGGTTGTTCCTCATCGAGCGACGTCTCCAGGATCGAGAACGCCTTGTGCAGCCGCTTGCGGATCGCCACCGTGGTGATCTCCTCGATTTTTGCGATCTCTTTCACGGCCAGGCCTCCCCAGAAATGCGCCGTCACGGTGAAGCGGAGATCCTCCGGCAGGCGCAGCACCGCCGCGCGCAGCCGCTCCGCCTCTTCGCGGTTGCTCAGAACTTCGTCGACGGCCGGCGCGCGGTCCGGCATCTCCGGCGCGTCGGGCTCGTCGAGCGAGGTCATCCGCCGCGGCCGCCGCACGTAGTTGAGAAACGTCGTGTATGCGATTCGATAGAGCCACGTGAAGAGTTGCGAGCGGCCGTCGAAGTTCGGCAGTGCCGCCCACGCTTTCTGATACGTCTCCTGTGTCAAGTCCGCGGCGAGGTCCTGATCGCCGCACAGCCGGTACAACGAGGCGAAGACCGCCGAGTATGTCCGCTCGACGACCTCTTCCGCGGCGCCGCGGTCGCCGCCGCGAATCGCCGTGAGCAGTTTGCGCTCCTCGTTCCACGGCGCGATCACCGCCTCACGCTCTCCCTCGACGCGGAACGGCGCAACCTTGCTCACGGCAGTTGGACACACGTCCGCTACAGTTCGAAACCATCGGTCCGGCTATCCTACCGCAGTGAAACGCTTCCTGCTTTTTTCCATCCTCCTGACCTTGGCCTGCCGCCACGACACGTTTCAACAGGACGAGCAGAAGTGGCGGGAGACGCGCCGCACGCGCCTCACCAGCGACAGCAGTTGGCTGACGCTCGTCGGGCTGCACTGGCTGCAGCCGGGGCCGAACGAGGTCAAGATCGCCGGCACGCCGCCGCTGCCGGTCCGCTTCACGCTCGCGAACGGCGTCGTCACGGTCGATCCGAATCCGCAGCTGACGATCGACGGGAAGCCGGTGACGGCGCCGACGCCGCTCCTCGACGACACGAATCCGAAAGGGCCGACGATCGTCAAGGCCGGCACGCGCTCGATGCAGGCCATCAAGCGCAACGACAAGTTCGCCATTCGCGCGAAGGACACGGAGGCGGAGGCGCGGCGTAATTTCAAGGGGCTCGACTACTTCGCCGCCGATCCGAAGTACCGCGTCGAGGCGCGCTTCGAGCCGTACAACCCGCCGAAGAAGATCCCCATCACGAACGTCCTCGGCATGACCTCCGACGAGATCTCGCCGGGCGCGCTCGTCTTCACGCTCGACGGCACGGAGTACCGCCTCGACCCGATCCTCGAGCAGGGGGAGACGGACCTCTTCATCATCTTCAAGGATGCGACCGCCGGGCACGAGACGTACGGCGCCGCGCGGTATCTCTACGCGTCACCGGCGGTGAACGGAAAGACGATCGTCGACTTCAATCACGCCTACAACCCCCCGTGCGCGTTCACGCCGTACGCGACGTGCCCGCTGCCGCCGCCGCAGAATCGATTGCCGATCCGCATCGAGGCGGGGGAGAAGAAGTACGCCGGAGGGCACGCCTAGGCCGATTTTCGTTCGTCGCCGAGGACGTGCGCGACGCAGGCGGTGACGTTTTTCGCCGTCTGGATGTGCAGGAACTCGTTCGGGCCGTGCGCGTTGCTGTGCGGCCCGAGCACACCCGTGACGAGGAATTGCGCGCTCGGGAAGCGCGCGCCGAGCATCCCCATGAACGGGATCGAGCCGCCTTCACCCCACGTCATCGCGCCTTTGCGGAAGTAGGTCTGCGACGCGCGCTCGACCGACTGCTCGAGCCACGGCGCGAGTTCCGGGGTGTTCCACCCGGCGCCGCCCTTCTCCGGCTCGAAGAAGACGCGCGCGCCATACGGCGGATCGCTTTCGAGCAGCTCCTTGAGCCGCGCATCGATGTTCGTCGCGTCGAGCGTCGGCGGGATGCGCAGCGAGAGCTTGATCGACGTCTGCGGCCGCAGGACGTTGCCGCCCTGCAGCAGGTCAGGCAAGCCAGCCTGACCGGTGATCGCCAGCGACGGCTTCCACGTCCGATTGACCAACAGCTCCATCGGATCTTTGCTGACGGGATTCATGCCGTCGACGAAGGGAAACTTGCTCCAAACCTCGTCGCCGAGGATGCGCGCGGTTTCGCGGGCCTCGGCGAGGCGCTGGGGCGGGACCTCGACGTGGAGCCACTCCGGGAGGACCTCGCCGGTCGTCGCGTTTTCGAGTCTGTCGAGGAGGATGCGCAGAATGCGGAAGCTCTCCGGTACGATGCCGCTGGCGTCGCCCGAGTGCACCCCCTCGGTCAGCACATCGACCGTCAGGTTGCCGACGACGGAGCCGCGCAGCGACGTCGTCATCCAGAGTTGATCGTAGTTGCCGCAGCCGCTGTCGAGGCAGACGACGAGCCGCGGGGTGCCGATGCGCGGCGCCAGTAAATCAATGTAGGCGGGAAGGTCGGGGGAGCCGCTCTCCTCGCAGCACTCGATGACGACGACGATGCGCGAGTGGGCGATGTTCTGCTGCTTGAGGGCGCGGATCGACGAGACGGCGGCGAAGATCGCGTAACCATCGTCGGCGCCGCCGCGCCCGTAGAGGCGGCCGTCGCGCAGCACCGGCGTCCACGGCCCCAGCCCGTCCTCCCACCCGACCATGGCCGGCTGTTTGTCGAGGTGGCCGTACATGAGCACAGTCGACGACGGGTCGCCCTCGATCTCGAGAAACAGCACGGGCGTGCGGTCGTCGATCTCGTGCATCTCGATGGTGAGGCCGGGGATGTTCTGCTGCTCGACCCAGCCCTTGGCCAGCGCGACGGCCTGATGCATGTAGCCGTGGCGGCGCCAGTCGGGGTCGAAGAGCGGGGACTGGTTGGGAATGGCGATGTACCGCTGCAGCGTCGGGACAATGGAGGAGCTCCACACGTCGTCGACACTTCGGGTGATCTGGTCAGAGTTCATGCGACCGCGGAGAATAGCATTCCGAGGGGTTTAGGAGCAGGTCGAAAGAAGGAACTTCGCCGTAACTGATTTTCGTGGTATCGTGTGCCCGGTCTAATCCATAATTAACGAAGCTGAGCGCCGACGTGCTGGATCAGAACACGCTCGAAGTCATCTCGACGGCGAATTCCGCCGAAGAACCGGCCAAGAAGGCCGTCTCCTCCCCTGCCGAAGCGCCGGTGGAGGTCGACATTGGTGTGCTCTACGTCGACTACCGCATGCTTCTGCTCTCGGTGGCCTGCCGCAAGTTCCGCATCCCGGAGTGCGAAGCCGAGAATCTGATCCAGGAAGTGTTCCTCTCGTTCCTGCAGGCGGGGACGAAGATCGAGAACGCGAAGGCGTGGTTGGTGGCGGCGATGTGCAACGCCAGCCGCCACTACTGGCGCGCGCAGGGCCGCACGGAGCCGCTCCCCGAGGACTACGGCGAGCGCTGCGATCCGGCGTCGAATGGGGTGGCCGACCGCGAGGCGCAGAAGCTGACGGTGCACCAGGCGCTCGAGTACCTGCAGCCGCGCTGCCGCCAGACGCTCTACCTGCACTATTTCGAAGGCCGTTCCGCCGGCGACGTGGCCCGGGAGATGGAGACGACGAACCGCTACGCGGAGAAGCTGATCCACAACTGCCTGAAACGGATTCGCGAGATCTATCTCACCATCACGGCGGTGAAGAGATGATGGCCGAGCCTCACTATGACGAGGAAGCGCTGATCGCTCTGCTCGAAGCCGGCGACGAATCGCTCTCCCGCGATCCCCACATCGCAAGCTGCATCGCCTGCAGCAAGACGCTGGCCTCGGTCCGCGAAATCGCCGACTGCCTGAAATCCCCCGACGTCTGGGACACGACGGAGATCTCCCCCGACCCGAACCCGAACGTGCTGGCCTTCCTCGACCGCGCCCAAACCGAGATGCGCGCCGAGGACGCCGCCGCCGAGCCCTGGCTCCGCGAACTGCTCGCGCAGCCGCGGGAGGCGTGGGCCCCCGCCCTGCACGCCCACCCGGAGTGGCGGACGGCGGGGATGGTGAGGAAGTTGATTGCCGCGACGGACCGCGCGATCGAAACGATGCCCCCCGACGCGGTCGAGATCACGGCCCTTGCAGTCGACATCGCCGAAGCCCTCCCACCCGCCCGCTACGGCGACTCCACCGTGCTCCGCCTCCGCGGCCACGCCTGGCGCGAGCGGGCCTACGCGCTGTACTTCACGGGCGCATACAACGAGGCGGTGGATGCGGTGACGCGCTCGCGGAAGGCGTTCGCGGAGTGCGGGTACTCGGAGTTCGATGACGCGCGGGCGGGGGTGGTGTTGGCGTTGATCTGCGCGAGCCGGGAGAAGTTCGGCGAAGCATTGGCTAGTGTGCATAGCGCAGTGGACGTCTTTGTTTGCTACGATTCACGACATAAACTGCTGGCCGCTCGGCGTACGGAAGCCAGTATCCTTCATGGATTGCACCGTTATCGCGAGGCGCTCTCGGCTTACTGTGACTTAGAGGCCGAACCTTTATCTCACGAAGATCGCGCTGGTTTGTGGCAGAACATCGCCGTCTGTTATTACGAACTGGGTAACTTCGACGCTGCGGGACGCTATTTTGCCGTTGCGATGGAAGCTGCCTCAAAATTAGGATTGCTTCCGGTCATCGCGCGGGCGCGATGGCAGCTTGGGCTTGTGTTGCTCGCACAAGGTCGTCCATCTCAAGCGTTGGACCTGCTCCGGACTGTTCGCGACGATTTCGTGATGTCGAACATGGCTCATGATGTAGCCGAAGTGACGACTGAGATTGCGCAAGCGCTCGTCGCATTAGGGCGAATCAGCGAAGTTCCCAACGAATGCCGACGCGCACTAGATTATTTTGTCTCTGCAAGCCTTGCCGCAACAGAGCCGGCGATGTCTGCAGTCAGTTTGCTCCGCGAGGCTGCTGCTGCCGGTCGCTTGGATGAGAAAGCGATCAGGGATATCCGCACCGGCGTTATCAACGTACGCCCGCTCTATCTATATCTAGATTGATTCTCGGGGGTAGGGAAACACCCCTGCCGGTCACTCCTAAGTGCAAGGGCGCCCTCCGCATGACGAGCTCGTCGAAGCTCCAAAGGAGGGTTACATGCATCCGCGTATCACGCGAAGAGTGGCGGTCATTTTATTCGCCGCTTTCATTTCAGTCTCGGCATTAGCGGCACCAGAAAACCGCCGAGAATCAGGCGATTGGCTTGTACGTCAGATCGATCGGATCGTTCATCAGCTCATGAAGGTCTTTGTTCCATTGCCATTCGACGATCCTGTCTTGAATCCCCCCAAACCCTGACCCCCGCCCCGCGTACAATACGCCGCGATTTCTCCGGCGAGGTGGCGGCGCATGTCCGTGGTTCTGGCGGTTCGGGACGTAGTCAAGTCGTTTGGGGCCGTGCGGGCGGTGGATGGGGTCTCCTTCTCCGTGCGGCGGGGGACCATCACCGGGCTGCTCGGGCGGAATGGGGCGGGGAAGACCACCACCATCCGCATGATCACCGGCATCTTTCTGCCCGACTCGGGCGTCATCGAGTGGGCGGGGGGGGCGGGCGGCGGCGACGCGCGTGACCGGATCGGGTACCTGCCCGAGGAGCGTGGGCTCTACAAGCAGATGAAGGTCGTCGAGCATCTGCAGTTTCTTGCGGAGATCAAGGGGCGGCGGGGGGCGGCGGTCAACGAGAAAATCGGAAAGTGGCTGGAGAGGTTCGAGCTCGGGGAGAAGAAAGACGCCAAAGTCGAGGAACTCTCGAAGGGCAACCAGCAGAAGGTCCAGCTCATCGGCACCCTCCTGCACGACCCCGAGCTCATCATCCTCGACGAGCCGCAGTCGGGGCTCGATCCCGTCAACATGGTGCTGGTACGAAACCTCCTCAGAGAACTGAAGGAGGAGGGGCGGACCATCCTGCTCTCCACGCACATGATGGGGGAGGCCGAGCGGATGGCGGACGACATCGTCCTCGTCCATCAGGGCAAAGTCGTCCTCGACGGCTCGCTCGAGCAGGTGCGGCAATCGTTCGGCAAGAACACCCTACACATCGACTACGAAGGCGACGGCGGTTTTCTCGCCGAGCTGCCCGACGTGCAAAAAGCGAGGATCGTCAACAACGCGGCGGAGCTCAGCCTCTCCGACGGCGCCGATCCGCAGACGATCCTGCGGGCGTCGGTCGGACGCCTGCGCATCCGAAAATTCGAAGTGGCCGCGCCGTCGCTCGAAGAGATCTTCATCGAGAAAGTCGGCCACGAGACCCTGGAGGCGGCGCGATGAACAAGATGCTCGCGGTGCTCAAGCGCGAATACCTCGCGGCCGTGCGCAAGAAGATGTTCATCGTCATGACCATCCTCTTCCCGGTTCTCATGTCCGCGGCCATGCTCCTGCCCGGCCTCATGGTGGCGCGCGGCCTCGGCGAAAAGCAGGTCGCCGTCCTCGACGGCACCGGCAAACTGCAGAGCGCCTTCACGCGCACCATCGTGCCGGAGCAGCCGGACGTGAAGAAGTCGCTGAGCGGCCGCCGGCGCGGCGAGCTGCCGCAGAGCATCAACGTCGAATACGTGGCGAGCGCGGCCGACGCGAAGCCGTACCTCGACCGCCTCAACGCCGAGCGCAAAGCGAGCAACCGCCTCGACGCCGTCTTCGTCATTCCGAGCGACGCCATCGACGGCGAGAGCGCCAAGATCAGTTTCTACAGCCGCTCGTCGACCGACGTCATCACTCAGGAGCGCCTCTCGTCGATCGCCAACCGCGCCATCCAGCGCCTCCGCCTCGGCGCGCGCGGCATCGACGCCAACACCGTCGACGCCCTCACCCGGTCCGTGCCGGTCGAAGGCATCCAGCTCTCGCGCAGCGGCGAGCAGAAAAAGGGCGGGGAGCTGAACCTCATCCTCGGCTTCCTCTTCGCCGCGCTGCTGCTCATCCCGTCGTTCATTTACGGGCTGGAGATCATGCGCGGCATCATCCAGGAGAAGAGCGACCGCGTCGTCGAAGTGCTCATCTCGTCGATGTCGCCGCGGCAGCTCCTCACCGGAAAAATCTTCGGCGTCGCGCTCGTCGGTCTCACCCAGGTCACGGCGTGGATGTTGATGCTCGCCGCCGTCGGCACGTACGCCGGCACCATCGCCAGCATGGCCGGGATGAACGTCACCCAATTCCTCCGGCCGATGGTCTTCGTCTACTTCTACCTCTTCTTCGTCCTGGCGTACCTCACCTACGTCTCGATCTACGCCATCGCCGGCGCGATCTGCAACTCCGAGAAGGAAGCGCAGCAGCTCATCGCCCCGATCTCGATGCTGATGATGCTGCCGTGGTTCCTGATGTTCGCGATCATCACCAATCCCGATTCCGGCCTGGCCATCGGCTTCTCGCTCTCGCCCGTGTTCGGCCCGCTGACGATGTTCGTCCGCGCCCTCGTCTCCGAGCCGCCGGTCGCGCACCTCCTGATCTCCATCGCCGTCGCCGTCTGTACCATCGCCGCCTTTTTCTGGATCACGGCGAAGATCTTCCGCGTCGGGATCCTCTCCTACGGAAAACGGCCGACCATCGGTGAATTGTGGCGATGGCTGAAGGTCGCATAGCCGCGCTATGATCGCTCCCACTGTCGGTCAGGGGGAGCGTCAGTAATGGAGATCAAGACTCTCAACGATATCTTCACGATCACGTGCGGCGTCGATCGCCCCGCCGTGTTGAAGTCGAAGAAAAACGGCCAATGGGTCGACGTCGGCGTGCCGGAGTTCCGCGACACCGTCCGCCACGTCGCCACCGCCCTTCGCCACCTCGGCGTCAAGTCCGGCGACCGCGTGGCCATCCTCTCGGAGAACCG
>DATDFB010000064.1:0-50390 GCA_036522835.1 Thermoanaerobaculia bacterium | reverse complement strand
GTCGACGACGCCGGCTTCGCCGTCCGCCGCGGCGAAGTCCTCGGCGTCGCCGGCCTCGTCGGCGCCGGCCGCAGCGAGCTGCTGATGGCCGTCTTCGGCGCGCATCCCGGCCGGCGCGGCGGCGAATTCTTCGTCGACGGAAAACGCGTCGCCATCGATTCGCCGCGCGACGCCATCGCCGCCGGCATCGGCTTCGTCACCGAGGATCGGAAACGGTTCGGACTCCTGCTCGATCACCCCGTCGTCACCAACATCACCCTGGCATCGCTCGCCCGCGTCGACGCCGACGCCGAGGCGGCGGCGAGCGCGCGGAAGATGAGCGAGCTGCGCATCAAGGCGCCGTCGGTCTTCACCATCGTCGGCACGCTGTCCGGCGGCAACCAGCAGAAAGTCGTGCTGGCGAAGTGGCTGCTGACCGAGCCGAAAGTCCTGCTGCTCGACGAGCCGACGCGCGGCATCGACGTCGGTGCCAAGCAGGAGATCTACGCGCAGATCGAGCGCCTGGCCGCGTCCGGCATGGCCATCGTGCTCGTCTCGTCCGAGCTCGCCGAGGTGCTCGGCCTCGCGGACCGCGTGCTCGTCCTGCACGAAGGGCGCGTGGCGGGCGAGCTTCCGCGTGGCGCGAGCGCGGAGGCGGTGATGGCCTGCGCGACGGGAGGGACATGAAGCTGCGCGCGTACACGATGGTCGTGGCGCTCGTGGCCATCTGGATCTTCTTCGCGCTGCGGACGGACAACTTCGTCTTCCTGCAGCCGGTGAATCTCGCGAACCTGTTGAAGCAGATGGCCGTCACCGGCGTGCTCGCCGTCGGCATGCTCTTCGTCATCATCGCCCGGCAGATCGACCTCTCCGTCGGCTCGCTGGTCGGCCTCGCGGGCGGCGCCGCGGCGATGTCGCAGGGATGGGGACTGCTGCCGTCGCTCGGCGCCGCGCTGGCGATCGGCGTCGCCGTCGAGCTCGTGCAAGGCGCGCTCGTCGCCTACGCCAACATCCCGTCGTTCATCGTCACGTTGGGCGGCCTGCTCACGTGGCGCGGCGTGATTCTTTATCTGAGCAAAGGCGAGACCGTGCCGGTGCGCCTGCCGCTCTTTCGCCTGATCGGCGTGGCGCTACTGACGCCCGTGTCGGGTATGGCTCTCGCCGCGCTCGCCGTTGCCGCCGTGGTTTGGCTGACCTTCCGCCGCAACCGCGCGCGGGCTCGCCATGGCCTGGCGGTGCCGGGGGCCGCGGCGACGCTCGCGCGCATCGTGGCGCCGTCGCTCTTGATCGCTCTCTTCGTCTACGTGATGAACTTGCAAGGCGGCGTGCCGTTGCCGGTCATCATCCTTCTCGCGGTGGCGATCGCCGGCCATTTCCTGACGCAGAGCACGACGTTCGGCCGCTACCTCTACGCGATCGGCAGCAATCCCGAGGCGGCGCGGCTCTCCGGCATCGACGCGCAGCGGATGATCCTCGGCGCGTTCGCCCTCCTGGGAGCGCTGACCGGCGTGGCCGCGATCCTGCACACCGGCCGCGTCGGCAGCGCCTCGCCCGACGCCGGCACGCTGATGGAGCTCGACGCCATCGCCGCCTGCGTGATCGGCGGCACGAGCCTGATGGGCGGGCGGGGGAAGGTGGCGGGCGCGCTCCTCGGCGCGCTGGTGATGGCCAGCCTCGACAACGGCATGTCGCTCTTGAGCGTCGAGAACGCGACGCAGTACATCATCAAAGGCGCCGTGCTCGTCGCCGCGGTCGGGTTCGACATGGCCGGGCGGCGGAAGGGGTGACGATTACGTGTGCGTGATCATCAGCACGTAGCCGTCGGGATCGGTCACGCGGAACTCGCCGCGCTCGGCGTAGAGCTCGGTGCGGATCTGGCCGACGTCGATGCCGGCCGCGGCGAGCTCCGCGTGCGCAGCGGCGACGTCGTCGACGTAGAGATAGAAGAGGACGGAGTGCTGCGCAGCGTGGTTGCCCTTCGTCACCATCAACTGCGCGGCCGCGCCGCGAGCTTCTCGTAGAAGGCGATCGACGCCGCGACGCTGGCGACGTTCGCCATCGCATCCTCATCAACGACGGCCTCGTCGAGCTCGGAGCAGATCCTCCTCGTCAGCGACGGCGTGATGGTCGCCCGTGGAGTGCGGCGGCCATGCCGCCGCTGTCAGAGCGCCGGCATGGCCGGCGCACTCCACATCGTCGCCACGACGGCGCGCGGCTTCACGGCGCCCACGCCATGCCGTCCGGCACGTTCCCTGTGGCGACCTCGCCGATGACCTTCAACGCATCGAGATCGATGGCCACGACTTTCCCCGCGCCGGCGCAGGCGACGAAGGCGCGCTTTCCGTCGGGCACGATGACGATTCCCGACGGCTCCGCGGGCGTGGCCACGCGTCCGATCAGCTCGCGCTTCGCGGCGTCGTAGACCAGCACTTCGTTCGCCGGCGGATCGGAGACGAGGACGCGCTTGCCGTCGACGGTGAACTTCACGCGGTTGATCGACTTCGTCGTCGTCGGGATCGTCTGCGTGACCGTATCGGTCGCGATGTCGATGACGGCGATGCCGCCGTTCGGCGCGCGGCTCGCCGCCCACAGCTCGTTGCCGAATCGGTCGATCCCCTCGGGGCCTTTGACCGCGGGGATCTGCTTGAGCCGCACCACGCGCGGCGCGTTGCCGAGGTCGATCGCGGTGATGGAGTCGGAGCCGATGTTCGCCGTGTAGACCTTCTTCTCGTCGGCCGTCGTCAGCACCATGTGCGAGACCTCGGCGCCGGTGCCGTAGATCGCCTCGAGCGCGTCACCCACGACCGCGCCGACGACGCGGCTTCCCTCGGCCGTGAACCAGACCCGCGGGCCGACGGCGAAGAGGCCGTGCGGGCGCAGCACCGGAAGCTTCAGGCGCTTGCGCTCGGAGCGCGAGGCGACATCGACGATCGACAGCGTCGCGCCGGGCTCCGGCCCCGTGCCGTAGTTCGCGACGACGGCGGTCTTCCCGTCGCCCGTCACCGCGACCTCGTGCGGTCCGTTGCCGGTGGCGATCTTCGCCACGACCGCCATCGTCGCCGGATCGACGAAGGCGAGTGTGGCGTCGGCTTTGTTGAGAACGAGCAGAGTGGCCAGGAGGACGGCGTTCATTTTCGTGTGGTGAAGTATCGCTTCAACCACTGCGACAGTCCATCGAGCCCTGGGAAGAGAACGCGCTCGGTGATGTTGGCCTGATCGAGCTTGTCGCGCACTTCCCACTTCAGCGAGGCCGGGATGATGACGCGGCGGTAGGCGGTCTCGTCGCGGCGCAGCAGCTCCTCGAGCTGCAGCGTGGCGCTCGACGGCAGGGAGAAGAGCGCGAACTGGTTGACGATGCGCTCGTCGAGCGAGGGAGGCTCGAAAAAGAGGACGAAGTCTTGTGCCGCAAGCATGTCGAAGCCTTCGAGCGTGGTGGCGACGGAGCTGAGCATCTCGGTGGTGAAGATGTTCTGCTCGTCGCCGAGGATTTTTCTGAGCGGCGCGGGGAGCGAGGCGTTGGTCTTCTGGTAATCGACCATCCAGATCGCGCCGTCGAGGTCGAAGTGGCGGAAGTCGTGCGTGGCGAAGTGCATGGCCACGAGCGGCGAGTACGTCCAGTCGAGGAGCCGCGTCGGCAGTCCGTGGTGCTTGGCCAGCGAGAGCCAGTTCCAGACCCAGTCGCCGTGCACGGCGTGGCGCATGGCGTATTTGCGGAAGCTGGTGAGGAGGTGCTTCTCGTGCGCCTCGAAGCCGCCGGTCTGGAGGCTCGTGTCGAGGCCGTGCGCGACCGACGGCGCGCCGCGATAGACATAGCGCGAGCGGTGGCGCTGGAGCGATGGCTGGAAGGTGCCGCCGAAGAGGATCTCTTGCAGCTCGATCCAGCTACTGACGCGGTGGTCGTTCATCCGGAGTGCGGCGGCCACGCCGCCGCTGTCATATCCTCCCACTATGCGCAAGTCGTTCCTCTTTCTACTCCTGATTGCCACCGTTGCGATGGCCGAAAACCCGCCCTACGCCCCCGACCGCCGCCCCGGCGAAGGCGACGGACCCTTTCAGCGCCTGATCATCCGCGGCGTCACCGTCATCGACGGCACGGGCGCGCCGCCGATCGGGCCGGCCGACGTCGTCATCGAAGGGAACCGCATCCGGGAGGTGCGCGTCGTCGGCGCGCCGCTCGTGCCGATCAAGCCGGAAGGACGGCCGAAGGACGCGACGAAGGAGATCGACGGCACGGGCATGTACGTGCTCCCCGGCTTCATCGACATGCACGGCCACGCCGGCGGGCGGGAGCAGGGGACGACCGCGGAGTACGTCTACAAGCTCTGGATGGCGCACGGCGTCACCACCGTGCGCGAACCGGGCTGCGGCAACGGCGCCGACTGGTGCCTGCACGAGCGCGACCGCAGCGCGAAGAACGAGATCGTGGCGCCGCGCATCGTTCCGTACATCTTCACGATTCGCGGCATGTGGGACGGCGGGCCGATCGACTCGCCGGAACAGGCCCGCAAGTTCGTGCAGTGGGCGGCGAAGAAGGGCTTCGACGGGCTGAAAGTCTTCGGGGCGGGCGACCCGATCTTCCAACCCGACATCCTCGCGGCGCTACTCGACGAGGCAGGGAAGCAGCACATGGGCTCGACCACGCACCTGGCGCAGATGGGCGTGGCCGAGTCGAACATCCTCTCCGCCGCCCGCCTCGGGCTGCGCGGCATGGAGCATTGGTACGGCCTCCCCGAGTCGCTCTTCACCGACCGGACCATTCAGGACTACCCGCCGTCGTACAACTACGGCAACGAGCAGGATCGCTTCGGCTACGCGGGGCGGCTCTGGAAGCAGGCCGCGCCGCCGGGGAGCGAGAAGTGGAACGCCGTGATCGACGAGCTGGTGAAGCTCAAGTTCAACATCGATCCGACGCTGACGATCTACGAGGCCAACCGGGATCTCATGCGGGCCATGCGCGCGGAGTGGCACGACAAGTACACGCTGCCGTCGCTGTGGCGCTTCTATCAGCCGAGCCGCACGGCGCACGGGGCCTACTGGTATCACTGGACGACGCAGGACGAGATCGAGTGGCGGAATAACTACCGCCTCTGGATGCAGTTTTTGAACGCGTTCAAAAACCGAGGCGGGCGGGTCACGACCGGATCCGACTCCGGGTTCATCTACAAGCTGTACGGCTTCGACTATATCCGCGAGTTCGAGCTGCTGCAGGAGGCCGGCTTCCATCCGCTCGAGGTCGTCCGCTCGGCGACGATGTGGGGCGCCGAGGCGCTGGCGGCGCCGCATGGGACGAAGGCGGAGACCGGCGTGGTGCGGCCCGGCTACCTGGCGGACCTCGTCATCGTCGATCAGAACCCGCTCGACGACTTCAAGGTGCTGTACGGCACCGGCGCACTCCGCGTGAACGACGCCAACGGCGCGGTGGAGCGGGTGGGGGGCGTGAAGTACACGATCAAGGACGGGATCGTGTACGACGCGAAGCAGCTCCTGCGCGATGTGGAGGCGATGGTGGCGAGGGCGAAGAAGTGAGGCGGTTTACAGTCCTTTTGTTGCTTGCGGCGTGCACGCGGCATGAAGCAACGCCGCCGATGCCGCCCGCCCCTGCCGGTAGGGGCGCACGGCGTGCGCCCAGCAATCAAGTCGCCGTGCCGAAGCCGCGCGGCGTCTCGACTCCCGCAAAGTGCGCGGGAGACGGGAGCTACGAGCAGGCCGTGGAGTGCTTTCGCATGTCCTCCGGCTTCCGCTTCCGCGTGACGTCGCCGGATCTCGACGCCGGCGGCACGCTGCGGCGCCCGCGCATCGGCGAGGAGACGGTGACGCTCGGCGAGTGGACGGCCGAAGCGAAGCACAGCGCGATCGTCTGGACCAAGGGCGGCAAGCCGGCCACGCCGACGCCGGAGCTGGAGCGCCTCTATCAGCGCCTCACGCTCTACCTCGATCCGCAGAAGAGGGAGGGGGCGCCGCAGCTCGTCGACGCGACCGGCAACGCCAAGCACTACCGCTTCACCGACGCGAACAGCGGCGAGGTCTACGACGTCTACGTGGCGAAGGACGACGGACGGATCGTGCGATTGCGGGCGGGGAAGACGGAGATCGCCTTCTAGCCTTTCTCCTCTTTCTTGCCGCTCCTCGACTGCGTCCAGCGTCCGGTCTCCGACGAGATCAGGCTCTCCACGCGCTGCACGAACAGCGGGAACGGCTGCTCGCCGTCGTACGGCTCCGACTTCGTCTCGTAGAGGATTTTCTCGTGCCGCAGCCCTTCACACGTGCTGCGGTATTGCGTCCAGTTTTCCTGGAACTGAAACAGCCCCATGAGTCCGGCGATGATGGCGATGAGGCCGCCCAGAAGGGCGATCGTGATCTGAATGGTAAGGCGGTTCTGCGAATAGCCGGAGAGGATCGGGATGGCCGCCGCCGCGAAGATCTCCAGGACGCGCATCCGCTTGAATCCGCGCTGATTCCAGGCGCTCTTGCGCTCGTACCACGCGATCTGATCGTCGACGCGCGACGTCATGTACTCGTCCGGTGTCATGGAGGAAATCAATCATACAGGAGGAATTTCGCCCGGCGTTCGCGGAAGGCGCGCTCGTCGTCGCTCCAATCGAGCTTCAGCGGCGCCCGGAGCAGGCGGCCGTTGAACGTGAAGTCTTTGGGGTAGAGCTTCTGCAGCGCCAGCGCGATGGCGATGCCGGTCTTGACCGGCTGGAGGGCGTTGCGGTCGGTGACGGTCAGGTGCGCGCCGCCGCACTGCTGCTTGGCGAAGTTGCTCGACATCGGCGTGAAGCGCACCGGGTCAAAACGGATCCCAGGCAATTTGAACGTGTTCAATTCCGCCACAAAACGCTCCGGATCGACGTACGGGGCGCCGACGAGCTCGAATGGCGTGTCGGTGCCGCGCCCGACCGAGACCGAAAACTCCACGATTCCGACGCCCGGATACAGCGTCGCCTCGGTGAGACTGCGCATGTTCGGCGAGGTATTGATCCATGGCAGTCCGGCGTCGTCCTGCCACTGCGCGCGCATCCAGCGCAAAAGCGGAATGACCGTCAGATCGACGCCGATGTGCCGTTCCTCCGCGAACATCTTCGCCAGCTCGCCCATCGTCATCCCATGCCGGATCGGTACGTCGTGCCACCCGATGAAATCCTCCGCCGCACCGTGCAGCAGCGGCCCTTCGACGGCCGCGCCGTTGATCGGATTCACCCGGTCGAGGACGATGAACTTGACGTGCGCCTCGGCCGCCGCCTCCATCGCCAACTGCATCGTGGCGGGATAGGTGTAGAAGCGCGCGCCGACGTCCTGGATATCGAAGACGAGGGCGTCGAGGCCGGCGAGCTGCTCGGGCTTCGGTTTCCGCGACTGGCCGTAGAGGCTGTAGACGGGGAGGCCGCGCACGGGGTCGCGCATGTCGCCGACGTTCGCGTCGGCGGCGCCGAAGAGTCCGTGCTCCGGGGCGAAGATGGCGCGGACGTCGACGCCGGGGGCGCTGCGCAGCAGGTCGACCGTCGGATTGCCGCTGCGGTCGATGCCGGTGTGATTCGTGATCACGCCGATCTTCATCCCGCGCAGCGGCGCGTACTGCTTGGCGATGAGGTTGTCGATGCCGTTGGCGACGTCGGCGCCGCGCGTGATCCAGCCGACTTCGCCGCCGGGCCGCGGCGGCAGCATGTCCTTCGGCTTCACGCGCGCAGCCTTCGCGGAGAGCGTCCCCAGGCTGACCTGCAGCGCCGTCACGACGCCTTTGCCGTTCGGGTGCACGCGGTTGGAGAGAAAGATGTAGAAGGTCTTCGACTGCGGGTCGATCCAGAGGATCGTTCCGGTGAAGCCGGTGTGGCCGTACGAGCCGAGCGGGAAGACGGTGCCGCGCGGGCGGCTGTAGCCGGAGTCGATGTCGAAGCCGCCGGCGCGGCGGACGAGGACGTTCGGCGGAGACTGCACGCTCGTCATGGCCGTCACCGTCGATCGCTTGAAGATCGGCGCGCCGCCGCGGAGGAGCATCCGCGCGAACTTGGCCAGGTCGGCCGCGGTGGTGAAGAGTCCCGCGTGTCCGGCCACGCCGCCCATGCGGCGGGCGGTGGGGTCGTGGACGACGCCGCGGAGCATGACGCCGTCGGCGAATTCGGTCGGCGCGATGCGCCCCTCACCCGGCGCTTCGCGCCACCCTCTCCCCGCGAGCGGGGAGAGGGGCCTGAAGTGGGTGTCCCGCATGTGCAGCGGCGCGAAGATCTCGCGCCGTGCAAAGACGTCCAGTGGCTGGCCCGAGACGCGCCGCACCACTTCGCCCAAGAGCTCGTAATTGATGTCGGAGTAGCGGAAGACGTAGCCGGGGCGGTTCACCGGCTCTTCCTTCACCGCCAGCGCGATGCCGGTCTCGTAGCCGCTCCACGGCTCGCGCAGATCGAGGTCCGGCCGCAATCCGCTCGTGTGCGTCAACAGATGCCGGATGGTCATGTCGCCCCGCGCCTCGGCGATGTAACGGTTCAGCGGCGCGTCAAGCTCCACCTTCCCGCGCTCGATCAAGAGCCAGATCGACGGCGCCGTGGCCACGACCTTCGTCAGCGAGGCCGCGTCGAAGATCGTGTCGCGCGTCATCCGCTCCTTGCGCGGGACGAGCGCGCGGTCGCCGTAGGCCTTTTCGTACACCTTGCCGCCGCGCTCGAGGTGATAGACCGCGCCGGGGATGTTGTCCCGGGCGATGGCGTTTTGAATGGTCTGGTCGATCTGGTGGACGAGCACGAAGGCGAGCGCGGTGAGCATCGGGGTCGAGTGTAGAATGCCGCGCATCCGCGCGCCAAAACTCGTCTTCGCGCTGTCGATGCTCGCGGCAGCGGCGCTGCACGCGCAGTCGATTTTCACCGTCGCCGGCGGCGGGACGGACGACGGCCGCGCAGCCACGGACGTCGGCCTCTACGGCACGCGCGGCCTGGCCTTCGATCCGGCCGGAAACCTCTACGTCGTCGAGCATTTCGCGAACCTCGTCCGCCGCATCGACCGCGCCAACGGCACCATCACCACCATCGCTGGCACGGGCGGCGCCGGCTTCGGCGGCGACGGCGGCGCGGCCGTGCGCGCAACGCTCAACGGACCGCGCGGCATCGCCATCGCCGCCGACGGCACGATCTACGTCGCCGATCACGAGAACGGCCGCGTGCGGCGCATCGACGCGGCCACGAAAGTCATCACCACCGTTGCCGGCCGCGGCACGCAGCCGCGCGCCGACGGCACGATCGGCGACGGCGGCGCCGCTACCGACGCCTACCTTAGCGGCCCGTGGGCGGTGCTTGCCGCCGGCAATAACCTCTACATCAGCGAGGACGGCTTCGACGGCAACCGCATCCGCCGCGTCGATCTCGCCACCGGCAAGATCGAGACGATCGCCGGCAGCGTGACCGGCGAATCCGGCGCGAGCGGCGACGGCGGCCCGGCGAAGTCGGCGACGCTCTTCGGCCCCGAGGGGAGCATCGTTCGCGACGGCGCGGGCAACCTCTATTTCTCCGACACCAGCAACCATCGCGTGCGGCGCATCGACGCCAACGGCAACATCAGCACCGTCGCCGGCGGCGCGCCGCCCGACTTCGACTCGCCGCTCGCGCTGGCGTTCGATCTTTCGGGCGACCTGCTGATCACCACCATCGGCTTCGTCAAGCGCGTCGACAAGAACCGCGGCGCCGTCACGAACGTCCTGACGAACACCAGCCTCGCCTACGGCATGGTCGTCGACGGCGACGGCAACATCATCCTCACGCATGACGATCAGACGGTCGAGAAGCACATCGCCGGAAAAACCGAGGCGGTCGTCATCGCCGGCGGCGGCTCGTACGTCGGCGACGGCCTTCTCGCCACGGCCGCAGTCCTGCGCAGTCCGGAAGGCATCGCCGTCGCGCGGGACGGCACGCTCTTCATCGCCGACGCCTCGAACGCGCTCGTGCGCCGCGTCGATGCGGTCACCGGCATCATCAGCACGTACGCGGGCAACGGCGGCTTCTACGACTATGAGTCGGAAGGGAAGCAGGCCGACCGCGTCGCCGTCGGCGCGCCGGTCGACCTCGCGCTCGACAAAGACGGCAACCTCTACATCGCCGACGCCACGAACGGGCGCGTGAAGAAAGTCGACAAGCAGACGAAGCTCGTCACGTTCGTCGCCGGAGCCACCGACGCGACCGCGTTCAATCAGATCCGTGGCATCGCCCTCGACAACGCCGGGCACCTCTTCGTCGCCGACGGCGGCGTGCACCGCGTCTACAAAGTCGATCTGGCCACGAAGGAGAGGACCCTCTTCGCCGGCAACGGCACCGAGGGATTCGGCGGCGACGGCGGCAAGGCGGTCGACGCCATGCTCGACTTCCCCGAGGACGTTGCGGCGGACTCGCTGGGCAACGTCTACATCTCCGACAGCGTCAACTCCGCGATCCGCAAAGTCACGCCTGACGGCGGCATCAGCACGATCGCCGGCCACGTCGACGACGCCGGGCCGAGCTTCGGCGACGGCGGCCCGGCCGCGCAGGCGTCGATGTTTCCGGCGCATCTCGAGATCGACGCGCGCAACGACGACCTCTACATCGCCGACGCCTACTCCTCGCGCGTGCGCAAGATCGACGCGAAGACGAAGATCATCTCGACGGTCATCGGCAGCGGCACGGCCTACTTCGTCGACGCCGACTTCACCGGCGACAATGGCCCGGCCACCGCGGCGAAGCTCAACTTTCCATTCGATCTGAGCGGCGTGGCGATCAGCGCGAGCGGCGACATCTATGTTTCCGACTCGCGCAGCAACCGCGTGCGCGCGGCGTTCGCGTGCACGAGCGTCGCCGCGCCCGCGCTCACGGCGCCGTCCGCGGGCGCGAGCGTCTCGACCTCGCCGGCGCTGGCGTGGAACCGCGCCGCCGGCGCGTTCCGCTACGACGTTCTCCTCGACACGGTCAATCCGCCCGCGAAGGTCGTCCTCGCCGACACCGACGAGACCTCGTTCTCGCCCGCGAATCTGCAGCCGTCGACGCCGTACTTCTGGCGTGTGATCGCGAAGGGCGATCCGTTCTGCACGCCGGTGAACACTGCATCGTCCGCCGTCGGCTCGTTCACGACGAACGGCACGTGCGGCGCGGGCGCGTTCGACGCGCTCGCGCCGGCCGTGACCGGGACGAGCATTCACCTGGCGTGGCAGCCGTCCGCCGGAGCGTCCGACTACGACGTTTACCTCGGCACGGCCAGTCCGCCGCCGCTCCTTGTCTCGGGTGTGACGACCACGAGCTTCGACACGACGGCGTCCGGCACGATGTTCTGGTTCGTCGTCGCGCATGCCGCGTGCGATCGCACGAAGACCGCCGCGACGCCGCTACACACGTTCGTCGCCGTGGCGCAGAGCTGTACGCCGCCGTCGATCGCGATCGCATCGCCCGCAAATGGCGCGAGCGGCGTCGCCACGAACGCGGATCTCTCGTGGACGGTGACCGGTACCGTCGAGGCGCTCGATCTTTATTTCGGCACCACGAATCCGCCGCCGCTGCTCCGCGGCGGACTCGGCGCGGCGACGCGCTCGCTCTCGCCCGGCACGCTCGCGGCCGGCGCGACGTACTTCTGGCGCGTCGCCGCCAAGTCGCCGTGCGCGCAGAGCGGAGAGGTCACGAGCACCGTCGCCTCATTCACGACGAAGAGCGACTGCGGCACGCCTGGAGCGACGACGCTCCTCTTCGTGCCGCCGTCCGTCTCCGCCGGCGCGACGTACGCCATCGTCTGGGCGCCCGCCGCGGGACTCGACGCCGAGGGTGGGTACCTCGTCGAGCGGGCCACGTCGCCGTCGTTCGCGAATGCGGAGACGCAGGTCTCCAGCACGACCGCGGCGTCGTTCCTGGCCACGTCGCCGGGAACGTACTACCACCGCGTGCGCGCCGTGGCCGGCTGCGACGTCACGCACATCGGACTGCCCTCGGACGTGAAGAGCGTGACGATCACCTCGGCGCCGCCGAATGTGATCTTCACCGTTCCGCCGGCCGCGCGCATCACGAACTTTGGCGAGAAGCTCGAGGACACCGGCGGCGCGTTCACGATCGAGAACATCGGCAGCGAGCCTGTGCAGGTCTTCGTCGGCCGGCAGGAGCTCGGCGGCTCGCGGCCGTTCTTCAACATCGTCGAGGACGCCGCGTTCGTCACGCTGCAGCCGCGCACGCCGCGCACCTTCACCATTCTTTATAGCGGCCCGCCGAACGACGTCGCCGGCTCGTATCAGGGTGTGATCTTCGTCGCCGCGACCGGCAAGGGTCTGGCGTCGACGCCGTACGCCTTCGTCAATCTGAAGGTCGGCGGCGGCGCGGCCGCGAAGCCGCAGTTCCTCGTCGACAACGCGCCGTCGGATTACGCGGCGTTCGGCGGCTTCAGCGGCGACGACGCCGACCGCGCGCCGCTCACGATCACGATCAAGAATCCGGGCGCGACGCCGATGCAGCTCGGCGCGGAGATCGGTCCCGAGGTATGGCTCGCGCCCGAGACGGGGTGGAACACCGCGCCGCTCGATCCCGGCGCGTCGCGAAACGTGAAGCTCTTCACGCGCCGCGCGCTGGCGCCGAGCGGCTCGCCGCTGCCGCGCTACACGTACTTCACGGTGCGCACGAAGGATGGGCAGTCGGCGCGGCTGCTGCTGCAAGACAACGACCGCGTTGCGGTCGCGGCAGGGCGCACGACGGCGCTCGACGTCGTGGCGCGCTCGTTCATCGTCCCCGAGGTCGTGAGCCGGACGTCGTCGCGCGGCAACCGCGTGGTATCGCGCCTCACGCTCTCGAACCTCGGCGGCGACGCCGTGCAGGCGGAGCTGATCTTCACGCCGGCCGGCCGCGACGGCTTCGACGCGGCGAACGTCAAGCGCGTCGTCGTGGTCGTACCGCCGAACGACGTCGTGACGCTCACCGATCCGCTCGTGCAGCTCTTCGCCGCAACGCCGCCCGCGAACGGGCAGATCGAAGTGCGCGTCGCGCCCGAGCGCCTCGGCCTCGTCAGCGTCCGCGCGTCGATCGTCGTTCTGGGCGGCGGCGCGGGCGGCTTCGGCACGCCCGTCGTCAACCGCGGCGACGGCGCGCGCGCCGGTGCGCCGCACACGCTCGATCTGCTGACGGCGTCGGCGGCGCCGGCGACGATCACGCTCGCGGAGACGAGCGGCCGCGACGGCGCCACGGTGAGCCTCTTCGCGGGCGCGCAGTTGATCGCATCGCAGACGCTGGCGCGCTACGGCAGCGCGCGCATCGACAACGTCACGGCGCCCAGCGTCGAGATCCGCGTCGGCTCCGGCGGCGGCTCGGTCATCGCCCTCGGCACGATGGCGAACGCGGCAGGGGAGGCGGGAGCGACGGTGCTGAGCCGCCCGGCCGGCTCCACGAACGGCGTCTCGTCGATCTTCCGCGCGTATTCGACGGTTGCGCCGAACGACACGCCGAGCGTGACGACGGTCGTGCCAATCCTAGGCAAATCGACGTCGTCCGGCTCGGCGCCGTCGTACGTCACGTCGCTCGGCTTCATCGCCGCGGCGGCGGGCGATTTCAAGGCCACGTTCCGCGACGCCGGCTCGTCGGCGACGAACGTCGTGAAGACGGTGTCGGTCGGCGCCGGCGCGACGAAGTTTTACGCCGACGTGGTGAAGGACCTCTTCGGCGTCACACCGGTCGCGGGAACGGTGTTCGTCCAAGCGCCGCCGGGCGGGAAGGTCGTGGCAACGCTGGCGTCGTCGTCGTCATCGACGCCGTCGTCGTTCCTCAACCTCCCATCGAACCTCGGCGAGGCGCTCACGAGCGCAGCCGGCGCGGCGAAGCGGCCGCTGTACTACGACGGCCTGGAGCAGTCGACCGATCCGACGCGCGGCTCGCGGTGGCTCTTGGTGCTCAACGAAGTGAGCGGCTCGACCGGCTTCGTGAACGTGAAGCTGTACGAGGCGGCGAACCGCACGAGCGCCATCGCCGACAAGGACCTGGCCATCAAGGCGTTCCAGCAGGTCACGCTCGATACGGTGTTCGGCGCGCTGGGGCTCGATGCAACCGACCGCCGCAAGGACCGCACGAACGTGCAGGTGGTGGTGACGGCGACGGCGGGGAACGCGACCCTGGCGGCGACGGCGGTGGCGATCGACAACGCCAGCGGCGATACGAAGACGTTCCAGCTCGTGCCGACGGTCGGCTCCGGGACGCCGAATATTTCGTTCACGGCGCCGGTGCTGACGCAGCCGCCGTCGACGTCCGGTCCGCCGCCGCGCCGCCGCGCGGCGAAGCCGTAAGACCGACGATCACGGTCGTCACGGCGCCGATGACCGTGAACCACGGCCAGGCCACGGCGGTCGCGAAACGCACCCACAACACGACGCCGAGGCCGACGCTCATGGCGATGAGCGCGGTTCTCGGGCCGCCGCGGCGCAGGCTGCCGAGAAGGAAAATCCCGAGGACCGGCCCGTTGATCAGCGAGGCAACGCCGAGCGCCGTCGTGAGCGCCGACTCCGCCTGGTGACGAAGCGCGAGGCCGACGACGATCTGCACCGCGCCGGCGACGATGGTGACGATGCGCGAGACGTTGAGGACGTGCCGGTCGGTCGCGCGCGGCGCGAACGGTTTGTAGAGGTCCTCGGTGAACGCGGCGGCGATCGAGTTGAGCGACGACGACATGGCCGCCGCGAAGATCGCAGCCACGACGAGGCCGGAAAGGCCGGTGGGGAGATGGCGGGTGATGAAATCGGGGAAGACCTGGTCGGCGGCGCGGAAGGGCGCGGCCGGGCCGCCACAACCGGCGATGCGGTCGGGCCGGTAGAAGGCAAAGAGCAGCACGCCGATGAAGAGGAAACCGATGAACTGCGCGAGCACGACGATGCCCGACGAGAGCAGTGCCAGGGCGGCGGAGCGGGGACGGTCGGTGCACAAATAGCGCTGCACCAGGTACTGATCGGTGCCGTGCGTCGACATGGTCAGGAAGCAGCCGCCGATCACGCCCGCCCAGAAGGTGAAGGTGCGGTGTAGGTCGAGCGCAAAATCGAGGACCCGGAACTTGTGGTGGGCTTGTCCGAGGGCGAGGGCGGCGGAGAGACCGCCGGGGATGTCGCGGATCAGGATGACGGCCGCGGCGACCGCGCCGCCGATGTAGATCCCGAGCTGCACGACCTCGATCCAGACCACCGCCTCCATCCCGCCATAGAACGTGAAGACGATCATCACGACGCCGATGCCGGCGACGCAGAGGGTCACGACCGACTCCGCCGAGACGCCGGCCACGCTGCCGTAAACGGCCGCGAGGACAAAGGCGGTGAGGAGGAGGCGCACGCCGTCGGCGATGGTGCGCATGGCGATGAAGAGGGAGGAGGCGAGGGCGCGCACGCGCCAGCCGAAGCGCTCCTGCAGGAGCTGGTAGACGGTGACGAGCTCCCCCCGGAAGTACGACGGGATGAAGAGCAGCGAGATGACGACCCGCCCGACGAGGTAGCCGAAGACGAGCTGCAGGAAGGTGAAGTCGCCGCCGCGGGCGTAGGCGATGCCGGGGACGGAGATGAAGGTGATGGTGGACGTCTCCGTGGCCACGATGGAGGCGCTGATGGCCCACCACGGCACGCCGTGTCCGGCCAGGAAATAGTGCGTGGTCGACTCCTGGCGGCGGCCGAACCACGCGCCCGCGGCGACGACGGCGATGAGATACGCGGCGATGATGACGAGGTCGAGGACGTGCAAAGCGGCGTGAATTGTACAGGGATCGCCGCCGTCCACAATGCATTAGAGACGCTCATACGCTCCCATTGAGCGCCGTCATTGCGGCGTTGCCCCCTATCCGCACCTATAGAGCGTTTGCCCGATTGTGCCGAGCCTTCGCTGTGCACGATTTCGCACTGTGAAGGGGGTAGCAAATTTCACACGGCGGTCACCCCACGCATTGAGGGCGCCCTCCCGAACCGCCCGGCCCGTGGCCGGGCCCAACAGGAGGGCTTATGCGTCGTCTATCCCGCTCGATTCTCGTTCTGTCGTTCGTTCTTTCACTGGCTGCCACGTCAACCCTTCACGCCCGAATCATTAATGACGACGGCGACCCGCGCACGCGGCCGATTACGCCGCGCATTGTGCGGGTGATCAAGCAGGTGATAAGGTTTATTTGGGCGCCGTCGGACGATGGAGGGCAAATCGTAGTGCCGAAGCCGTGATGAGCCGGCGCAACTCGGCAAAGCCTAAGCTCTTACAGGCGCTGAGCATGTGCCGACTCGATCATCGCATATACATTTCGCACCGCTTCGATGGGTGCATTGGCGCTGGCAATTGCCTGCTCCAATGCACCCACAGCTTCAACAATTCGATGCTCAGTATTCGTTTCACGAAATTGCTGAGCCACATCGTGAATAATTTCTTGAGCGCGGTCGTCCTCACCACGGGACAGCAGCGTTTCAGCAATTGAGAGGCCGCATAGTGACGCTTCTTCGAACATCCCGAAACTCATAAACGACTGACGAGCTGCAGTCAGGTGTTGAAGTCCCTGTTCCGCCTGTCCCCGTCCGACTAGAACGAGACCGGCTCCCCATTGAGTACGAGTTGCGGCAACGAATTCGCCGCGGTCGGTGAATTTAGCAATTGCATTCGAGAAATGAATGTTTGCTGCACGAAAATCGTCCAGATACATCGCACAGTAACCAGCATTATTGTGAAAACGGGCTTCGATTTCGTCGTCTTGTGCAGCGCGAGCTACCTCAACCAGCGACCGATAAAGCGCTTGTGCATCCGCATAGCGTTTCTCTTCATAAAGGATATTCGCTTCAATTTCGCTTGCGTGTAGCGCGCGCGTCAGATCGCCGTGTGCAAGAAAAACACTCCCGCAGGTTGTCGCGAGGGTTCGTGCTTTATCGAATTGACCAATATCAGCGAGTGCCAGAGCCTTCACCAAATCCACCACCGCCCGATCCAAGCCCAACGCCACATGCCTCTCCAACACTTGCTCGGCCCGCCCAATGGCATCGAAGGCGTCGTCATACCTCCCCAAAAACCGCAGCGCATTTGCCCGGTCCTTCCACGCCATTGCCCGGATCTGCGCCAGCGTTACCGCCGGATACGCCGTTGCCGGCAGCGCGTCCGCGATCGTCGTCGCCAACTCGGAGAGGGCCAGTGCCTCGCTGGGGTTCCGGTCCAGCCGCCGCCGCACCTCATCGCTCAACTTCTCCAGCGCCGCATTCGTCTGGAGCTCCGGGCGCTCCGCCAGCGACGCCCATGCCTCGGGGGGCGTGGCCTCCACGATCTCGAGCACGGCGCCGGCGGCGGCGCGCTCGTTCTTCAGCCGCTCGGCGGTCTCTAGGAACTCGGCGAGACGGGCTTGCGCGGCGCGTCGGCTGGGGGGCATGCCTTTGGTCCTTTCGCCAGGTACGTCTTCTCCGCTTTCTTGATGCATTTCGAGACGAGCTTCTGCGCGTACTTCGGCTTCACCCCGAGCTTCTCGGCGATCTCGGCGATGCTGCAGCCGTCGTAGTAGCGGAGGCGGAGGATCAGTCCGTACCGCGGCGGCAGCGACTCGAGCACGGCCCGTACCGTCAGCGCGTCCGGCAGGTCATTGCGGATGTCGCTCGACCCGGGGGCGGCGTGCTCGTACAGTTCTTCGATCTCCACCATCTCTCCGGTGCGCCCGTATTGGCGCCAGTAGTAACGGCTGGCGTGGCAGATCCCGCCCAAAAGCCAGGCGTGGACGTCCTGGATCTCCCGGCTGCGCTTGAGATACGACACGAACACTTCATGCACCAGCGTCTCCGCCTCGGACGGCGGCACGCCGAATTTGCGCACCGCGATCGACACGAGAAACGGGAAATGCTTCAAGTAAATTTGCTCGAAGTCACCATCGTCGCGTTTCGGCGGTACCGAATCGTTCAGCGCTTTCATGGGACCCTTGGACTGTGAGGGTACTTAAAAGTAACACGGATAGGGAGGTGCGGACGGGGTTTTTGCAACACCGCTAGTGGGACGGCGGCGTCGGACCAGAACAACCCGGCCCCGACCAACGAGTTATGGAATCCACATACGTGCTTTTTGTCCACTCTCCCGACAATCCGAACGACGTGCTGGCGCGCCTGGAGTCGCGCCGCCCCTGGTCAAGAATTGCGCCGGGGGAGCTCTTGCGTGTCCGAGGGCTCCGCCTCCGCGTCTGCGACGTCGAGCTCGACATCGTCGACCGGCGGCCGGTCCTCCGCGTCCGCACCGCGCGCGACAACGTCGTGGTCATGCCCCCGAACACCTCCTCGCCGGTGGCCGACCTCTTTCGCTATCACGCCTTTGTGGAACGCTTCGGCTGCGATCCCGAAGCCTGGCTCGCCGAGCTTCGCGCGCGCGGCCGCGGCACCAGCGGCGACGCCCGCTTCGCGCGATGGCTGCGCGCGCGCATGCGCCGCGACCCCAACGTCGTCGACGCCATCCGCCGCCTCGTCGAAGCGACGCCGCTCGACGATCACTTGCGGAAGCGCACCTCGTAGATCGGCCGCCCCTCGGCGCGGTACTTGGCCTCGTAATTCGTCCGTGGCGGATCGTCCGGGCCGGGAACGCGGCGCTCGGCGCGGAAAAACTGCTCGATCACCGGCGCCGCCGCCTCGAAGTACTCGGAGTGGTCGGTGACGTAGATCCCGCTCCCGCCGTCGACGAGCACCCGACGCAGCTCGACCATGACCTCGGCGCGGATGATCCGCCGCTTCTGCTCGCGCTTCCGCGGCCATGGATCGGGGAAGTAAATGTGGACCTCGGCGACCGACGCGTCGGGAATCATCGTCTGCAGCACCGGAAAGGCGTCGAAGTTGATCAATCGGACGTTTGTCAACGACCGTTTCCGAACGCGCTCGGCGATCACGCGGTGGTAGTGCAGCGACTTTTCGATCCCGACGAAGTTGACGTCGGGCTGCTCCATGGCCGAGGAGATGAGGAAGCGGCCCTTACCGGAGCCGATCTCCAGGACGATGCGGTGGCCGTTGCCGAAAAGCGCGGCGAAGTCGAGCGGCACGAGTCCGCTCTCGCGCGGGTTGATGGCAATGTCCGTCACGACGTCGCAGCTTACAATGCCTCGCGTGCGCATCCTCGGCGTCGATCCCGGCTCCGTCACCACAGGATTCGGCGTCATCGACTCCGAGCGCGGCCGGCTCCACCTCGTCGAGCAGGGGTCGATCACGACCAAACGCGGCGCCGACCTCGCCGACCGCCTCTGCCGGATCCACGAGGAGCTGACCGCCGTCATCGTGCGCACGACGCCCGCCGCCGTCGCCATCGAGACCCCATTCGCGGGGCAGAACGTGAAGAGCCTCATCCAGCTCGCGCACGCGCGCGGCGTCGTCCTGCTCTGCGCACGGGCTGCGGGATTGCGGATCTTCGAGTACGCTCCGCGAAGCGTGAAGAGCGCGGTCGTCGGCTACGGCGCCGCGGAGAAGGAGCAGGTCGCCAAGATGGTGCGGTTGCTGGTGAACGGGTGTAACGGCGCGATGTCGATGGATGCCTCGGATGCGTTGGCGGTAGCGATCTGTCATGCCCATCACGGGTGAGGCCGCGCGCTCACGCTTCGCCCGCACCTTCAGCGCGCTGCACTACCGCGATTTCCGTCTGCTCTGGTTCGGTGCCATCACCTCGACGATCGGCACCTTCATGCAGACCCTGGCGCAGGCGTGGCTCGTCTATACGCTGACGAACTCGCCGTTCCTCTTGGGCTTCGACGGCTTCCTCTCCACCGGTCCGATGCTCCTCTTCTCGCTCTTCGGCGGCGTCGTGGCCGACCGGATGGCGCGGAAGAAGATCATGATGGCCTCGCAGATCGCGCAGGGGACCTTCGCGCTCGTCCTGGCCGTGCTGATCTGGACGCACACCGTCAAGATCTGGCACGTCTTCCTGCTCTCGTTTCTGACCGGGAGCGCGCAGTCGTTCAGCGGGCCGGCCTACATCTCTTTATTGCCGCTGCTCGTGAAGCGCGAGGACGTGCCGAACGCGGTGGCGATGAACTCGATGCAGTTCAACCTGGCGCGGGTCATCGGCCCGGCCATCGGCGGGGTGGTCTTCGCCACGGTCGGCGCGGCGTGGTGCTTCTTCATCAACGGCATCTCCTTCGGCGCCGTCCTCATTGCCCTAATGATGATCCGCATGCCGCCGGTGCAGGACCAGCGCGAGGGGCCGCGGAACATCTTCCACGACATGCGCGAAGGCTTCGTCTTCGTGCGCCAGCGGCGCACGCTGCTGCTGCTCACGTTTCTGTCGTTCGCGGGGACGTTCCTGGGCATGCCGCTCTTCACGATGCTGCCGGTCGTCGCGGCGCGGATTTTCAACTTAGGGCCGCGCGGCCTCTCGCTCTTGCAGGCCGACTACGGCGTCGGCTCGGTCGTCGGCGCGCTCCTCGTGGCCTCGAGCTCCTACGCGGCGAAGAAGGGGAGGCTCGCGCTGATGCTGCAGCTCGCCTTCGCCGTGACGCTCGTCGCCTTCGGCATCTCCCGCAGCCTCGGCGCGAGTCTCGTCATCGCCTTCTTCGCCGGCACGAGCATCGTCGGCGTGATCTCGCTTTACAGCTCGCTCGTGCAGCTCATCACCACGGATGCCATGCGCGGCCGGGTCATGTCGATCTTCATGCTGGCCTTCCGCGGCGGCATGCCGCTCGGCAACCTCCTGGCCGGCTTCGTCGCGCAGCGCTGGTCGATCACGACGGCGCTGACGGTGAACGGCGCCGTGCTCGCCGTCGTGGCGCTCGCGTTCATTTTGAAGGGGACGGACCTCGACGCGTGAGCGGGCGCACGCTGTGCGCCCCTACCAGTCGTGGCGCATCCCCGGTAGGGGCGCACAGCGTGCGCCCTCCACGAACCTTCTCGCGACACGCACGTATCAGCCCGCCATGAACGTCCGCCGCTGGTCCCTCGCCACAGGTCTTCTCTTTCTGATCTCCGGCGTCGCCGGCGGACTGGGCGAGGCGTACATCCCGATGACGCTCATCGTCCGCGGCAATCCGGCGGCAACCCTCGCCAACATCCGCGCGCACGACTTCCTCTTCCGGCTCGGCTTTGCCACGTACCTCGTCGAAGCGATGGCCGACATCGCCCTGGCGCTCGCCTTTTACGTGCTGCTGCGCCGCGTCAACAAAGAGATCGCGCTCCTCTCGGCGTTCTTCGGCCTCGTCTCCACCGCCGTCTACGCCGTCGCCGAATTCTTCTATCTCGCCATCACGCTCATGCCGAACGATGCCGCTGCAGCGTCGCTGCTCCTCCGCGCTTTTTCGCTCTGCGGCACCGTGGCCTCGGCCTTCTACGGCGTGGCCTCGCTGATCCGCGGCATCCTCATCGTCCGGTCGCGCTATCTGCCGAAGTTCCTCGGCGCGCTGATGGCTCTCGCCGGCATCGGCTTCATCGTCAAGACCTACCTCGCCGTTCTCGCGCCGCGATACGCGTCCGACTTCCTGCTCCTGCCGATGTTCCTCACGCTCCTGGCCATGACGGCGTGGTTCCTCACGAAGGGTGTGAACGCCGCGAAGTGGGAAGAGGCGGCGGGTTTGCAATAGAATCCGCTGCCCGTGGCGAAGCAAAAAGCCTCGACAACTGCAGCGACCCTCGATGCGCCGTGTGGGCCGGAGTGGACCGACATCCTCCGGCAGATGATCTTCATCCGCCGTTTCGAAGAGGCCACCGAGCGCGAGTTCCGGCGCGGCAAGATCGGCGGCTACCTTCACGTCTACATCGGCCAGGAAGCGGTGGCCAGCGGCATCCTCACCGCGCTGCGCAAGGACGACATCGTCTTCGCCGGCTATCGCGATCACGCGCACACCCTCGTCCTCGGCTCGGATCCCGGCAAGATCATGGCGGAGCTCTTCGGCAAGGCCACCGGCCTCTCGAAGGGGAAGGGCGGCTCGATGCATCTCTTTGACGTCGAGCACGGCTTCTACGGCGGATACGGCATCGTCGGCGGGCATCTCACGCTCGCCACCGGCGCGGCGTACGCGCTCAAGTACGATGGTACCGACCGCGTCTGCCTCTGCTACTTCGGCGACGGCGCGATGAACATCGGCTCGTTCCACGAGGCCATGAACATGGCCGGATTGTGGGGCAATCAGGGCCTCTGTCCGATCATCTTCGTCATCGAAAACAACGGCTACGCGATGGGGACTTCGATCGAGCGCCACTCCGCGCTGACCGATCTCTCGGCGCGCGTGCGCGCCTACAACATCCCGACGGAGAAGGTCGACGGCCAGGACATCTTCGCCGTGCGCGGCGTGGCCGACCGCGTCGTGCGTCAGGTGCGCGAGACGGGCCGCCCGTACTGCATCGAGGCGATCACGTACCGCTTCTCCGGCCACGGCGCCGCCGACGTCATGCAGCCGTATCGGTCGAAGGAAGAGGTCGAGCAACACAAGCACCGCGATCCGATCCTCATCCTCCGCAATCGCCTCTCCGAGGTCTGCGGGCTGACGGACGACGACGTCAAGGAAATGGAGGCGTGGGCGGACGAGGAAGTGGCGAAGGCGCTGAAGTTCGCCGAGGAGAGTCCGACGCCGAAGCGCGACGAGCTGTACGACGACGTGATGAGCAATGGCTGAGAAGAGTTACCGCGACGCCATCCGCGAGGCGATGATCGAGGAGATGGACCGCGATCCTCGCGTGCTCATCATGGGCGAGGACATCGGCGTCTACGAAGGCACCTTCCGCATCACCGCCGGCATGTTGAAAAAGTACGGTCCGAAGCGCGTGATCGACACGCCCATCGCCGAGGCGGGGATGGCCGGGACCGCGGTCGGCATGGCCATGCTCGGGCTGCGCCCGATCGTGGAGATGATGACGATGAACTTCGCCATCGTCGCGGCCGACCAGATCCTCAATCACGCCGCGAAGGTGCGCTACTTCTCCGGCGGCCAGGTCGACGTGCCGGTGGTCATCCGCGGGCCGCAGGGAGCGGGAGTTCAGCTCTCCGCGCAGCACTCGCAGACGTTCGAGTCGTTCTACGCGCACTTTCCGGGCATCCACGTCGTCGCGCCGGCGACGCCGGCGGACGCGAAGGGGATGCTCAAGACCGCGTTGCGCGGACGCGACCCGGTGATCTTCCTCGAAAGCGCCGCGCTCTACGGCATGAAAGGCGAAGTGCCGGATGATCCCGACTTCACCGTCCCGTTCGGCGTCTCGCGCGTGGCGCGCGAGGGGAGCGACGTGACGATCGTGTCGTTTGGCCGCATGTTGCAGCTGTCGCTGATTGCCGCGGAGAAGCTGTCGGCGGATGACGGCATCGAGGCCGAGGTCATCGACCTCCGCACCATGCGTCCGCTCGACCTCGAGCCGGCGTACGCGTCGGTGGCGAAGACGCACCGTTGCGTCGTCGTGCAGGAGCAGTGGAAGCCGTTCGGCGCGGGCGCGGAGATCTCGGCGAGCATCACCGAGACTGTGTTCGACGAGCTCGACGCGCCGGTGGAGCGCGTGGCCGGCGCCGACGTGCCGATGCCGTATGCGCGCAATCTCGAGCTCCTGGCCACGCCGAAGGAAGAGGACGTGATCGCGGCGGTGAAGCGCGCGCTGTATCGAGAATAGACGATGGCCGAGATCATCATGCCCAAGATGGGCGATGCCATGACCGAGGGAAAGGTCGTCCGCTGGTACAAGAAAGCGGGCGACGCGGTGAAGAAGGGCGAGCCGGTGCTGGAGATCGAGACCGACAAGGTCAACCTCGATCTCGAGGCGGAGCAGGACGGCACGGTCGGCGAGATCGCCGCGGACGAGGGGCAGATGGTGCCGGTGGGTGGGCGGCTGGCGACGATTCTTGGCGCCGGCGAAAAGGCTCCTGCGCCTTCGGAACCGCAGCGGCGCGCGACGGACAAGAAAGACTCGGTCAAGCACACGACCGGCGAGTACGCCGAGGCGATCGAGACGAAGGGGCCGCGGAAGGACAAGAGCGCGCCGCCGGAGACGACAGCGGCGGCACGGCCGCCGCACTCCACAGAGGGACGGCAGCGCTCCTCGCCGCTGGCGCGGCGGATGGCGCGCGAGCTCGGCGTCGACCTCAAAGGCGTGCAGGGGAGCGGGCCGCAGGGAAGGATCATCGCCAAGGACGTTCTCAGTGGAGGGCAGGCACTCATGCCTGCCGGCGACGGAGGACAGGCAAGAGTGCCTATCCCCCAAGAACAATCGATCCCGCTCTCCGCGATGCGCCGCACCATCGCCAAGCGCCTTTCCGAGTCGATCGGCCCCATCCCGCACTTCTTCCTCACCGCCGACTACGATGTCGAGAACCTGGTCTCGCTGCGCAGTCAGATCGAAGAAAAGACCAGCATCAACGACTTCGTCGTCCGCGCCGTCGCGCTGACGCTGCGGAAGCATCCGAACGTCAACGCCAGTTGGGGCGAGGAGGCCATCACGCAGCACGGCGAGATCCACGTTGGCATCGCCGTCTCCACGCCCGAGGGGTTGATCACGCCCGTCGTGCGCAACGCCGATCGGAAAACGGTGCTGCAGATCGCCCAGGAAGTGCGCGCCCTCGCGGAGAAGGCCAAGAACCGTAAGCTGACGCCGAACGAGTATCAGGGCTCGACGTTCACGATCTCGAACCTCGGCGCGTGGGGGATCGAAGAGTTCACCGCCATCATCAATCCGCCGAACGTGGCCATCCTGGCCGTCGGCGCGGCCGAGGCGCGGCCGGTCGTCGTGGAGGGGCAGATCGTCGTCCGCGAGCGCATGAAAGTGACGATGTCGTGCGACCACCGCGTCGTCGACGGCGCCGCGGGCGCGGAATTTCTGCGCACGCTGCGGCAATACATCGAGCAGCCGGTTCGCCTGTTTCTCTAGTACACTAGCGGCATCCCCGACATGCCCGGCCCTCAAGAGCTCATCGGGATTCTCGTTGCCATCTTCGTGATTTGGTTTGTCCTGAAGCTGGCAAAGGTCGCGATCAAATTCGTCATTCTTTTGATCGCGCTGCTCGCCGTCGCCGGGCTCGTTTACTACCTGTTCATGAGGTGACTGTGAGCGATCGCAAGTACAAGCACAAAGGCTATCAAGACAGCGGCGGCTACAGCTCGTATTCGAGCGGCGGCGGCGACCAGCGGCCGCAGGGGCCGCGGCCCGACAACCGTCCGCAGCGCATCGAGGGCGCGCCGCGCGGGCGCACCGCCGGCGGCTTCGGCCCCGAGGTCTTCAAGTGCAACAAGTGCGGGACGCAGCGGATCGGGTTGGAGAATCCGACCACCGACGAGATCTGCGCGAGCTGCGGCGCCGACCTGCACACGTGCGGCAACTGCCGTTTCTTCGACACCAGCACGCTGTGGGAGTGCCGCGAGAACATCCCGGCGCGCGTCTCCGGCAAGCACACGCGCAACGAATGCGCGTTCTTCCAGCCGAAGATGGTGAAAGATCTCGCGCACGACAAGGCGCGGCAGCCGCAGACGCCGGACGAGGCGCGCAACGCCTTCGACGCGTTGTTCAAAAAATAGTGCCGCGCGCCATCCGTTTTCTGGCCGCGACCGTCTCCGGCCTCCTCTTCGCCTTTGCCTTCCCGAACGTGGCCATCGGCTGGCTGATCTTCGTCGCGCTCCTGCCGCTCTTCGTCGCCGCCGCGCGCGCGAACGGCAAGTGGGAAGCCTTCCTCCTCGGATGGACGTCGCAGTTCGTCGCCTGGCTCTTGATGGTGCCGTGGGTCGTGCGGGTCATGTCGCACTACGGCGGGCTGCCGTACGTCACCGGCGTCCTGATTTTCGTGGCCATGGCGGCGATCCTCGGCCTCTACGGCGGTCTCTTCGCCGCGGTCGTGCGGCGCATCGATCCCGGCGTGAGCTTCGCGCGATGGCTCCTGGTCCCGCTGGCGTGGTGCGCGATCGAGTACGGGCGCACGTTTCTCTTGAGCGGCTTTCCGTGGAACCTCATTGCCGCGGCCATCGTCGACTATGCGCCGCTCGTGCAGTTCGACCGCGTGGCCGGGCCGTACGCGCTCGGCGTGCTGATCCTCCTGCCGTCGACGCTCCTGGCGTGGTGGATTACGGCGCGTCCGCGCGGCATCCAGCGCATCGTCGTCACCGGCGCGGTGACCATCGTCTGCTTCGTCTGGTGGCTCACCGGCGTCGTGGCGGTGAAGCTGATCGAACGTCCCACCGCCCCGCAGACTTCGGTCGCCGCGCTGCTGCAGCCGAACATCTCGCAGGAGATGCGCTGGGACGACGCGAACCTCGCGGCGATCTTCCAGCGGATGATGGCCATGACCGACGACGCGCTCGCGCACGGCGCGCACGTGGTGATCTGGCCGGAGTCGACGGTGCCTCTGTCGTACGACCGCACCGACTTCTACCGCGATGCCATCGAGTCGGCCACGCGCGATCGCCACGCCGACGTGATCCTGGGGTCGGTGGCCGAGGATCCGAGCGACTCGACGAAGATGTGGAACGCGGCGTTCCTCGTCAGCGACGGCAAGACCATCGGGCACTACGACAAGATCCGCCTCGTGCCGTTCGGCGAGTACGTGCCGCTGCGCAAGATGCTCTTCTTCGCGCACAAGCTCGTGCGCGCCGTGGGCGAGTTCCAGTTCGGGACGAAGGACACGCCGCTCGCCGGCCGCTTCCGCTACGGGCCGGCGATCTGCTACGAGGTGGTCTACCCGCAGATCCCGCGCCGGCAGGTCGTGCACGGCGCCGACGTGCTGGTGACGATCACGAACGACGCCTGGTACGACGGCACGTCCGCGCCGCGGCAGCACCTGAATCAGGCGCGCCTGCGGGCGGTGGAGACGGACCGTTATCTGTTGCGCGCCGCGACGACGGGCATCTCCGCGTACGCGACGCCGGCGGGGCGGGTGGTGGAGGAGCTGGCGATGAACCGGCAAGGGACGATCTACGCGAAGTTCGAGCCGCGGCGGACGACGACGGCGTATGTGAGGTATGGGGATTGGTTTGCGTGGATGGCGGTGGCGATCGTGATGACTGCTTTGTTCTGGCCGCGAAAAATGCAGAATGCAGAATGCAGAATGCAGAATTAGGAGCGGAGCAATTCTGCATTCTGCATTTTGCATTCTGCATTCGAGACAACGAAATGAAAGACGACACCCTCCAGAAAATCCCCACCTTAAAAGACCGTCTCTCCTCGGTCCGGAGCTATCTTTGACCTCGCCACGGCGAAGAAATCGCTCGAAGAGATCGAGCGCGAGATGTCGGCGCCCGGCTTCTGGAACGATCCGGAGAAGGCGCAGGACGTCGGCCGCAAGCGCTCGCGCGTAGAGAAGCGCATCGCCGCGGGGGAGTCGCTCCACGCGAAGGCCGAAGACCTCGACGCCCTGCTCGAGCTGCACCGCGAAGGCGAGCACGTCGACGACGAGATCGAGCAACTCGTCGGCCAGCTCGAGGCCGAGGTCAACGACATCGAGCTGACCATGAAGCTCTCCGGCGAGCACGACGACCGCGACGCCATCGTCTCCATCCACCCCGGCGCCGGCGGCACGGAGTCGCAGGATTGGGCGGAGATGCTCCTGCGCATGTACCTCCGCTTCTTCGAGCGGCGCGGCTGGGCGGCGGAGCTCGTCGAAGTGCAGGCCGGCGAGGAGGCGGGGATCAAGAGCGCGACCGTGATCGTCCGCGGCGAGTACGTCTACGGGTATCTCAAATCGGAGCACGGCGTGCACCGCCTGGTGCGGATCTCGCCGTATGACGCGGCCAAGCGCCGGCACACGTCGTTCGCATCGGTGCACGTCTACCCCGACATCGACGAGGAGATCAACATCGAGATCAACGACAAAGACCTCCGCGTCGACACCTACCGCTCCAGCGGCGCCGGCGGACAGCACGTCAACGTCACCGACTCCGCCGTGCGCATCACCCACCTCCCCACCGGCATCGTCGTGACCTGCCAGAACGAGCGCAGCCAGCACAAGAACCGCGACGTGGCCATGAAGCTGCTGCGCGCGCGTCTCTACCAGCTCGAGCTGGACAAGCGCCAGGAGGAAGTGAAGACCATCGAGGGGGAGAAGAAGGACATCGCCTTCGGCAGCCAGATCCGCTCGTACGTGCTGCAGCCGTATCAGTTGATCAAGGACCTGCGCACGGGATACGAGGTGGGCGACGTGCAGCGCGTGCTCGACGGCGACCTCTCCGAGTTCGTCGACGCCTACCTCGCGCAACGCGCGCGCAAGACCGCGGAGGAGTAGCGGTGCGTGTGTCGATGCTGACGCCGCTGCCGCCCGAGAAGACCGGCGTGGCGCACTACGCCGCGATGCTGATCCCTGAATTGCGCAAGCGCGTCCAGCTCGACGTGATTTCGAATCCCGCATCGGCGCACTCAGGACCCAGGACCCAGGACCCAGGACTTCGTATCTATCAGCTGGGCAACAACCCCCACCACGAATGGGTGTACGAAGAGGCGATGAAGACGCCCGGCGTGATCGTGCTGCATGAGATCGTGCTGCATCACCTCATCGTGGAGATGACGCTGGCGCGCGGCGACGTCGAAGGCTACGTGGCGGCCATGGAGGCGAACCACGGCGCGGCCGGCGCGGCGTGGGCGCGCGGGCGGGCGGCGGGGCTGCACAGCGAGATGGGCAACTTTCTGCTGCCGGCCTCGATCGAGGTGGCGCGGCGCTCGCGCGGCGTGATCGTGCACAACGACTACGCGGCGGAGCGGCTGCGCTCGTTCGGCGTGACGACGCCGATCGACGTCATCGCCCATCCATTCGAGCCGCACCCCGAGGCGGCCGCGTTGCGCGGCGAGCGCCGCCGCCAGCTCGGCTTCGCCGACGACGACCGCGTGATCGGCTTCCTCGGCTACGTCACCGCGGCGAAGCGGCCCGAGGTCGTCGTCGAGGCCTACAGCCGTGCGCGCGCCGCCGACCCGAAGCTGCGCATGCTCGTCGTCGGCGATCCGGCGCCGAACATCGACCTGGCCATGTTCCGCCGCGACGGCATCACCTTCACCGGCTACGCGCCGGACGAGGAGTTCCCCGCCTACATCGCCGCCGTCGACCAGATCGTCAACCTCCGCTACCCGAGCGCCGGCGAGGCCTCGGGCATCCTCATGCGCGCGCTCGAGGCGGGGAAGGCGGTGGCCGTCAGCGATTACGGCCCGTTCGCGGAGATGCCGGACGACTGCGTGGTGAAGATCCCGTTCGACGGCGAAGTCGAGGCGCTGACGAAGTTCTTTTTGAGCACGTTCGACATGGCCGCGGCGCAGCGCCGGTGGCTGGAGCGGAACGCAACGACGGAGATTGCGGCCGAGGGATATGTACGAGCGCTTGAGGGCGCACGCCGTGCGCCCCTACCGGTAGGGGCGCACGGCGTGCGCCCTTCGATCCCGCTCTTCCCCAGATTGAAAGCTACCCGTCACGGCAACCACGTCACCCTGAAAAACACCGGCGATTCCACGCTGAAAGCCCGCACCTACGGCCAGCCCGGCTACCGCCTCATCGCCAAGTGGGACGGCGGTGACCGCTGGTATCAGCTCCCGCGCGACCTCGGGCCCGGCGACGAAGCGACGCTCGAGATCCCGCACCGCAGCCGGCTTTACCACGCGCTCGAGTCGATCCCGATGCTCGAGCCGGAGCCGTTCGATGAAGTTTGACGACGCCGCGCTCATGCGCCTGCGCGAGCTCGTCGGCAAGCGTCCCGCCATCTCGATCGACGCCCCGCAGTACCGCCGCGCCTGCGTCCTCATCCCGCTCGTGCGCGTCGACGGCGCGTGGTCGATCCTCTTCCTCCGCCGCTCCGCGAATCTCGCCGCGCACAGCGGCCAGATCGCCTTTCCCGGCGGCGCGGTCGAAGACGGCGAGAGCTACGCCGAGGCGGCGGTGCGCGAGACGCACGAGGAAGTCGGCATCGCGCCGGAGCGCGTCGAGCTCATCGGCCGCCTCGACGATCTCATCACCAACGTCAGCGGCTTCCTCGTCGCGCCGTTCATCGGCGTGATCCACGAGCGCATCGAATACGTGCTCCAGGAGAGTGAAGTCGACGAAGTCTTCGAGGTTCCCGTCGACGCGCTCCTCACGCCGTCGCAGCCGGAGGTGCGCTACGTCGACTACCGCGGCAGCAGCTACCCCGCCTACTTCTACCCCTTCGGCGGGCACGAGATCTGGGGCCTCACCGGCCGGATGCTGAAGACGTTCCTCGATCTCGTCTGGCAGTCGGTATAGGGGGTCAGGTCTTCAGTTTCCAGTTTCTTATTCGCAGTGAACGCGCGATTACCGCAAATAAGAAACTGGAAACTGAAGACCTGACCCCCTCACTATTTCTTGAGCAGGCCCGCCACGTACTTGTCGAGGGCCGCGCCGCCGTCGCCCGGGTCGACGGCGATGCCGTTCACGACGTAGGTCGGCGTGGCCCGGATGTCGTTGACGAACGCGACGCCCACGCCCTTCAGAATCTCGGCCCGCAGCTCGGGCGAGCTCACGTCGGCGTCGTACTTCTTGAGGTCGAGCTCGTGGTCCTGGGCGAAGCCGCGCGCGAAGTCGTCGAACGTGAACGCAGACAGCTTCTCCTGGTTCTCGTAGACGTGCTTCTTGTACTCCCAGAACAGCTCCGGCTTCTGGCGATAGATGGCCCGGCCGGCGATGGCCGCCGACAGCGCCCACGGGTGCATCTGCACGAGCGGGAGGTCGTAGCGCACGAAACGGACCTTGTCGTCGTATTTCTTGAGCAAATCCATGTAGCCGGCCGCGCGCATGCACGAGGGGCATTCGAAATCGGAGAATTCGATGACGGTGACCTCCGGCTTCGCGGCACCCTTTGTCGGCGAATTCGTCACGATCGGGCCGAAGGCCTTGAGGCGCTCCTGGCGCAGGTCGCCCTTGAGCGGAGCGAAGTGGCCGAGGAAGAAGACCGTGCCGGAGGGATCGACCTCGCCTTCGATCGTGATCGCGCCACGCTCGGTGGTCTGCTGCAGAGTGACGGGGTAGAGCCCGTCGCGCGTCTCGGCGCGCGTGATGGCCGGGGCCACGTTCTGCTGGAGCTTGTTCCAGGCGAACGCCTTCAGCTTCGCCTCCAGCGTCTTCTCCTCTTTCTCGTCATCGAGGAACCACGGAATGCCGAGGAAAAAACCGCCGCCGGAGGAGGTGGCGGCGAGCCACTGGCCTTCGCAGCCCTGGCGTTTGCTCTCGACGCGCACCATGATCGCGCTGAGATTCGCCGGCAGCTTGTGCGGCATCGCCGCGTAGCTGACGCTCGTTTCCGCGGCGCAGACCGGAAGGTTGTCCTTGATCATCTTCATGGCCGCGGGAGCCAGTGTGGGAGTGGGGGCGTCGGCAAGCGCGCCCGCGGCAATGGCGAGCGCGAGCGTGGCGAAGGCGAGTCGTTTCACTGTGATGACCGTCCCAAGTCGAGATTTGCTGGTTTGCGAAACGGTGGTCGAGGCTCGTGTCATTCCGAGCCTGAAGCGAGGAATCTCCGGCCGGATCGCACGGGGTCCCTCGCTTCGCTCGGGATGACACTCTGCATCGACTTCGCCACACGCTCGACCTCGGCAAAGACTCTCATGAAGTTCTCGCCCATGATCTTCCGAATGTCGGCCTCGGAGTAGCCGCGGCGCTTCAACTCCTCCCGAATCGCGGGGAGCTTGCTCACGTCCTCCATCCCCACCGGCGTGGAGCCGATGCCGTCGAAGTCAGAGCCGATGCCGACGTGGTCGATGCCGGCGACCTTCACCATGTGATCGATGTGATCGACGATGACGGTGTACGGCACCGGCGGCAGCGGATTCGCCTCCATCAGCTTCTTCACCCCTTCCTGGTACTCCGGCCCCTCGGACGGATCCTTCGCCTTGAGCTCGGCGATGGCCGACTTCAGCTTCTCGTTTCGCGCGGTGTTCGCCTTGGCCGCGTCGTTCGAGAGGAAGACCGGGTAGAAGTTCACCTGCGCCACGCCGCCGTTCTTGGCCAGGGCGCGGAGCATGTCGTCGGTCATGTTGCGCGGCACGTCGGCGAGTGCGCGCGCCGAGGAGTGCGAGGCGATGACCGGCGCCTTCGACACGGCCACGGCGTCGTAGAAGGTCTTGTCGCTGACGTGGGAGATGTCGACCATCATGCCGAGACGGTTCATCTCCAGCACCACCTGCTTGCCGAACGGCGAGAGGCCGTCGTGCTTCGCCGCGTCGGTCGACGAGTCGGCCCAGTTGTTCGTATTCGTGTGCGTGAGGGTCATGTAGCGCGCGCCGAAGCGGTAGAACGCGCGCAGCAGCTCGAGCGAGTCTTCGATGGCATGGCCGCCTTCGATGCCGATGAGGATGGCCCGCTTGCCGTCGCGCACCGCGTTGCGGATGTCGGCGGTCGACGTGGCGAAGCGGACCCACGCCGGATAGGCGTCGACCATCTGGTGGATCGCTTCCATGATCTTCATGCAGAACGCGGCCGCGCCCTTGTTCGCGTATTTCGCCGGCACGTACGCGGCGAAGAACTCGGCGTCGAGGCCGCCGGCCTTCATGCGCGGATAGTCGAAGTGGCCGCGGGCATTGGTGACGCCGAGGTCGAATGGATGCTCCATCCACTCGGTGGGCGTATCGGCGTGGGTGTCGACGGTGACGGCCGCAGGCGGCGCCGCCTTCTTCGCGGCTGGACGGCGGGCGGCGAGGGTGGGGGAGGCGACGAAGAGGAGGATCGCTACGGCGATGCTGAACAGCTTGCGCATCGCCGTAGCCTATATCGGTAGGGGCGCACGGCGTGCGCCCGTTTAGTTGTTCGGCCGGGCCTCGCTGATGTCCTGCACCACGTCGCCGACCTTCCCCTTCTCGTTCGTCTCGACGGCGAGGTCGCCCATCGACACGATGCCGACGATGTGGTCGTTCTTGTCGCACACCGGAACGCGGCGGACGTTCGCGCTGCGCATGATGCCGAGCACGTCGTCAACCGAGGCGTCTTCGCTGACGCTGCGGATGTGCTTGGTCATGGCCTCGTTGACTTTGCAGTCGAGCGGATTGCGCCCCTCGGCGACGAGACGCACGACCATGTCGCGATCGGTGATCATGCCGATGAGCTTGCGGTCGGCATCGACCACCGGCACGACGCCGGCGTCTTCGCGCTTCATGATTCGAGCGGCCTCGACGATGGAGTCGCGCTCCATGACGCACGCCGGATCAGCGGTCATGATGTCGCGAACCCGGCGCGACCCTGGACCAGATTTCTTTTGCATGAGCATGCTTCCTCCTTTTAATGAATCAGAGAAGAAGGGAGCAAGGGGCGTACCTCAAAAGCCGACGCGCAGGCCCCCCATGACGGTCACGTAGCGAACCGGAGAGGACATGTTGATCCAGTGGTACGCCCCCTCGAGCATGAAGGCATAGCGCTTCGTCAGCGGGAACTCGCCGTTGATGCCGAAGGTGTAGCCGAAGTTCGATTCGCTGGGGACGTCGTGAACCGCGTCGGGCGCCGCGTCGGATGCGCTCCAGCGGTAGAAGCCGACGCCGCCGAAAATGCCGGTCGTGCCGAACGCTTCCGTAAAGCGATAGTCGACGATGGCATCCGCATGCCGGATCTTACCCGAGACCGGAAACCTCGCCGGATCACCGGTGTTGATCGGGTTTCCATCCTTGTCTTTGGTCTTGCCGCTCTGGACGATGCCGACGTCGCTATTCCACTCGCCAACCTGTAGCTTGAACAACATCGCCGACTCGAGCGGTACGGCGAAAAACACTTCGCGCGCGCCGTGGGTGAGGTGGAAGCCGTTGATCGGCAGGTCCTGATCGATGTTCGCGACGTTGTTTGCCGCGATCGCGGCATTCCTGTCGTGGCCGGAGTACATCCGCTTCACGCCGCCCAGGAGGATGCCGAACTGCTGTCCCGTCTGCGCGAACGCCGGCGCCGCGATGAGGAGAAACAGCAGGAAGACTGGGGACTTTTTCATGGCCTGCACTATACGCATGGGTTTCGGGCCTTTCAATTCAATACAATGTGCGCCGTGCTGCAGACGCTGTCGCAGTTAGGACGGGAGACCGCGCGAATCGTTCTGCACGCCTCCTGCGTCGTCTGCGGGCGCGAGCTTCCGTGGCGCGGGCGCACCGCCTCGTGCTGCGGCGAGTGCTGGAGGTCGCTTCCGCTCATCGTCGGTCCGAAATGCCAGTCGTGCGCGCAGCCGTGGCCCGGCGACGTCGCCGCCCCGCACTGCTTCGACTGCGTGATCGACCCACTCCCCGTCGGCTGGACGGAGGCGTGGGGCCACTACCGGGGCGCGCTCGAGCGCGTGCTGCATGCGTTCAAGTTCCAGCGCCACGACTGGTTCTCCGATCCGTTCGCCGACGCGCTGCGCGACCTCGTCGTCGCGCGCGGCGAGACGCACTTCGATGCCGTCGTCCCCGTGCCGATGTCGCGCGCGAAGCTGCGCCGCCGCGGCTACAACCAGGCCGAGCTCCTCGCGCGCGCGCTGGCCCGGCGGCTGCGGTTGCGTGTCGATACTACGCTACTCGTGAAACGGCTCGAGCGTCGTACGCAGTCGACGCTCGCCCGCGCCGAGCGCGCGGCAAACGTGCGCGGCGCGTTCACGGCATCGGAGCGCAGCCAATCGAAATCGATTCTCCTCGTCGACGACGTCTGCACCACCGGCGAAACGCTCCGCGCGTGCGCTGCCGCGCTGCGCCGCGCCGGTGCCGCGCGCGTCTGCGCCGCCGTCGTCGCAAAGGCAACGTAACGAATGACGGACCTCATCATCATCGGCGGCGGGATCATCGGCGGCAGTACGCTCTACCACCTCGGAAAGCTCGGCTACAAAGGCAAGATCGTCATTCTCGAGCGCGAGGATGCGCTGTCGAAGGGCTCGACCGCGCTCTCCGCCGGCGGCTTTCGCAATATCTGGACGACGCCGATCAACATGCGCCTCACCAGCTACTCGATCAAGCGGTTGGCGAACTTCCGCGAAGAGCTCGATTGGCCGATCGGCTTCGACCAGCGCGGGTATCTCTTCTGCCAGTTCGGCGACGCCTTCGAACAGGCCAAGACGTTCGGCGCGCAGTGGGAAGCCAACGGCGTGCGCATCGAGTTCCTCGAGCCGCACGAAGTCGAGGCCAAGGTGCCGGGTCTGCGCACCGGCATCGATCACATCGACCCCGAGGTCAACGAGATCCTGCAGATGCAGCCGATCACCGGCGGCGTCTTCGGCCCCGACTGCGGCAGCTTCGATCCGTCGCAGGCCGCGCAGGGCTACTTCGTGCGCGGGCTCGAAGCGATGGAGGGCCGCGCCGAGCTGCGCCTGCAGACGGCGGTCAAGACGCTGCGCATCGTCGACGGCGAGTATCGCGGCGTGGAGCTTGCCGACGGCACCGTGCTGGAGAGCGACAAAGTGCTCGTCGCCGCCGGCGCGTGGACGGTCGATCTGCTGCGCGCGTCGGGCCTCGGCGGCGACGACCTCCCACCCGTCGTCCCGCTCAATCGCATGCTCTTCATCACCAGCATGCCCTCGATCGAAGGCTTCGAGCGGATCCCCATGACGATCGTCGACAATGGGATCTATTTCCGCCCGGAGGGACCGAATCTGATGATCGGCCGCGCCGACCCCGACACGCAGCCCGGTTTTGAGACGCCCGCCGACGCCGACTATTACCAGGAGCAGATCAACTATTACCTGCAGGAGCGCATCCCCGGCATGGACCGCGCCCGCCTGCAGGCGATGTGGGGCGGCCTCTACGACACGAACGAGGTCGACCACAACGCGGTCCTCGGCGAGCACCCGCACGTGAAGAACCTGATCTTCGCCACCGGCTTCTCCGGCCACGGCGCGATGGAAGCGCCGGCGGCGGGCCTGGCGCTGTCCGAGTGGATCGCGCTCGGCCGGTACGAGACGATCGACGTGACGCCGCTATCGATCCGGAGGTTCTGGGAAGGGAAGCCGATTCACGAGACGATCGTGATTTGACGCAGGTGACAGGTTCACCTGCCCCCTGCCCCCTGCGCTCTGCCCCCTTCGCCTACATCCCACTTCGGCCGCTCCCGCCACCTGTCGTGCAGCCACACCCACTGCTCCGGCGCACGGCGGATCTGCGCCTCGATCACGGCGGTGATCTTCGCCGTCAGCGCGATCGGATCGTCGTCGCGCGTCACCTCGATCGGCTCGTGGAAGGTGAGGACGTACTTGTCGCCGCGACGCACGGTGAAGATGCAGACCACCGGCGTCTCCGTGCGGATGGCCAGCTTCGCGGGACCGAGGGGGGTGAGGGCGGGGCGGCCGAAGAACGGCACCTTCGCGCTCTCGGCGCGGATGTTCTGATCGATGAGAAACGCCAAGAGGCCGCCGCGGCGGAGCGACTGGATCATCTCGCGCGCCGCGGCGGTCGAGCCGCGGTCGATCGTCCGGATGTTGTGCACGGAGCGAAGCTCGGTGATGAAGCGGTTGATATCGGCTTCGTTGCGCTCGCGTTGCAGCACGGCGAGGTCGACGCCGAAGCTGGCCACGCAGTGCGCGGCCCACTCCCAGTTGCCGTGGTGCGCGGTGATGGTGATCGCGCCGCGGCCGCGGGCCATGAGCGCGCGGAACTGCTCGAGGCCGGCGACCTCGGTCGTCTTGTCGCGAGTCGCCGCGTCGAGGCGCGGCAGCCAGAGCATCTCGAAGACGATGCGCCCGAGGTGATGGAACATCGCGCGCGTCGTTTTGCGGCGCTGCGCAGCCGTCCAGTCGGGAAACGCTTGCGCGAGATTGCCCATCGCCAGGCGCCGTTCGCGCCCGCGCAGGAGCCAGCCGATCTCGCCGATGGCGTTGCCGAATGCGCGCACGACGCCGAGCGGCAGCCGGCGCACGATCGCGCTCAAGACGACGAGGATGCGGTAGACGATGCGGCCGCGGCGCGCGCGGACCTCGGTGCGGTCGTTAGCCACTCTGCGTCTCGAACTCGTTGACGATGGCCGTCCACTCCCCGCGCGCGCGCAGCAGGCGTTCGACGGTCTCGCGAAACGCGCCTTCGCCACCGCGCGCGTCGAGCTTCCACGTTGCCGCGGCCCGCACCTCGGCCGCGGCGTCGGCGGGGGCGGCGGAGATCGCCGCGCGCAGCATCGGCGCGAGATCGGGCAGATCATCGCCGACGTAGAGGATTTGATCGAAGCGGACCGCCAGCTTCTTGGCGATCTTCTCGCACTCGGCGAGCTTGTTCGTCGCTCCCTGGTGCAGCTCCTCGATGCCGAGCTCGCGCGCGCGCCGCGTGAGCGCCGGCGAGCGGCGGCTGGTGAGGAGGACGATCGAGAGCCCGACCTTCTGCGCGAGCTTCGCGCCGAGGCCGTCGCGGACGTTGAAGTTCTTGATCTCGCGCTGCTCGCCCGAGTAGATGATCTTGCCGTCGGTCCAGACGCCGTCGACGTCGGAGACGATCATGCGGATGTTGGCGGCCGCGGACGACATCGGCCGCGAAGAATATCAGGCGCGCCGTTGCACTCGTATGAAACGAACCGCGCGCTTCCATCACTAAGTCATCGACCGCGTGCACGTGGCAAATCAATCGAAAAGGACTATGGACATGGCAACAGCGCAATTCGTCATCAAGGCAAAAGAGAACAGCGTCGTCGGCGGCACGCCGCTCGACACCGGCATCGACCTCAAGCCCGGGAAGTTCCTCACCATCAGCGTTCCGCCCGACCAGACCTGGAGCGCCGGCGCGGGGCAGCGCACGTCCAACGCCAATGGGCTGAGCAATCCGCTCGGCGCGAACTTCGGCACGTTCGCCCACAACGGCTTCTCGTATCTGTTCGGCTCCCTGGTCGGGACGGTCGACGGCGGCAAGACGTTCTTCCCGGTCGGCACGCAGCTCGAGATGACGGTGCTCGGACCGGGCCGTCTCTCGTTGTGCTACTGGGACAGCATCAACGGCGACAACTCCGGCTCCGTGACGGCCACCGTCGCTCTCTACGACGGTCCGCATTAACGCGAGCAGCGACGAACGCGGCGGTCGCGCCCGGCGGCCGCCGCTCACGCCGGCGCGGCGAGGTATCGCTCCCGCAGTATGGCGAGGTGATGCAAGTCGTGCCCGGCGATGTGGAACGCCAGTCCCCGCACCGACGCCGTGTAGCCCGCCACCGTGCCGCGGCGCAGCCACGCCTCCTCGGGCAGCGACGCGAAGAGCGCGACCGTCGCCGCGCGCACGACGGTGTATTCGCGCAGCAGATCGGCGAGCGTGCGCTCTTCGAAGTTCGCGCCGGCCATGTACGCGTTCTCGTCGAAGCTCTCCAGCGGGCGCGTGTCGCCGCGGGCGATGCAAAGGGCGCGGTAGGTGAAGATGCGCTCGTCGTCGATCAGGTGCCCGAGGATCTCCTTCGGCGTCCACTTGCCCGGCGCGTAGCGGAGGCCGGAAATCGCGGCCTCGGACAGCCCGCCGAACAGCGCCTCCACCTCGCGCGCCTGCGCCTCGAGTGCCTCCACGGCGTCGTCGCCGGCCACGCGCGCGATGTCGGCCTCGGCGTGCGCGCCGTACTCGCCCGGTTGCGGCCTCACGGCGACTTCGCCGGGCGCAGCAACACGTCGATCTTATCCGGCCGCTGCATGTACATCGCGCCGCTGCGCGCATCGAGATAACCGGGCAGCAGCAGGCCGGCCGCGCCGCCGAGGAGAACGCAGCCGAACGTGACGTTCTCGCTGTTCTGGCAGACGAGCAGCCCGATCAGGCCTCCGGCGAGCATGCTCGGAAGCGCCGCGCCGACGTTGCCGCCGAACACCGCGCCCGACTTCGTGCGCGTGAGCGCCACGGTCTGGCTTTCGTAGCCGCTCTTGCCGACGGTAATCGCGCACCCCTCGGCGTTGCGGCGCAACAGCAGCGTCCCCGGAGTCGTCGCCTCGACCGAGGAGCCGTCGTTGCACGTGGCGCGCGCCGTTGCACCGGGCGGCGTGCTCGTGACGGAGATCTGCTGCGTCGAACCGTGCACGAGCGTGCCGCAGCCGACGGTGAGGAGGGCGGCGAGGGCGGCGAGGGCAGCGAGTAGCGGCTTCATCGGCAAATCTTAGCCGACGATCGCCGCGAAGAGCGCGTCCTTCTCCTCCGCCGACTCGAAGAAGTAATGGGGGTTCTCCGCGCGGAGGAGCTCCGCGGCGGTCTTCCCCGAGGCGATGGCGATCGTCGTCGCGTCGTGGGGGACGCCGCAGCGGACGTCGTAGATCGAGTCGCCGACGATCACGACGTCGCGCGCCGCGAAGTCGATGCCCGTCGCCGCGGCGGCGCGCGCGACCGCGATCGGCGGCAGCTCCTCGCGGCGCGGCGAGTCGCTGCCGAACGCGCCGAAGGGGAAATAGCGGTTCAGTGTCATGTCGAGCGGAGCGAGACACCCCGCGCCGTTGGGGATTCCTCGCTGCGCTCGGAATGACACGGCTCCGAGCTTGATCCGCGCGCCCGGCTCGATGTTCCCGGTGAGGAGCGCCAGCGTCACCTGCGCGTCGGCGGCGAGCGCGTCGAGCAGCGCCACGACGCCGGGGAGCGCGCGCACGCGGCCGGGCGTCTTCGTCTCCAGGTGCCCGAGGTAAACCGACCAGAGCGTGTCCATGCTCGCGTCGATCTCCTCGGCCGACAGACCGAAGTCGTGCAACACCATGTGCGTGATCTGCGGATCGGTGCGGCCGGAGAAATCGTAGCGGTGCAGATCGCCGCGGTAGCCGTACACCGTCTCCAGCGCGGCCCCGTACGCCGCGCGCGCGGCGCCGCCGTCGGTGATCAGCGTGCCGTCGATGTCGAAGAGGACCAGGCGCATGGTACGCAGCACTTTATACTTCCCAGCCCGTGCGCCGCGCCTCGCTCCTCGTTCTCTTCCTCACCGTCTTCATCGACCTCATCGGCTTCGGCATGGTCATCCCCTTCCTCTCCTTCTACGCGCGCGAGTACGGCGCGAGCGGGACCACCGTCGGCGCGGTCGTCGGCATCTACTCGATCATGCAGTTCTTCTTCGCGCCGGTGTGGGGGCGCATGTCCGACCGCATCGGCCGCCGTCCCGTCCTCCTCATCAGCCTCACGGCGAGCTGCATCGGCTACCTCCTCTTCGGCTTCGCCCGGAATCTGGTCATGCTTTTCGCCTCGCGCGTCATCGCCGGCGCCGGCGGCGCGAACATCGGCACCGCGCAGGCGTACATCGCCGACACCACGACGCCCCAGGAGCGCGCGAAAGGGATGGGCCTCATCGGCGCCGCCTTCGGCATGGGCTTCATCCTCGGGCCGCCGCTGAGCGGGATCTTGTCGGCGGTCGGCATCCATCACGGCATGCACGGCAACCTCCTGCCCGGCCTCGTTGCCGGCGGCCTCTCCCTCAGCGCTTTGCTGCTCGCGTTCTTCGTCCTCGGCGAGTCGAAGCGCCCCGACACCAAAGTCCGCGCCGGCCTGCCGCCGCAGTTCGACCGCCGCGTCTGGTCCGCGCTTGGGCGGCATCGCCTCCTCGCACTCATCATGCTCACACTCTTCCTGATGCTCCTGTCGGTCGCGGGAATGGAGACGAGCGTCACGCTGCACGCGCGCGACCGCTTTCACTTCCGCCAGATCGACCTCTCCTATTTCTTTCTCTTCATGGGCGTGGTCGTGGCGACGATCCAGGGCGGCTTGATCGGCAAGCTGGCGAAAGCGGTCGGCGAGAAGACGCTGGTGTCGATCGGCACCGCGTCGTACACGCTAGGCCTCGCGCTCGTCCCCGCGGTCTGGCGCGTGCCGCTGCTCTACGCCGTGGCGTTCTTCATCGCCATCGGCACGGGGCTCTGCTATCCGTCGCTCACGTCGATGGTGACGAAGGCGTCGCCGCCGAGCGAGCACGGGAGCATGCTCGGCATCGCCACCGCGGTCGGCTCGCTGGCGCGCTTCATCGGCCCGATCCTCATCGGCTTTCTGTACGATCTCGCGCAGGCACGCGGGGCATTCCTGGGCGGAGCGATCCTGACCGGCGCGGCATTTGCGCTGTCGCTGTGGATGCGGCAAACCCCGCTGTTGACGGAGGCGGAAGCATGATTCTGAAGGTGGCGCGACTCGGGCATCCGGTGCTGCGCGAAAAGGCGTCAGACCTCGAGGTGAAGGACATCAAGGCGGGGAAGTTCCGCCCGCTGATCGACGACATGATCGAGACGATGCACGCCTACGAGGGCGTCGGCCTGGCCGGGCCGCAGGTGCATCTGCCGCTGCGCATTTTCGTGTTCGAGGTGGAGGAGAAGGTGGCCAAGCGCCGCGGGATCGCCAAAGTCGGCGCGGGCGTGATGTTCAACGCGACGTACGAGCCGATCGGTACCGACACGATCACCGACTGGGAAGGCTGCCTCTCCGTCCCGTTCCTTGGCGGCGAGGTGGCGCGCTACAGGAAGATCCTGGTGAAGGGGATCGATCACGACGGCTCACCCGCGGAGATCGAGCTCGACGCCTTCACCGCGCGGATCTTTCAGCACGAGATCGATCACACGGATGGGCATGTGTATTTGGACCGGATGGGGGATTTGCGGACGCTGGGGTACACGATTGTGCTTTGATGTGGAGTGCGCCGGCCATGCCGGCGCTCTGACAGCGGCGGCATGGCCGCCGCACTCCACATCACGGCACAAAGAACGGGCGCTTGAACTTCGCGTACAGATCCTCCACCTTCTTCGCCCAGAACCCGAACTGATTCGGGGGGAACGTCTGTCCTGGCGCGGGGTACGGCACGCACGTATTGCTCGACTCCCACTGCGAGTGGAACACCGTCGCGCCGGGGGAGACGCGCGCCGGCAGCGGGTCGGTCACGTAGAGCCACGCGTGCGTCTGCTGGAACGGCCACCCGGCGCCCCCCTCGGGGAGCACGGCCGCGTAGCGCTTCGCCAGCGGCGGCGAGATCTGATTGAGGAACGCGTCGCCGCTGCAGTCGTTCGACGTGAACACCACGGCGCTGCCGCCGAGGCCCGTCGTCGGGCGGAAGGCCTCCGGGCCGACCAGCAACGCCACCGAGTCGCCCTTCACCTCGTAGCGCACCCACGCGTTGAGCGGGATGCTCGGGAACGCCACGTCGTAGCTGATGATCTCGCCGATCTCCTTCCCCGTCGCGTCGAGGACCTTCGGCGCGCAGCAGCGCTGCGGTTGCGGATGCGGCCGCGGCTGCGTGGGTGGCTGGGCAGTGGCGAAGAGTGCGAACACGAACGCGATCATCGCAACACCTCCAAAAAGCGTTGCATCTCCTCCGGCGTGCCGATGGTCACGCGGAGGTGTTGGGGAAGTGCGGGGAAGAGGCGGCCGACGCGGACGCCTTCGTTGCGCATGCGGGCGATAACCGGCTTCACGTCGCTGCGGAGATCGATCATCACGAAGTTCGCCTCCGAGGGGATGACCTTGTAGCCCATCGCCCCGACGCTCTCCACCACGTGCGCGCGCGTGGCGCTGTTGCGGCGGCGTCCCTCGGCCACGAAGCCGCTGTCGGCCAGGCTGGCCCGCGCCGCCACGAGCGCCATCAGGTTCATCGAGTCCCACGCCTTCTGCGCGTCGAGCTTCTGGATCACGTCACGATTCGCGAGCGCGTAGCCGGCGCGCAGGCCGGCCATGCCGTAGATCTTCGAGAACGTGCGCGCCACGATGAGATTCGGCTTCGACTTCACCAGCGGCGCGACGCTCTCGTAGTCGCTCGACGTCGCGTAGTGGTGGTAGGCCTCGTCGACCAGCACCATCGTCGTCGCCGGCACGGAGTCGAGGAACGCGCGCATGGCCGCCTTCGGGGTGATGCTGGCGGTCGGATTGTTCGGATTGCAGATGTAGACGACGCCGGCGTTCGCCGGAGCCATCTTGCCGAGGTCGTGCGCGTACGCGGCGTCGAGGGGGACTTTCACGACCGCGGCGCCCGAGGATTTGGCGTAGTGGCCGATGGCCTCGAACGTCGGATCGGCGGTGACGACGCTGCGCGACGGCGAGGTGTACGCCGCGGCGACGAGCTTGAGGATCTCGCTCGAGCCGTCGCCGAGGAGCACTTCCTCGGAGGAGACGCCGTGGAGCTTGGCGACGTCGGCGGCAAGCGCGTCGGCCTCCTCGTCCGGATAGCGCGACGACATCGACAGCGCGTCGCGCATCGCCGCGAGCGCCGCGGGCGACGGGCCGTACGGGTTCTCGTTGGCGTTGAGCCGCACGAGCGACAGCGGCGGCGACTTGGCGAAGACCAGGCGAGGGAAGGGGAGGGCGGCAGCCGCCGCGCCGGCGCCGAGGACTTGGGCGAACGCGCGTCGCGAGAGAGTCATAGAGCCTCCTGTGTAGCAGCATGGTAAATCCGCTCGCCCCCGCCCGCCGTAGCTTTCAACAAAAAGGAGGTCCGCATGACCCGTTTTCGTACGCTCTTCGTCTGCTCTCTACTCCTCCTGGTGACCACCGCGCTCGCCGCGGCCGACGCGCCGAAGGCGCCGTCGCTCTACACGCGCCTCGGCGGCTACGACGCCATCGCCGCCGTGACCGACGACTTCATCGGCCGCCTGGCCACCGATAAGCAGCTCTCCCGCTTCGTCGTCGGCCACAGCCAGGACTCGCTGATGAAGCTCCGCCAGCACGTCGTCGAGTTTCTCTGCAACGCCACCGGCGGGCCGTGCGTCTACATGGGCCGCGACATGAAGACGGCGCACAAGGGGATGGGCATCACCGAGTCGGATTGGGACGCCTCGGTGAAGGCGCTCACGGCTACCCTCGACAAGTTCAAGGTGCCGGAGAAGGAGAAGGGCGAGGTGCTCGCCGCCGTCGGGCCGCTGAAAGCGCAGATCGTGGAGAAGTAGAATCCGTGGAGTGCGGCGGCCATGCCGCCGCTCTCGCATGATCCCGGCTCCGCCCGACATCTCCTACTGGGACGCCTCGCCGCACGTTCGCAATCTCTGCCGGCGCAAGCTCGGCGACGCGGCGTGGGCGTGGGCGGAGCCGCAGCTTCGGGCGATGGGAGCCGCGGCGGCGGCCGAAGTGGCGCCGCTCGCGGCCATCGCCGACCGCGAGTCGCCGCGCCTCGTCACGCACGACGAGCGCGGCAACCGCGTCGACCGCATCGACTACCACCCCGCCTACCGCGAAATGGAGCGCATCGCACTCGGCTCGGGGATGCTGTCGATGAAGTACACGCCGCACGAGCACGTCGCCGACGCCCCCTTCGTCAGCTTCGCCATGGGGTACCTCTTCGCGATGGCGGAGATGGGACTTTACTGCCCACTCTGCATGACCGACGGCGTGGCCCGGGTCGTGACGCGCTACGGCACGAGCGAGCAGATCGCGCGTGTGATCCCGCGCCTCCCCTCGGGCGGCATGTTCCTGACCGAGCGCGCCGGCGGCTCTGACGTTGGCGCGAACGAGACGGTGGCGCGCCGCGGCGACGGCGGCGTGTGGCGCCTCACGGGGCAGAAGTGGTTCTGCTCGAATGTCGACGCCGAGGCCGTGCTCGTGACCGCGCGCGCCGGCGATGAGCCGGGCACGCGCGGCTTGCACACGTTCCTGCTTTTTCCGCGCGGCAATCCCGGCGTGATCATCGAGCGCATCAAAGAGAAGCTCGGCGTCCGCTCCATGCCGACCGGCGAAGTCCTGCTGCGCGATGCGCCGGCCGAGGAGCTCGGCGACTTCCGCGCCATGGCTGAGATGATGAACCTCTCGCGCCTCTACAACGCCGTGGCCTCGTGCGCGGTCATCGGCCGCGCCATTCACGAGGCGCGCTGGTACATCGAGCGGCGTTCCGCGTTCGGCAAGCCGGTCATCGAGCATCCGCTCGCGCAGGAGACGCTGCTCGACCTCGAAGCCGAGCACCTTGGCGCGCTGCTGATGACGTTCGAAGCGGTCGACGCGCTGCGCCGCGCCGACGCGGGCGACAGCGAGGCCGCGCGCCTCCTCCGCATCCTCACGCCGATCGTCAAGGCCGTCACCGGCAAGCTGGCCGTGCCGTGCGTCTCCGAGGCCATGGAGCTCGTCGGCGGCAACGGCTACATCGAGGATTGGCCGATGGCGCGGCTGCTGCGCGACGCGCAGGTGCTGCCCATCTGGGAAGGGGCGACGAACATCCTCGTCCTCGACGCGCTGCGCGTGGCGCGGAAGGAGCGCGGGCACGAGCTGCTGCTCGCGCGGATCGGCGTGGCGGACGGGCTCGGGACGGTGCTCGACGAGCGGCATGCGCGGCGTTGGGTCGACGCGCTGGCGCGCGCGTACGAGGTTGCGCTGCTCGACGAAGCCGGCGAGCTGGCGATGGCCGAGCGGCTGCGGGCGCGGCCGATGGGGTTGTTGCCGGGCGCGAAGTTGCCATAGGCCCTCGCCCCGCGTAGCGGGGAGAGGGTGGCCGAAGGCCGGGTGAGGGGTCCAAGATGGGAAGCCGTCGCCGCTCATCCGGCGCCTTCGGCGCCACCTTCTCCCCGCAAGCGGAGAGAAGGATCTACGGAAAGAGGGTCAGCCCCTTCGCCTGCGCCGCGGCCAGCCAATCGAGAAACTTCGCCCGGGCGATCTCGCGCGCGCCGAGCGCTTCCATGTGCGGCGTCATGACCTGGCAGTCGAGCCACGTCGCGCCGCGGGCGCGGAGGTGCTCGATGAGGAAAAGCAGCGCCAGCTTCGAGGCGTCCGAGGCGCGGTAGAACATCGACTCGCCGGTGAAGAGGCCGCCGGCGTCGACGCCGTACAAACCGCCGACGAGCTCCGCGCCGCGCCAGACCTCGACGCTGTGGACGTCGCCCGTTTCGTGAAAGCGTAGGTAGGCATCGATGACGCGCTCATCGATCCAGGTGCCATCCTGCTCCGGCCGCGCCGTCTCCGCGCAGGCGCGGATGACGGAAGCGAAGTCGCGGTCGATGGTGAACGTGAGCTCGCTCCGCTTCATCGCCTTCCGCAGCGTGCGCCCGACGTGCACCTCGTCGAAGACGATGACGGTGCGCCGCCGCGGCGAGAACCACGGCAGCGGCAGCCGCTCGTGCGGCCACGGGAAGATGCCGTGGCGGTAGGCGTCCCGCAGCGTCTCGACGGAGTAGTCCTCGCCGACGGCCACGATGTCGCCGCGCGCGCGGCGCGGGTCGGGGAAGCGGGAAGGGAGCACGGGGAGATCGTAAGGGGTTCTTGGTTCTTAGTTCTTAGTTCTTGGTTCTTAGTTTTTGGTTGTTAGGTTCTTGGGTTCTTAGGTTTTAAAACCAAGAACTAAGAACCAAGAACCAAGAACTAAGAACCACTTCCAAAATTGCCCACTGCCGTCCTACCGGAGCGCGATGTATATTGACGTCATTCTTAATGGATAGGAGGAGGGTTTCATGAGGAAGGTCTTGTTGTTGTCCGTCCTGCTCATCGCGGTCGCTCCGTTTGTCTATCCCAATTGCAGCACCATCGACATCACCGACGAATTCATCACGCCGTTCCACCTCAACGTGGCGGGGAGCTATCAGCTCAACCCGTACGGCGGCACGGCGCCCTACACCTTCACGATCCAGTCCGGATCGCTGCCGCCGGGCCTGAGCATGACCAGCGGCGGGCTGATCTCCGGCACGCCGACGACCGAGGGTGAGTATCTCGTCTGCTTCACGGTCACCGACTCGGTCGGCTGCCACGTCACGAAGTGCTTCTACATCGAGGTCTTCAACCCGTAGCCGTCAGAGCTTTGCCGGCACGCTCTCCCCTTCGCGCACTGTGACCGTGGCTGAGCGCAGCACAGTGTCGCCGGCGAGGAGTTGGAGGGTGTACGTGCCGGCGGCGACGTTGGCGATGCGGGTCTGCCCAGGGGCCGGGTCGACGCGGAACACGTCCGTGGCCGGACCCGGCCCGAAGCGGACCGGCTGCCCCCCGGCGTCGACGATGCGCGCGAACGCGAAGGCGTCGCTCGTCGAGGTGATGATGATCGTGCCGCCGGGCGTGAGAGCGATGGTCTGCTCCCCCGGCACTGTGACGGTTTGCGACGCCGGCGCGTAGCCGGCCGCGCCGGCAGTGATCCGGTACGCGCCCACCGCCAGGCCGATGGCGGCCGCCTCCGCGCTTGCCGCGACGGTTCCGTCGTAACCGCCGGCGGAGGACTCGGCGTGCACCCACGCCGTGAGCGGCCGCCCGTCGCGGCCGTCGACGACGCGGAGACGCAAGCCGGACGACGGCGTCAGCGTCACGTCGACCGGCGGCGTGCTGCCGTCGCCGACCGTCACCGCCGCCGATGCGGCGCCGTAGCCCGCTTTTCGTACCGAGGCCTCGTAGCTGCCGCTCGGGACCTCCGCGAACGAAAACGCGCCGGCAGCGTCGGAGAGCGTCGCCCGCAGGTCGGGCGCGGCATCTTTCCTCCGCAGCTCGATGGCCGCATTCGCTACGCCCACGCCGCTGGCCGCGTCGGTCACGCGGCCCGACACGCTCACCCCGCGCATGTCGATGTCGAACGTCGAGGAGCCGCGGACCTCGAAGCTCGTCGTGTACGGCACGTTCGTCCGATCGAGCACCGTGACGTTGTAGGGGCCTTCGTCGATGCCGCCGATCTCGTAGTGGCCGTTGCCGTCGGCGGTCGCGCGCGCGCTCCGCTGCGACGCCGTCGGCGACAGAAACGCCACCGTCGCGCCGGGCTGGGGCACGCCGTTGCGCGACACGCGTCCGCTGACGGCGATGCCGGCGGTGAAGTCGAAGTCGACGGTGACGCTCCCGCCGCTCTCGACCGACACCGACTTGGTCTGGGCCGTGCGCGCGCTGGTGGTGAACGGGCCGCTGCGCGCGCTCATGCGCAGCGTGCCGGCCGGCGCGCCCTCCAGGCGATAGCGGCCGCTCTCGTCCGGCGCGGCGGAGGTGGTGACGCCGTCGTCCGACGAAGCCTGCACCGCGGCGCCGCGCAGCTCCGCCGGCGTCAGCCCGATGAGCCGGCCGCTGATCGTGCCGCCGCCTTTCATTACCAGGCGCAGCGCGGCCGGCGCAGGGACGCCGACGTCGTGCAGCGCGGCCGCGCCGTAGCCGGACTTCGTGGCGGTGATCTCGTAGTGGCCGGGAGCGACGGCGGCGATCGAGAACGCGCCGCCGTCATCCGTCTGCGCGAAGCGAGCCGACGCGGCGTCGGCGGCGGACGAGGCCTGCACCTGCGCATTGGCCACCGGCGTGCCGCCCTCGAGCAGCACCACGCCGGCGATCGACGCCCCGGCGGAGAGCTGGGCATCGACCTCCGCGGAGCTGCCGGAGAGCGTGGCGTTCTTGCGCAGCGTCACCAGATCGCTGCGGCTGAACGCCAGCGTGGTTTCCCCCTGCTCGAGATTCTCCAGCACGTACGCGCCGTCGGGATCGGTGAGCGTGTAGGGGTCGTTTCCCGCCGCGCCGTGCGTCGCCGCGCGCGGATCGACGAGCACCAGCACGCCGCCCAGGGGCGCGCCGTCCGGGCCGGTGACGTGGCCGCTCACGCGCACGCCGCCGTCGAGCTCGACCTCGATGGTCTCGACATTCTTCCCGTTCTCCGTCGTCACGTTCGGGACGCGCGCCATCACATAGCCCGGCGCGCTGACCGCGAGCGTGTGCGTGCCCGGCGGCACGCCGTCGATCGAGAACGTGCCGTCGTCGCTCGTGAAGCTCCGCATCGCCGGCGCCACGAGCATGATCGCGGAGCCGGGACGGGAGATGGCCAGACCGGCATCGAACGCCGTGACGGGCTTCCCGCTGGCCTTGTCGACGACGCGGCCGCTGACGCGCGCACCTGCCGGCAGGTCGACGTGGACGTCGTTCGCCGGCGCGGTGACGTTGCGCGTCGTCTGAATGAGATCGCTCGGTTTCCGGAAGGCGATGCGGACGTCGCCCGCGGCGAGGTCGCCGAGGCGGAACGTGCCGTCGGCGGCGGTCTGCACCGGCGCGTCCGCGGCGCCGCCGACGACGTAGACGTTCACCCCCTCGACCGGCGCGCCTCCTCGGGTGACGCGGCCACTCACGGCCACGCCGCTCTCGAGCAGAATCTCCAGCGGCGGCGAGCTCGCCGAAACCGGCACGCGCAGCGTGCGCGGCGCGTAGCCGGCGGCGGTAACGGCGACGTCGACGGTCCCTTCGAGCACGCGCAGGGCGAAGGTGCCGTCGTCACCCGTGCGCACGACGTCGCCGGCGACGCCGACGCCCGCCCCGGCGACCGGCTTCCGCCCGCTGCCGAGGACGCGGCCGGTCAACGCCACGCCGTTCGGCATCGCGATGGTGACGCCGCGAACGCGCGCGCCGGGGACGACGCGCAGCGCGGCGGAGTGCGCCGCCGGCCATCCCGCTCTCGTCGCCTCGAGCCGCATGCTCCCCTCGGATGTGGCCACGACGAAATGGCCGTCGGGTGCGGTGATCGCGCTCTGCACCGTGCGCAGCAATCCGGGATTGGGAAGCGCCTCGCCGCCGCCGACGCTCCGCGGCGTCACGGTGACGCCGGCGATGCCGCGCCCGCGCTCGTCGACGACGGAGCCGGCAATGCGCGCCAGCGCAGCGGCGTACAGCACCTTGCGCGCGGCGCGGCCGTCGGGGAGATTCAGTGTGATCCGCGGCGTGGCGTAGCCCGGATGGATCGCGGTGAGCTCGAGCTCGCCGCCGGCGAGGCCGCGGATCTCGTAGTTCCCCTTCTCGTCGCTGATCGCCCGGAGGCCATGCTCCGTATCGCCGAAGCGCGGCGCGGCGGCGATGACCTCGGCGCCGGCGATGGGCGCGCCGCTCGTCCCATCGAGGACGGAGCCGCTCACCGCGGCGGCCTTCGACAGGCGGAGGACGACGGTTCGCTCTCCGCCGAGTTGCCGCACGGCGATGCGGTCGGCCGCGCGCGCGACGATCCTTCGCGCGCCGGCGGGCGCGTGCTCGATGGAGAACGCTCCGCCGGCGCCGGTGGTCGCCAGCGGCAAGTCGTCGACTTCGATGACGGCGCCAGCGAGCGGCGCCTCGGCCACGACGCGGCCGGTCAGTGCGATGCCCGGGGTCATAGCCACGTCGGCGGACGGCGAGGTGAGCGGCCCGAGCTCGCGCGCCACCGGCGCGAAGCGCGGATGCCGCACCAGAATGCGGGAGACCAGGCGCTTCGGATCGGGCACGGCGTAGTGGCCTGCGGCGTCGGTCGTGAGGACGCTCTCCGCGCCGGCAAAGCGAAGGATGATCGTCGCTCCGGCGAGCGGCTTGCCGTTCGCGGTGACCGTCCCGCGCGCCATCGGCGGCGCGCTCACGCGCACGACGCCGGCGTCGTCGCCGTCGGCCGCGCGCACGCCCACCGCCGGCCGTCCGGCCACGTCGACGCGAAGGTCAAAGACCCGCGCCTTCGGATCGAGCACGAAGTTCCCGCCGGCGTCCGCCACCGCGGTGGCGAGCGGCTTCCGCGCCGGGTCGACCGAGAGCCAGCGGGCGCGCTGCTGCTCCGACGACTCCAGCGCGAACGCCGTGATCGTCGCCCCCGCCGCCCGCCCGTCCTCGCCCAAGACCGTGCCCGTGACCGCGCCGAGGGTGGGGAAGGGAAGGAGGGCCAGAGCGAGAAGGGGGAGGACCCGCGGCATGATATCTATTTATACGTCATGATGCGGGTGGGAGGGAGAGGGGGTTCTTAGTTCTTAGTTGTTGCGTCTCAGTTCATCGTGCACGGCAGGATGTCTCAGCTCATCGTGCACACGGCAGTGAAGAGATCTTAGCAGCGGCCGTCCGCTGCAATCGGACGGAAGCCCCTTCCGTCCGATCGAAGATCTCCAGCCGCAGCGGA
>DATDFB010000063.1:0-9517 GCA_036522835.1 Thermoanaerobaculia bacterium | reverse complement strand
CGTGATGCCGTGCTGCGCGGCCAATTCGCGAATCCGTCCCAGCTCGCGCCCGACGATCTCGTGCGCTTCGCGGAACGGCGTGCCTTTGGCGGCCATGGCGTCCGCCACCGCCGTTGCCACTAACGTCTCCGCGGCGGCGCGGCCGCCGCACTCCACATCATGAAGCTCCCGAAAGGATTCCTCGCCTCGGGCGTCCGCGCCGGCATCCGCAAGAAGCGGCCGGACCTCGGACTCATCGTCGCTCCCGACGGCGCGAGCGCCGCCGCCGTCTTCACGAAGAACCGCTTCCAGGCCGCGCCGGTCGCGCTGTCAAAGTCCGCGCTGAAAAAGAGTGGCGGCAAAGTGAAGGCCGTCGTCGTCAACGCCGGCTGCGCGAACGCCGTCACCGGCAAGGCCGGCATGGACGCGGCAAAGCGCTCCCGCGCCCGCGCCGCGGAGCTGCTGCACTGCCCCGTCGAAGAGATCTTCGTCGCCTCGACCGGCGTCATCGGCGTGGTCCTTCCCGACAAGAAGCTCCGCGATGCGCTGCCCGACGCCATCACCCGCCTCTCCGCCGGCGGCGTCGACGCCTTTTCGCACGCCATCGTCACCACGGACGTGGGCCCGAAGGTCGCGCAGGCTACCTACACCTTAGGCGGCAAGCGCGGACAGATCGTCGGCGTGGCGAAAGGCGCGGGGATGATCCACCCGAACATGGCCACGATGCTCGGCTTCGTCATGACCGATGCCGCAATCGAGCCCGCCGCGCTGCGCCGCTGCTTGAAGATCGCGGTCGATCAGAGCTTCAACGCCATCTCCGTCGACGGCGACACGTCGACGAACGACACGGTGTTGTTGCTCGCGTCAGGGAAGGGCCCGCAAGGCAAAGACCTCGGCGATTTCCAGCGCGCGCTCAACGACGTCTGCCGCGAGCTGGCCTGGATGATCGTCCGCGACGGCGAAGGCGCCACCCGCGTCATGGAGCTCGTCGTGCGCGGCGCCCGCTCCGAGCGCGATGCCCGCCTCGCTGCGCACGCCATCGCCACCTCCCCGCTGGTCAAGACCGCGCTGCACGGCGGCGATCCGAACTGGGGCCGCATCCTCGCCGCCGTCGGCCGCAGCGGCGCGCGCTTCTCCGTCAAGCGCGTCTCGCTCGCCGCCGGCCCGGTCACGCTCGTGCGCGACGGCGAGCCGGCGGACTACCGCGAAAAAGACGCCGCCAAAGTCTTCGCCCGCGAGCGTGTCCCCATCACCGTCGACTTGGGCGGCGGCAACGCCACCGCCGTGTTGTTGTCGTCGGACTTGGGACACGACTACGTCAGTTTGAACGCCGACTACCGTTCCTGACGCTGTTAACCGCCATCGCCCTCCCGCGTTCAAGCCGCTATGAAACGCGCAATCCTGCTGCTGCTCGTCGTCTGCTTCGGCATCGTCACTCCGAGCATTGCCAGCGAATCGCAACAGATCGATCGCTTCGTGAGCGACCTTCTGCGGGACGTCCCCGAGGTGCCGAGCATCGGGATTGCGGTCGTGCGGGAGGGTAAGACCGTCTATCTGCGCGAGCCGCGGACCGGGTACTACATCGGCTCGACGACGAAGGCGTACACGGGACTGGCGTGCGCGATCCTCGCGCAGCGCGGGACGCTCGATCTCGATGTTCCGATCACGAAGTACCTGCCGGAAGCGAAGCTCCAGAACGCGCCGACGCTGCGCGCTCTTCTCACGCATACCTCCGGCCTGGAGAACAACGGCATCGTCTGGCGCACGTCGGTGACGGGCGAGCACACGCCGGCGCAGCTCGTCTCGCTGCTCGCGTACAGCAAGCCGGGCCAGCCGGGCTTTCACTACAGCAACCTCGGCTACGTCGTGGCCTCGCTGGCCATCGAGCGGGTCACCGGCAAACCGTGGCAGGACGCGCTTCGCGATCTCGTCTTCAAGCCTCTCGGCATGAACCGGACGACCGCCTACATGTCCGAGGCGAAGAAGAAGCCGATGGCCACGGCGTACCTCGTCAACCGCAAAGGCGCGGTGGAGGTCGTGTCGCTGACGAAGACCGACCGCACGATGCATGCGGCGGGCGGCATCGTGACGACGCCGGAGGACCTCGCGAAATGGCTGAACGCCAACATCGAGGCCGGCGGCGGCGGCATTCCGCACGCGGCCTTCGCGGCCGCGCAGGCGATGCAGGTGCCGGCGACCCTCCAGCGCGGCGACCTGACCGCGCGCGGATACGGCTTCGGCTGGTACATCGGCGAGCTCAAAGGCGAGAATGCCCGGTTCCATCAAGGCGGCTACGCGGGCTGGCAGTCGTCGTTCTCGTTTCTGCCCGACAAGAAAATCGGCGCCGGCATCATGATCAACGCCAGCGGCCCGATCTCACAGCGGGTGCTGCTCGTCGTCACGTCCTACATCAACGACCTGCTGCTCGGGAAATCTCCCGATTCCGCGGCGATCGTGGCGGACTTCAAGGCCAACCTCGTCAAAGGGCGCGCCTTCCTCATCGCCGATGCGGAGAAGCGCGCGGCGCGTCCGTGGATGCTCCAGCACCCGAACGGCGCGTACACCGGCACGTACGAGAACCCGCAATTCGGAACGATGACCATCCGCGAGGAGGGCGGCCATCTCGTGGCCACGACCGGCGGAGTGCGATCGGTGTTGGAGGCGTTCACCGAACCGGAGACAGCGCGCGTGGAGCTCGTGCCGGAGAATGGCGAGGTCGTTCGATTCCGATTCACCGGCGGCGACAAGGCCGCCTCGCTGGCGTGGGGAACGGACGAGTTCACGCGTGTGAACGGTTCGCAATAGACTCTCGGCGCAATGAAGCGCCTCTCCGTTCTTCTCCTTCTCGTCGCGGTTCCCCTCGCCGCGCAATCGCGCCTCCCCGTGCGCGGCAAGCACGCCATGGTGGCCTCGGTCGACGGCATGGCCTCGCGCATCGGCGCCGACGTCATGAAGCGCGGCGGCAACGCCGTCGACGCGGCCGTCGCCGTGGCGTTCGCGCTCGCCGTCACGTGGCCCGAGGCCGGCAACCTCGGCGGGGGCGGGTTCATGCTCGTGCGGACGGCGGACGGGACGAGCGAGGCCATCGACTATCGCGAAGTCGCGCCGGCGGCGGCGACGCGGAACATGTACCTCGACGCCGAGGGAAAGGTCACGAAGGATTCGACCCTCGGCTATCGAGCGAGCGGCGTTCCCGGCACCGTGGCCGGGCTCGCGCTCGCGCACAAGCGCTACGGCAAGCTGCCGTGGCGCACGCTCGTTGAGCCGGCACGGAAGCTCGCCGCGGACGGCTTCGTCGTCAGCGAGTACCTGGCGAAAAGCCTCAAGGGAACCGAGGCGCAGCGGATGAAGCAGTTCCCGGACAGCTGGCGGATCTTCGGCGACAAGAAAATGGGCGACCGGCTCGTGCAGCCGGAGCTGGCGCGCGTGCTCGCGCGGATCGCGAACGACCCGAGCGACTTCTATCGCGGCGTCACCGCGAAGAAAATCGTCGGCGCGATGAAGGCCCATGGCGGCCTCCTCACCGCCCAAGACCTCGCCCGTTATCAGCCGAAAGTACGCACGCCGCTGCGCGGCACCTACCGCGGCTACGAGATCGTCAGCATGCCGCCGCCGTCGTCCGGCGGCATCGCCCTCATCGAGATGTTGAACATGCTCGAGCCGTACGACCTCAAGTCGATGGGCTGGCACTCCTCGCAGCACGTCCACACCATGGTCGAAGTCATGCGCCGCGCCTACGCCGACCGCGCGCAATTCCTCGGCGATCCCGACTTCGCGCGCGTGCCCGTCACCGCGCTCGTGTCGAAACCGTACGCGGAGAAGCGCCGCGCGGACATCGATCCGGCCAAGGCCACGAAGGTCGAGGCCGGCGATCCGGCGCCGTACGAGTCGCCGTCGACGACGCACTTCTCCGTCGCCGACAAAGACGGAATGCTCGTCAGCAACACCTACACGCTCAACGACAGCTACGGCTCCGCGGTCGCGATCTCCGGGTTTCTCATGAACGACGAGATGGACGACTTCGCCAGCCGCCCCGGCACGCCGAACCTCTACGGCCTCGTGCAGGGGGAAGCGAACGCCATCCAGCCCGGCAAGCGGCCGCTGTCATCGATGACGCCGGCGTTCTTGCTCAAGGACGGCAAGCCGTTCCTCGTGGCCGGCAGCCCCGGCGGCGGCACGATCATCAACACCGTCCTGCAGGTCATCGTCAACATCGTCGACTTCGGCATGAACGCTCAGCAGGCCGTCGACGCGCCGCGCTTCCACCATCAATGGCTGCCCGACGAGATCGGATGGGAAGCGTTCGAGTTTCCGCGCGACACGTGGGACGCGCTGGTCGGGATGGGTCACAAGTTCCACGCGATCCCGGGCCTCGTCAGCTCGAAGACTCCCGGATCGATCGGCGACGCGGAGTGCATCGCCTTCGATGCAAACGGGGACAGGCTCGGCGCTGCGGATGGACGGCGGGGTGGAACCGCCGTCGGGTGGTGAGTTAGGGGGCAGGGCGCAGGGGGCGGGGCGCAGATGTTGCCTTGCCGCCGCGCGGTCCTTGCCTCGGGCCGGCGGTCGTGCGGCCGCGAGAACGCCACCTGCGCCCCGCGCCCTGCGCTCTGCCCCCTACGTGTAGAATCCGCGCCGCAATGAAGCTGGATAAAAAATCGCTCTCCGATTTCGCCGAAGATCAGCGCGCCGCATTCGAGTCGGCGCTGAAGGATTTCGTCGAGATCCCCTCCGTCTCCTCCGAGCCCGAGCGCCTCCCCGACATCCGGCGCATGGCCGAGCTGGCGGCGAAGACGATCGCTGATTTCGGCGGCGAGGCCTCGATCCTCGAGACCGACGGCAATCCGCTCGTGCACGGCCGCTTCGACGCCGGCGACGGCGCGCCCACCGTCACGATCTACAACCATCTCGACGTGCAGCCGGCCTCGCGCGAGACCGAGCCGTGGAACACCGATCCGTTCGCGTTCACGAAGGAAGGTGACCGCTACTTCGGCCGCGGCACGACCGACGACAAAGGTCCCGCGCTCACGGCGCTGTGGGGCATCCGCGCCGCGCGTGAGGCGGGCGTGCGCGCGAACCTGCGCGTGCTATGGGAGCTCGAGGAGGAGATCGGCTCGCCGAACTTCGACGAAGGCGTGAAGCGTTACGCCAAACAGCTCGCCACCGACTCCGTCCTCGTCAGCGATACCATCTGGGTCTCGCGCCAGCGCCCCGCCTGCCCGGCCGGGCTGCGCGGCCTGCAGGGCTTCGAGCTGACGCTGGAGACCGCCGAGACCGACCAGCACTCCGGTACCACCGGCGGCGCCGCGCGCAACCCCATCGGCGAGCTGATGAAGCTCGTCTCCGAGATGTACGACGCCACCACCGGCAAGGTGAAGATCAAAGGCTTCTACGACGACGTCGAGCCGCCGACGCGCGCCGAGCTCGAAGACTTCCGCACCTCCGGCTTCTCCATGCGCGCGTTCAAGAAGGACCATCAATTCAAGTCCGTGCGCAGCGAAGATCCGCTCGACGTCATGAAGCGGATCTGGGCCATGCCGACGATGGAGGTCCACGGCCTCGTCGGCGGCTACACCGGCCCGGGGATCAAGACGGTCATCCCGCCGCGGGCCACGGTGAAGATCTCGTGCCGCCTCGTGCCGAAGCAGAACCCGAAGAAGATCATGAAGCTGATCCGCGACTTCGTGCGCGAGCGCAACCGCGACGTGACGATCGAGTCGGAAGCGGCCATGCAGCCGTACAAGGCGCCGGTCAGCGGCCCCTTCGCCGACGCCGTCCGCCACGCCATGAAGTACGCCTTCGGCCGCGAGCCGGTGTTCGTGCGCGAGGGGGGCTCGATCGGCGCCGTCGTTTCGATGGAAAAGGTCTTCCGCTGCCCGGTTCTCTTCCTCGGCCTCTCGCTTCCGGAGCACGGGTACCACGCCCCGAACGAGAATTACGACTGGCAGCAGGCCTGCGGCGGCATGATCGCGTTTGCGAAGTACTTCGAAGAGCTTTCTATGCTATAATGGCATTTCAACGAATCGATTCGTAGTGCAAAGGCCGGCGTCCCGCCGGCCTTTCGCGTTTGAAGGCTTTGAAAGCATGGAGGAGACGCCATGAAAAAGTTCGTCACCCTTTCCGCCCTGCTCCTCGTCGCAGTCCCGCTCTTCGCGCAACTGACCCCGAAGCCCGCGCCCAACACGCGCTCCGCCACCGTCGGCGACGTCAACGGCGACGGCCTCACCGACGTCATCGACGACATCACCTGGCAGCGCAACACGAACGGCGCGTTCGCCGCGCCGGTGCGCCTGCCGATCTCCGGCCGCGTCCTCGGCGTGCTCGACGCCAACGGCGACGGCGCCGTCGACCTCCTCACCACCGACGAGGCCGTTTACGTCATGCCGCCGCAAGGGCCGTACTCGATCTGGATGAATGACGGCCACGGCAGCTTCACCAGGTTTCCGGCGCCGACGGCGGTGTTGACGCCGGCGGCCAACGGTCCCATCGGTCTGCCGCCGTTCATCGCCGACTTCGACGGCGACGGCAAAGACGATTTCATCCTCCCGTACCCGCATCCGTTCGAGGAGTCGACTCGCTTCGACTACGCCTTCTACCGCTCTCGCGGCGACGGCACCTTCGAGCGGACGGACTTCGTCCAACTCGACCTCCGCGGAGGAACGCCGATCAACATCGGCGGACGCCAGCGCATGACCGCGGGCGACGTCACCGGCGACGGCAAGACGGACGTCGTCGTCATGCTCGGCGGCTCGCTGCTCATCCTCGCCGGCCGCGGAGACGGCACGTTCGAGGCGCTGCCCGAGCGCTTCACCGGCTTCGCGTACGGCCGCAGCAACGGCGACAGCGTGAAGATCGCCGACATCGACGGCGACCGCAAGAACGACATCGTTGCCTACGGCACCGACGGCGTGGCGGTCTTTTTCGGCGACGGGCACGGCGGCTTCTCCCGCCTGGCCGTCGGTCCGGCGGGCGCCTGCGCGGTCAATGACCTCTGCGATGTCGGCGTCACCCTCGACGTCATCCATTACTCCAGCATGCAGCGCTGGGACATCGCCGTCGGCTCGCAAGGAAGCAACGTGTCGATCCTGACGTACTCCAACGGCACGCTGCACGAGACGGCGCGCGTGCAGTTGTTCCCCGGTGAGTCGATGGGCAACGTCATCGTGCCTCCGTTCAACCTTTATTACGCAGTGAGCGTCGTGGCCGGGAAGTTCCGCACCGACTCGCCCGCGGACCTGTATGCCTTCCGGTCGTGGGATGGGCCGACGCCGAATCAGGCGTTCCTCGTCCTTCAGGACAAACAGGCCGAGGACGTCGCGCCGCCGCGGAGACGCGCGGCAGGACGGCCGGGGACGTCGACCGCGGCGGCCACCATCGGCACGCTCACGCTGCGCATCGTCCCGAGCTACGTCGACCTTTTCCTCACCGGCCGCTGCTACGGTCTGGAAGACACCTTCGAGCTCCAGCGCGACGGTATCTTCGCCCACGGCACCGCGAAGAGCGGCAAGATCGTCGATGCCATCATCGAGGGAAACGGCGAGGTGATCCGCGTCGGCTCGCTCGCCAACGGAGCTCCCAACGCCACGTTCCGGCGCACCGGCGACGGCCATTACGAGGCGACCGCGTACTGGCAGACCAGCTGCCAGGGCCAATCCTTCGACATCAAGATCGACGCGTACGTGCAGTAGCTCATGGAGGACAGGCACTCTTGCCTGTCCTCTTTTTTTCTACACACCGTGGAAAGTTGTGGACAGAAGTGGCCAAGAGTGGTAAGTATGCACGCTACAAAGGTGAAATTCGGTGGTGGACAGCGTACTGATGGGGCATGCCCCCGCCAAAGTCGACGACAAAGGTCGGCTCAAAATCCCCGCCGAGTTCCGCAAGATCATTGAGCAGAAGTTCGGTCCGGACTGCTTCATCACCTCGGAAGACGGGCAGCGGGCGCTGATCTACCCGATGGCGGTCTGGTTCGACTACCACGCCCGCCTCGCCAAAGTGCCCTCGGCGTCGCAGCCGAAGAAGAAGCTCCTGGAGCGCCTCAACTACTTCGGCCAGACCGGCACGATCGACGGGCAGGGGCGGGTGCTGATCCCGGCCGTGCTGCGGACCGTGGCTGGGATCGCCGAGGACGTGGTGGTGATCGGCAACAACGATCACCTCATCGTCTGGAACGAGGAGCGGATCCAGCGGCGCCTCGCGGAGAACCCGCTGACCGACGAAGACTACAAGGAGTTGGAGTTGCACGGGGTTTGAGCCGTGCACCAATCCGTTCTTTTCAACGAAGTCGTCGAATCTCTCCGCCCCGCGCGCGATGACGGGACGCTCGTCGATGCGACGGTCGGGCTGGGTGGACACGCCGAGGGGCTGCTGGAGCGGTATCCCGAGGCGCGGCTGCTCGGGATCGATCGCGATCCGGCGGCGCTCGAACGTTCGCGCGAGCGGCTGAGGCGATTCGGGGACCGTGTGGCGCTCGTACAGGGGCGCCACGAGCAGCTCATTGAAATTCTGAGGCAGTCCGGCATCGATGCCGCGAGCGGTGTTCTCGCTGACCTCGGCGTCTCCTCGATGCAGCTCGACGACGCGTCGCGCGGATTCTCGTTCCGCTTCGACGCGCCGCTCGACATGCGCATGGGGCCCGACAGCGTCTCTGCGGCGGACATCGTGAACACGACGTCCGAGGAGGAGCTGGCGCGGATCCTTCGCGAGTACGGCGAGGAGCCGATGGCGCGGCGCATCGCGCGGGCGATCGTCGAGGCACGACCGCTCGATACGACGACGCAGCTCGCCGACGTCGTGCGCGGCGTCAAGCGCGCGAAGAGACCGCACGATATCGATCCCGCCACGCTCACGTTCCAGGCCATCCGCATCGCCGCGAACGAGGAGCTGGTCGGGCTCGAGCGCTTCGTCGACGACGCCGTGAGCGTGCTCGAGCCGGGCGCGCGCATCGCCGTCATCGCCTTCCACTCGCTCGAGGACCGCATCGTCAAGCGCGCGCTGCGGCGGCTCGAAGGGGAGTGCACGTGCCCGCCGGGACTTCCGGTCTGCGCGTGCGGCGCGAAGAGAGTGGTGACGGTGCTGACGCACGGGCCGGTGACCGCCTCGGAGGAAGAGATCGATCGAAATCCGCGATCGCGCAGCGCGAAGCTGAGGGTTGCGGAGAAATGTAACGCAGGAGCCAAGGAGCAAGGGTGAAGGTTGGGGAAGGGTGGGCGTGAGTGCGGTGGCGTGAGCTCGGGAGGGGTGGAGCGTGGAGCGTGGGTGCGAGTGGATGGCTTTCGCGATCGTGCGTGTAGGCAGATCTTCACCCTTGTTCCTTGGCTTCGAGTGCGGCCATGTACGCGCAGAAAAAGTCCATCGACAACGTTCACATCGTTCGCGAACGCGACCGGCGGCGCCTGCGTGAGCTCATCGGCGTCGTCCTCTTCGGCCTCCCGGTCGGCATCTTCCTGGCGCTCTTCACCTACCAGAACCTCGAGGTGATCCGCCTCGGCCACGAAGCCACGCGGCTGCAGAAGCGCCGCGCGGAGATCGAGAACGC
>DATDFB010000062.1:0-22388 GCA_036522835.1 Thermoanaerobaculia bacterium | reverse complement strand
ACACGGACTGCTTGAAGAGGTTTCCGAGCGGCGAGGCCTGCAGGATGCAGCACGGCGCGACGAGGCCGGTCGTCCGCACGACGAGCGAGTGCCATCCGATGAGGCACGGCTCGTCGAGCCCTTCCAGCTCGCGGTCGATTTTCTGCAGGTTCGCGACGCGGCGGTGGTGACGACGCCGTAACGTTCCCGGGCGGGGAGGACGCAAGCCCTCCCCGCTTCCTCACGGCATCCCCTTCGCCCAATTCGTCACCAGGTGAATCGTCCGCGGCGGCGCGCTCTCCGCGTGGACGACCGAGACGGCCCACGGAGTTGATGACCGCGTCGACCGGCACCGTAGCGCCGCCGGCATCGCCACCTGCGGCACGCCGCCGTCGCGCACGCCGGCATCGCGCCGCTCCAGCCCGAAGCCGAGCAGCTTCACCGCGCCGGTCTTCGTGATCGCGCACCGGCGCCAGCGCGCCATGCATCACGCCTGCGCCGCGCGCCGCTCCGACGCCTTTGGCGATATCCGCTCCAATCCGCAACATCTGCGGAAGCGCCAGCGGCAATCTTCTCGCCGCGAGCGTCTCGCCCTCGACGCAGCAGCGGGAGTCGGCGCTGATTGGGAAGGCGTGAACACAGCCATCCTTGGCCACGCGCAGATGATGCCAGGGAGATGGATGGCATGCGAAGCGAATTCGCTTCCAATGGATGAAAGGTGCTTCCAACGGAAGAACAACTGCTAGCAACGTATGCAAACTCGCTGGCAATCTGACAATACTCGCCGGCAATCTCACCAAACTCGCCTGCAATCTCACGTAACTTGCTGGCTATCTTAGAAACACTGCCTAGCTTATGAAGAATCTTCTTGGCAAACCGAGCGGGTTTGCCGAGATTGTCAGCGGGTTTGCTTCCGATCCCAGACAATGCGCTTCATGAAAGCCTGCATTGACAAGACCTGGCCCGTGATCCCGAGCGCCCAGATGTCGCCGGCGGCTCGACCTCCTCACCGCGGTGCTGCTCCACGCCGTCGCGGGTGACCATGACGTTGGCTGGCTTGATGTCTCGGTGAACGATGCCGGCGGCGTGGGCCTTGCCGAGGCCGCGGGTCGCGCGTGAAGGCGGGCTGCTGGAGCTGCGGCGGATTGCCAACGATCCGGCCAAGCACGATGTTCGTTGGCGCGCTTGTGCGGCGCGGCGTGAGCTCGTCGTCAGGCAACTGCATGTTGGCTGATGGAACCGATGCATCATGGCCTTTCGGCCCATCGGCCGTTCAGCTTCCTGCGGCGCGGACGAAACGTTTTGGCAATTTCCTGCACTAATGAAGGAAGGATAGTCAATGCGTCGTCTGCTATTGCGTTTCCCATTTGCCGCTGTTGTCGCCGCTGCCCCGGCCATCTTCGGCCAGCCGGCGCCGTCGCTCGGTACGGCCGAAAACTTCGTCATCCTCGCGGGGACGCGCGTCACGAGCTCAGGGCCGACACGGGTCACGGGCAGGATCGGCGTCAGCTCCGGCGCCTCGATCACCGGTTTTCCGCCCGGCATTCTCGCCCTCGGAGCGGACGCCATCGAAACGAACGAGCGCACCGTACGGCGCGCGCAGCAGGACAACGCTGCCGTGCATGCGTCGAACACGCCGGCTGGTGGTGACATCCGTCTCGCCGGCGAGATCCTCGTCGATGAAGGGATCGTCCGGATCGGCGGAGACCTCGTCGTCGCCCCTGGCACGAAGATGACTTTGAAAGACGGCGCGCTCAGCAGCCGCGTTTTCTGGATCGTCGGCGGCTCCGTGACGCTCGGCGACGACAGCGCGGTGGCGGGCAATTTTCTCGCCCGCAACGACATCGCCTTCGGCCACGGCGTGACGCTCGCCGGCCGCGTGCTCTCGCAAAACGGAGCGGTCACGCTCGACGCCGACGCGGTGAATCTCTGCGGCAAGCTCGTGACACTATCGCCGCCGCCGCTTCCTTCCGGCACCGTCAATTCCGAGTATCCGAAGACGACGATCACCGCCGACGGCGGCGACGCGCCGTACAAGCTCGAGATGGTCGACGGCTCGCTGCCGCGGGGATTGAGCTTCGACGGCGGAGTGCTGTCCGGAACGCCGGCGGAGTCCGGCCGTTTCGTCTTCGGCGTGACGGCGATCGACGCCAAAGGAGCGGTCGGCATCCGCTATTACACGATCGATGTTTGTCCGAACCTCACGTTGCCTCCCGCATTGCCGCCGGCGAACGTCTGCGATCCGTACAACGCACGGTTTGAGGCGAGCGGTGGATCGGGGCCGTATACGTACAAATTCACAGGGCTGCCGCCAGGCCTGGAATCAGTGTCGCCGTTCATTACCGGCACGCCGGCCAAGGCAGGCAACTTCCCGGTTGAAGCCTGCGCGACCGATACCCCCTCCGGCTGCAGCGTCTGCGCGCTGTACACGTTGCCGGTCGGCTGCAACGTGACGATCACCGCGTCGCTACCGAATGGAACGGAATGCCAGCCATACAACGGAAGGGTGACCGCGAGTTGCGGAGGCGTAGTGACGCTCGTCGCCGGCGCGCTGCCTCCCGGAGTCGGCGGTCTGGCGCCGGACGGAGTGATTTCGGGCACACCGACGACGCCAGGCAAGTACACGTTCACAGTGCGCGTCGATCACGAATCCGGCTGCTCCGTCACCGGAACGTACACGGTCGAGATCGCGCCTGCCGCGGCATTGACGCCAATCGAGTTGTTCGGCACGGTCTGCAGTGCAGTTGATTACAACCTCGGCGGCACGATCACGGGCTCGCTCCCGAAAGGTCTGCACGGTGCATTGCAAGGTGTCCCGCGAGAGACCGGAACGTTCCCATTCACAGTGACCAGTTCCGATCCGAACGCCTGTCCGCGGCAGCGCGACTACACGATCACCATCGCCTGTCCGAAAACGATTCTTCTGCCCACACTGCCGAACGAATGGCGGTTCTACACGCCGCTATCCATAGCGATTGTCCGTCCCGACCTCGCCAGCTGTTTCACCTACAGTGTCAATGCGGCCACGCTGCCTCCCAATACATTTTTCGACGTGGAGACAAGGACGCTCAAAGGGCTGCCCGACGCCCTCGGTATTTTCAACGTCGAAGTGACCGCTAAGGACAGCGTATCGGGTTGTGAGGTCACCCAGATTTACCCGCTCGAGATCTTCGACCCGCCGCTCTTCTGCGAGCCGTTGATCGTGGCGTCGCCTCTGTTTGGAACGTTGTCGTCCGGCACCGCCGGCACAGCGTATCCGGCGCAGGCCTTCACCGCCGCCGGCGGCATTCCGCCCTACACCTACGACGTCGTCATCGCCACGCTTCCCCCCGGCCTTTCGCTCTCGTCGTCCGGAGTGCTGACCGGAACGCCGTCGACGCCGGGCCGCTTCATCTTCGCCGTCAACGCCACCGACTCCACCGGCACGCCGGGGTGTCCGCAGGTGTATTCGATCGACATCGGGAATTGACATGGACGAAATCGTCAAGAAGCCCTGCAAGGACTGCGGCCGAGACATCGACATCACGGCGGAGCGCTGTCCATTCTGCAAATGCGTCCTGGCTTACCAGCCATGCGTCGTCTGCGGAAGCGGAATCCGCAAAGGAGCCAACTACTGCAACACGTGCAAGTCGTATCAGGACCTACGGCAGCACTTCGGCGTTTCCACGACGTTTCTTTCGATTCTGACGACGCTCATCGCCGTGCTGACGCCGGCGATCCACGCGTACGTCGATTACCTCAACCGGCATTCGAACACGACGGTGGTCGTCAAAGACGTCGACGAAAGCGGCGTCTACGTTCAATTCCGCAATTCGGGCGGAGCCTTCTCCCAAATCGCGAAGGCGCAGTTGATCTTCGATCCTTCCGTTCCGCTCATGCCGGTAGATCTCCAGCAGGCTGAGATCGGCAATACGCTCATCCGGCCGAAGGAGCCGCTATCGGCCGTCCTTCGACTGAGCGCGGGACTGCGCCGCACGCGGACCGACGTCTCCGACGACGACATCCTGAAGCTCATCGGGGAGAAGCGGGTGAAGCTGCGATGTGTAATCGCCGAGTCCAACGATCCCAACCACAGGCTACCGGACATGGACTTAGTGTCGGATACCGGTACCCATGACCTCATCAGCAAAGGACTTCGCCATGTATAAGCCCATCGTGTTTGCAATCGTTCTTGCGACGTCGGTCGCCGCCACCGCGCAAACTCCGGGGTCTCCGTTTCACAGGATCGAGGTCATTGTGAACGGGTCCTCTTGCGGCGACATTCCGGACGAGATTTTCATCGTGATCAACGCTGGCGAAGGCCACGAATACACGCTGACGAAGGCCGGAAAGAATACTTGGGCTGGCGACGTCGGAACGTGGCTACCCAAAAGCTTCGGCATCGCCCGCTGGGAAGCGAAGAATGCAGCCGGCAGAGTGACGGAATGTCTTTCTGGCCAAGGGCTCGAGCGCACGAACATCCTGCGGTTCACGTTCGGCCGTTGCTATCGCGGCCAGGAAGTCACGTTTACGACGGTGCCGGGCACGCTCACCTCGCGATACGTCCGCGAGCAGGAGCCGTGCAAGGAGACCGTCCGCTTCCGGGGCTCGGAGACGGCCCGCTTCGTAGGATTCAACGCCGAGGACGTCCGCTTGCAATTCGGGCCGCCGGATGCCCGGCGCGGTCTTCTCGTCAATGCGCTCGTGGAGAAGAAAAAGCTCGTCGTCAGGCGCGATTGGGTCGTTCACGCGCTGGCGGCGCAACGAAACCGGGGAGATGGAGCGCAATCGAATCTCGCCTCGAATGCAATCGACCTCGACGACAAGAAGTTCGCTGCGATCGATTTCAAGAGCGTGACGATCGGAGTCCGCTGATGCTACGAAAGCTCGTCTCCGCCTCAGTCTTTCTGCTCGCGGCAACCGCGGCGGCACAGCAGCGGTCCATCTTCGACGTCGATGACTTCGTCGATCCTCGCCAACACGACACCGCCGTCTTCGCCTCGCGGCTCGTGCTCGGCGCCGCAAACAATTACGTCGACGACACTCGGCCGCTCCATCGCGACGCCCGGTTCCTCCACATCGCGAACAGCGTCTATTGGTCTGCTTTCCAGTTCGACTACAAGCACAGCGAAGTCCGGGCGGACGCGCCCCCGCCCATCCGGGTCTGCAACTGCAGCCCTCCGATCTATTTCCCGCCGGTGCCCGCGTCGGACGAAGTGCCGTTGCCGCCGCGGCCTGGCGGCAAGGACACCGTGCAGATCGGATGGTACGGCGGCAAGGACCTCAAGCTCCGCTACCGGCTCTCGGCCAGCAATCAGAACATCGCCACCGATCTTTTCTACCCGAACACAAACGGTCCGGCGGGTACGCTCCACGGCCACGAGCGCGCCCTAGGCGTCGAAGGCGACACCTACATCCCCTATATCGGCTTCGGGACCGTCAACGTCGCGCGCACCGTGCGGTCCGGAACGGCGGATGACCGCACGCAAAGCGAGCTCGCGTACACGAGCCGCTTACCGGGTCTGAGCGTCGGGAAAATCCTCGTCCGCGGCCTCATCACCGTCGGCGGCGTCTCCGGCCGCGGCGCACGCGGCGTGAACGTCGTCAGCCCCATTTTCGAAGCGTTCTGGCACGACCAGACCACGCGCGCCAACATCCATCTCGCCTGGAATCCGATGTCGACGCGCAGCGGAAGAAACGGATGGGAGACGCAGCATCAGATCGCGCTCTTCATCGACCGCGGAATCGTGCTCTTCCGCAAGCACTAGCCCAACGCCCGTTTCAGATCCCGCAGCAGCCGCTCCGCTTCCTCCACCCGCTCCAGCAGCGCCGCGTCGCCGCGCGCCGCTGCCAGCGTCGTCCACGAATGGCGCTTGAGCGCCTGCGTCAGCTCGTCGATGTCGCCGGCCAGGCTCCCCTTCTTCGGCTGGTCGGGCGTGGCCACGGCGTCGAGCACGCGCTCGAGACTTTCGCCGGCCAGGAACTTGTCCTTCCCCACCGGGTCGCGCAGCACCACGCGGAGCTTGCGGATGTCCTTCGAGTTCGTGATCTCGTTGTCGTTGACCTTGCGCACGATCGTGTCGAGCACCGTCGGCGTCAGCAGACTCTTGTTGATGTTCTTGATCTCGCGCGCCCAGGTGATCGACGCCCCCGGCTCGGGAAGATTCGTCAGCTTTTCGGAGAGCTGATACACCTCGACCAGCTTGTCGAGCTCGCGCACCGTCACGCCGAGGATGTTCGCGGCGCTGGCGCGGCCGACGATCGACACCAGCGCGTACGCCACCATCTCTTTCTCTTTCGCGTCCCACTCCTTTCGCTGACGGTGGATGTAGATCCAGACGCGCAGGCGCTCGTCGTCAGTGAGCGTGCGGTCGGTGATCTCGAGCGGGATACGGCGGTACTCGTCCTTGCGCTGCGTCTCCACCAGGATCTTCGAATTGGTCCAGCGGCGATCGCCGTCGATGATGCGCAGCTTCCCCTTGACGTCGGGGTGCGGCTCGACCAGCAGCGGCTCGAAGATCCCTTCATTCGCCTCGATCTGCCTCTGCAGCTCGAGGTCTTCCTTCGGGCCCATGCGCGGCTGGCGCTCGTTCGGGATCACGTCGTAGAGGTCGCGCGTGTCGCGGTACGTGCGGAGAATCGTGCGCCCCAGGCGGCGCTCCTGCCATTGATGCTCAGTCATTGCTCGTCACCCGGAAAGCGGCCGGACGGAGCACCTTCGCGCCGGCGGCGTCAGGGCCGGGCGGTGCTTCGACGATCGCGCAGACGTCGGTGTCGATCTCGCGCAGCACGTTCTTGATGCGGGTCAGCACCGTGCCGCGTTTTTTCCAGACGTTGTCGTGCGCGCGCTTCTCGTCGACGTCGATCTGCAGCGCCTCCGCGGCGAGCTCCGACGCCTCGGCGAGCTTTCGCTTGAATCCCGAGGAAGTGATGAAGCGGAAGAGGCGCGACAGCTTGTCCGTGCGCTCCGCGTCGCTCAGCTTCGCCGCGTGCATGGCGATGAGCGTCTTCCGCAGCACGTCGACCATGGCCACGACGCGCGCGGGCCCGACGACGATGATCCCCGACTCGACGAACAGCTCCTTCTTGCCGGCGGGAAACACGGATGTGGCGAGGATCGCCTGGTCCGCGCCGACGTCCGACTGGTCCTGGCGCAGCTTCGTGACGAAGGCGTGCTGCCACGCCGCGCGCGGCCGGGCGTCGATGAGGATCTTGCCGGCCGACTTGCCGCGGTAGCGGACGTCGTGCACCACGGTCCCGGCGCTCTTCCCCTTCGTCCGCGAGATCTGGTCCTCGGGGAAGGCTTCGCGCAGCGCTTCGTAGAGGTCGAGCTCGCCCCCCTCGGCTACATCGGTGCTGCGCACGCGGCGGCTCATCTCGGCGATCTTCTTCTGCAGGGCGTCGCGCTCGCGTGCGAACTCCGCATCCCTTTTTAAGAGTGCGGCGTCGCGGTCCTTCTGCAGGATGGCCCGCACCTCGGCGATCTCCTTGCGGCGGAGCTTTTCGGCCTCCTGCTTGGCGAGCTCGAGCTGCTTCAGAATCTTGGCGCGCTCGGAGTCGAGCTTCTTCTGCTGCTCGGCGATCTCCTTCGCAAGTCGTTCATGGATCTGCTTTTCCGCCGCGGCGAGCTTGCGCTGCTCGTCTTTGCGGATGGAATCCTGAATCTGCACGAATTTGGCGTGCGTGATGCGGCTTCCGCACCACGGACAGCGCTCGATAGGCGTCAACATTCCACTTCCTTCCTGGTCCTTTTACGTCCTTCTGGTAAGACTTGTCAACCGGACTACGCGGCGTAGACTTCCGCAGATGAAGCGCATTTTGATCGCAACCGCGATCAGCGTCCTAGCCGTCTCGGCGCTCGCCGAGCTCTGGGCGCCGCTCGAAGATCTCGTCAAGATGTCGCCCGTCATCGCGAAGGCGAAAGCGCTCCGCGAGATCGACGACCGGCGCGAGCTCGAGATCGTCGAGGTGTGGGCCGGCTCGAAGGACGACATTAAGCTCAACGATGCCGGCCATTTCGTGACGCTGAAGAGCGAGCCGGGGATGAAGGATCTCGCCGAGGGGCAAGAGATCGTCCTCTTCTTCTCGCCCAACCGAGGCCGCAAGCTCGACCGGAACGGCTGCGGCTTCCCCGTCGTCGACGGCAAGATCATCTACGCCCCGACCTCCGACGAATATTACGCGGAGTACACGCTTGAGGAGCTCGAGCGAAAGGTCCTCGAGATCGTCAAGCCCTAGCTCACAACCAACTCACCACATTCGTCTTCTCTGCATGACCTTCGTGTCGACGAAGACGGGTCAGTTTGCGTATTTTTCCCAGCAGGTGGGCAACGCCAACTGGCGGCAAAAGAACGTCCTCGACTACGGCGGCAACATCGGCAACATTCTCCGCGACCCCTCCTGCACGATCGACGAGGAGCGCTATTGGTGCGTCGACGTCGACGCCGAATCGATCGCGCGCGGCCGCGCGTTCTACCCTCGCGCGAACTGGGTCCACTTCGACCGCTGGTGCTTCTTCTTCAACCCGTACGGCGTGCGCGGCCTGGCGCTGCCGAAAATCGACCGGCAATTCGACTACATCGTCGCCTACTCCGTTTTCACCAACACACCGCCGTCGGACATGCTCGACCTCGTCGGCGACCTCGAGTCGCGGCTCGCCCCCGGCGGCGCGCTTGCCTTCACCTTCATTGACCACCGCCACCATGCTTGGCCGAAGAAGTACAAGTGGAACAACTTCCACTGGCGCCTGGAGCGCGAGCAGGGCGACGTCTGGACGGCCGAAGCGGCGGAACTGCGCGCGCGCGCCGACGCCTCGGCGTGGTGCATTCTCGTCAACGGCGAGGAGCTCTACGTCGAGAGCGAGGACGTCCGCGACGTGCCGCCCGAGGAACAGCGCACCTACCACGTCTTCTACTCGGCGGAGCAGATGCAGGCGTTCTTCCCGCACGCCGAGATCGTGCCGCCGGCGAACAACGAGATGCAGCACTGCTGCGTGATCCGGAAGCGATGATGGACTTCGTTCGGCTGACCGAGGAACAGCGGCGCTCGTTCGACGAGGACGGCTTCCTCGTCGTGCGCAACGCTCTCGACCGCGACAGCGTCGACGCGCTCACCGAGGCCGCCGACCGCGTGGCCGACATCTTCCTCCGCAAGCACGTCATCCCCGGCAAGCCGGAGCACAACCACTGCGATTGGCGCCCCGGCGTGCTGCGCGAGAAAGCGCTCCTCGAGCTCGTCTCGCGCGCGCCGATGGTGCCGCTCATCGTGCAGTTGCTCAGTCCGAACATCCACCTGCACTCGACCTCGGTCCTCTACAAGAAGCCGTCCGATCCCGACGCGCCGCCGTTCCGCCGCGGCTGGCACCGCGACATCCGCATCCCCCGCGACCTGGGCCACCAGGCGCTGCCGCGCGTCGGCATCAAGGTCTGCTACTGCCTCACCGACTTTCCGACGCCGAGCTCCGGCATGACGCTCCTCGGGCGCGCCACGCACAAGCGCACCGAGCCGCTGGTCATCCCGAAAGGCGGCGTCGATCCGAAGGGCGTCGAGCTCTGCGACCTCACGCTCACCGCCGGCGACGCGTTCCTCTTCGACAACCGCCTCTACCACACCGCCACGCCGAACAAGAGCGACCGCACCTCGAAGGTTTTGATGTACGGCTACGCCTACCGCTGGATGAAGCCGGAGATCTACCTCGAGAGCCCCGACATGCGCTCGCTCATGAAGAGCGACCCCATCACCTTCCAGCTCCTCGGCGGCTACCGCGATATCGACACGCCGCCGTGGGCGCTGCAGTCGTGGGCGGAGAAGCACGGCGTGGCGCCGAAGCCGGTGCCGTGGTTCGTGGAGGAGACGTCGTGATCCGCTTCCACTGGATGCTGCCGAAGGCATTCGAAGTGCGGCCCGGACAGACGCCGCGCGAGGCGGCGCGCTATCGCGTCGAGTCGATCCAACTCGATTCGCCCTCGCCGAAGCCGGACATGGACGGCTGGCTCGAATTCGCGCGCACCGCCGAGGACGCCGGCATCGAGTCGGTGCTGATCTCGTTCAGCCGCTACGAGCCGGAGCCGTTCATGGTCGCGTGCGCGATGGGGCAGGAGACGGCGCGGCTCAAGTACATCGTCGCGTATCGCTCGGGCCTCATGGGCCCGACGTCGTTCGTGCAGCAGATCAACACGCTCTCCGCGCTGATCGACGGCCGCGTGGCCATCAACATCGTCGCCGGCAGCTCCGCCGCGGAGCAGCGTGGCTACGGCGATTTCCTCCCGCACGACGAGCGCTATGCGCGCGCCGAGGAGTTCCTCGCTGCGGCGAATGCCTTCTGGCGCGAGGGGCACGACGTCGACTTCGACGGCCGCTACTACAAGCTCGAGAAGGGAACGCTGCATACGCCGTTCGTCGCGCCCGGCCGCCGCGCGCCGGAGATTTACGTCTCCGGGCACAGCGAGCAGTCGATGCGTTTGGCCGCGACGCAGGGCACGTGCTGGCTGCGCGCCGCCGACACGCCCGAGTCGTTGCGCCCGCCGGTCGCGCGCATGCGCGGCCTCGGCATCGACGTCTGCCTGCGGGCCTGCGTCATCTGCCGCCCCACGCGCGAGGAGGCGCTCCGCGTCGCACAGTCGCTGCTTCCCGACGACCGGCGCGAGACGACCATCGCGCTGAAGAACGACTCGCGCATGTACGCGGAGTCGGGCGCGAAGGACGAGTGGCTGAACCGCACGCTCTGGACCGGCCTCGTGCCGCACTACGGCCCGGTCTGGACCACGCTCGTCGGCACGCCCGAGGAGCTCGCGGGGGCGTTCCTCGCCTACAAGGAGATCGGCGTCAATCAGTTCATCCTCTCCGGCTGGCCCGAGGTCGACGAGGTGTCGATCTTCGGCCGCGACGTCATCCCGCGCGTGCGCGACGCGGAGCGGCGGCAGGTCGCATGAGCGCGCTGCGATTCCACTGGATGATGCCGAAGGGCGGCGAAGTCTCGATGAAGACCGCGCAGGAGACGTCGCGCGTCCTCACCACGAAAAAAGAGTCGCCCGCGGCGATGCCGGACGTGCAGGGCTGGACGCGCTTCGCGCGCGCCGCGGAGGAGAGCGGCATCGAGTCGGTGCTGCTGTCGTTCAGCCGCTACGAGCCCGACACGCTGCTCATCGCCTGCGCGATGGGCCGCGCCACGCCGGCGCTCAAGTACATCGTCGCGTACCGCTCCGGCCTCATTCAGCCCGCGCCGTTCGTGCAGCAGATCAACACGCTGTCAGGGTTGATCGGCGGCCGCGTCGCCCTGAACATCGTGGCGGGAAGCTCGACCGCGGAACAGCGCGGCTACGGCGATTACCTCGAGCACGACGACCGCTATGCGCGCGCCGAGGAGTTCCTGCGCATCTGCAATTCGTTCTGGAGCGAGCAGACCGTCGCGTTCGACGGCAAGTACTATCGCGTCGACGGCGGCCGGCTCCACGCGCCGTTTCAGTCGCCCGACCGCACCGCACCGGAGATCTACGTCTCCGGCCACTCGCCGCAGGCGCAGGCGCTGGCGTTGTCGCAGGGCTCGGCGTGGCTGCGCCTCATCGACACGCCGGAAAAGCTCGCGCCGATCGTCGCGCAGGTGCGCGAGCGCGGCGTCGAAGTCTGCCTGCGCCTCTGCGTGATTTGCCGCGAGACGCGCGACGAAGCCGTCGCCGCCGCGATGGCCATGCTGCCGAACGACGATACCGAGAAAGAGGAGCGCGGCATTCTGAACCGCAGCGACTCGCAGACGCTCAAGCAGGCGCTCGCCGCCGCCGACGAGCGCGGCTGGATGAACCGCAATCTTTACGCGGGGCTCGTGCCGTACTACGGCTCGTCGTCGATCACGCTGATCGGCAGCCCGGACGAGCTGGCGGAGCAGTTTCTCGAATACAAGAAAATCGGCGTGACGCAGTTCATCATCGCCGGCTGGCCGAAGCTCGACGAGATGCTCATCTTCGGCCGTGAGGTGTTGCCGCGCGTGCGGCAGATGGAGGGATCGTGACCATAGCCGAGGCACCGAGAGCTTTCAATCGCGAGATGTACGTCAACCATCCGGAGAACGTGTTCTACGGCACCGACGACGGCGCGCAGGACGGCTCGTTCCGCGAGTTCACCGAGATCAAGGCGCACTACGAAGGCGTGCCGGCGTGGCGCCACGACGACATCCACATGATCAGCGTCGTCGGCGGCATGTACGGGCTGAACATGATCCCGCTCTGGCGCCCGAAGCGGATCACCATCTTCGACATCAATCCTGCCGCGCTGGCGTACTTCAAGCTGATCCGCGACGTCTGGATCACGAGCCGCGACGTGACGCACTTCCTGGCCCGCCTCACCGCCGGCGACTACGAGGCCGAGACGGATCTGGAGCGCTTCGTCCGCGAGAACATCTGCCTCAAGCAGCGCGGCTGCCTCCCGCGCGAGCGCGGCTCGACGAAGCGGCCGTACGAGCAGAGCTGGCAGTACGCGTTCGAGCACTTCGCGCTGACGAAGAAGATCTTCAGCGAGGTGCCGCTGGAGATCCGCAACGAGCCGATGGAGAGCGAGAGCTTCAGCAGCTACATCCGCGGCCAGAACAACCTCTGGATCTATGCCTCGAACATCACCGAGTTCCACTACTTCGACCTGCAGTTCGACGATCCGAAGAACTGCGTGGCCGTGCAGATCATCTATCCCGGCAACCTCGAGATCCTCGACCTCGCGCCGCTCTCCGGCGGCCCGGTGCAGGTCGACTTCCACATTCCGCTGAAGGCGCACCGGAGATGAAGGCGAAGATCGCCACGAACGCGGCGCCGCCGGCGATCGGCACGTACTCGCAGGCGATCCGCACCGGCAATTTGGTGTTCGTCGCGGCGCAGTCGGGACGCGATCCGGCCACCGGCAAGCTCGCCGAGGGGCTCGGCGAGCAGACGCGGCTGATGCTGGCGAACGTCGAGGCGATTCTGAACGCAGCCGGCTGCACGCCGGCCGACATCGTCAAGGTCACGCTGCTCCTCGCCGACATCAAGGACTTCAAAGAGGTCGATACGCTCTACGCCGCCTGGCTCCCCGGCCTGGGCGTCGAGCCGCTGCCGGCGCGCACCGCCTTCGCCGCGCACGCCCTCCCCGCCGGCGCGCTGGTGATGCTGGAGGTCGTGGCGGCGGTCCCGGATGTCTGAGCCGATCCAGTCGCTCTGGATCGGCCCGCGCCTCTCGGCGATGGAGCGCGCGTCGCTGTCGTCCTTCCTTCGCTGCGGCCACGAAGTCCATCTCTACACCTACGGCGACGTCGACGGCGTGCCGGACGGCGTGGTCGTGCGGGAAGGCACCGAAATCCTGCCTGCCGAGCGCATCTTCCGCTACCGCGAGCACGACACGGTCTCCGGATTCTCGAACTACTTTCGCTACAAGCTCCTCCTCGAGCGGGGCGGGTGGTGGGTGGATACTGATCTGATTTGTTTACGGCCGTTTACTTTCGCCGGCGATTACGTCTTCGCCAGCGAGCTCTCGAAGGGCGCCGCGGTCGTGACGTCGAGCGCGATCAAGGCGCCGCGCGGCAGCGAGGCCATGCGTTTCGCCTGGGAGTTCTGCGACGCGCGCGACCCGCAGTCGCTCCGCTGGGGCGAGACCGGCCCGGCGCTGGCGCAGCAGATTGTCGAGCGCTTCGGCCTGCACGATGCCGTGCAGCCGCCGCAGGTCTTCTGCCCGATTCCGTTCTGGGAGTGGCGGCGCATCGTCGATGCGGATGCGCCAGAGCTACCCGAGGAAGCGCACGCAGTGCATCTCTGGAACGAGCTGTGGCGGCGGAACGGCGTGGACAAGGACGCGGCGCACGATCCGGGGTCGCTCTACGAACGGCTCAAGATGTCCACGGACCCGTGCTGCGGTGCGGGTCGTACACCAGCTCGGCGCGATATTTCGGCTTGATCGCGCGGTTGAAGTACCCACCGACCGACGTCGCGCTCAGCACCTTCTCGAGCTCCGCCGGCGGCACGTCGTAGTAGTGGTAGACGCGGCCGTTGCAGAACCTCGCCTCCAGCACCCGCCGCTCCCGGTCATAGCCGACGGCGGCGAGGACGGAGGAGTCGACCGGGTGGATCTCCACTTGGTATTTCCTGCTGAACTGTAGCACGCTCCCCACTTCACAAACCCCCTCCGCATTCCGTCTCCGATCAGTGGAGAGTCTCCGCGAATGGGAAGCCGTCCCTCTACCCGCACCGCGGCCGCGGGTCGAAGTCGAGCCCATGGCCGGCCGCTGGATCAAGACCTACGACAAGCCGCAGTGGATCGGCGCGCTCGACGTTCGCGTCGACGGTGACGATCTCCTCGTCCACGTCTACGGCGGCGGCCTCGGCCCGTCGCCTTCAAACTGGGGAGGCGTCCGCGCCAGCCGCGTCTATGCCGGCGCGTTGACCAGCGGCGACGCGCTCGCCGGCGGCTTCGTCGCGCACGTCACCCTGCCCGAAGCCGACGTCGAGCTGCAGGCCAACCTCAACCTCGGCCTCCTCGTCGTCGCCACCTACGTCACCTTCCGCGAGCCCGGCCCGTGGACCGACCGCTTCACCCGCGAATTCTTCCGGAGCGACGCATGATCGTTGAGGCAGCGCTCGATCTCTCCGTTCTCGTCGGCGATTGGCGTAACACCAACCCCGCCGCCGGCATCGGCCGCATCGTTGTCGAGCCGAACGGCAGCGGCGGCGTGCGCGTGCACGTCGCCAGCAGCACCCGCGACTGGGGCAAAATCGACGCTCCCGTTTTCGCGTTTGACTTCGACGGGGACAAGGCCGGCGCCTTCCTCGCCGTCTACGACTTCGACTTCGAGGAAGTGCGTCTGCAGGCCAACGTCAAGCTCGGCGTCCTCGTCGTCGCCAGCTTCAACACATTCAAAGACGACAGCGGCCGCTCCAGCTACTTCAACCGCGAATTCTTCTACCGCGTATGACCGCCGAGACCACCTGGGATGTCGACGTCATCGCGCGCGTCGCGCATCTCGCGCAGCAGCGCTTCGCGCCGCGCGCCCCGGAGTACGACCGCACCGCCGCGTTTCCGACGCAGGACTTCGACGACCTCTTCGCCGCCGGCCTGAACGCGCCGACGATCCCGCGCGAGTACGGCGGCCTTGGACTCGGCCCTTACCGCGGCGACGTCTTCACGCTGTGGATGATGACGAAGGAGATCGCCAAGGCCGATCTCGCGCTGGCGCGCTGCTGGGAAGGCCACGCGAACTCGCTCGTCCTTCTCGACGGCCTTGCCGACGAGTCGCAGCGCCGCCGCTGGTTCAGCGGCATCGTCGAGCGCAACGAGACGTGGGTGGCGTGGAGCGGCGAGCCGCAGTCGCGCGCGACCGGCGAGCAGGTCCGCTTCGGCACGACCGTGGAAGTCGTCAAGGACGGCTTCGTCCTCAACGGCACGAAGGCGTTTTGCACGAGCGCCGGCGGCGCGCGCTGGGCGCTGCTCCTCGTCAATCCCGCCGGCCCCGGCGGTGCGCGTCACGCCTCCGCCGAGGCGGCCGAAACGGTGCTGCTCCTCGCCTGCGATCTTCAGCATCCCACCATCCACATCGACGGCTCGTGGTGGGATCCGATCGGCATGCGCGCCACGGCCAGCCACGCCGTCCGCTTCGATCAGACGTTCATCCCCGCGGAGAACCTCGTCGGCGCGCCCGGCCAGTACCTGCGCGACGGATGGCAGACCTGCTTCGTGCCGCACTACGCCGCATCGTTCCTCGGCGCCGCCGAGGCGGCGTTCGAGTACAGCCTCGACTTCATCCGCCATCAGAACAAGACCGACGATCCGTACGTGCAGCACCACGTCGCCAAGATGTCGCTCAACGTCGAGACGATGCAGCTCTGGCTGCGCCACATTGCCACGCTGTGGGAGAGTGGCCGCTACGCCGACGCCCAGGCCGCCGGCAGCCGCATCCGCCACCTCGGTGAGCATCTCGCCAGCGAGACCGTCGACCACTGCGTCCGCGCGTGCGGCGCGCGCGCGCTGAACCGCCCGAGCCCAATCGAGCGCATCGTCCGCGACCTCACGATCTACGTCCGCCACGACAACGACGACCAGGTGCTGGCCACGATCGGCCGCCAGGTCCTCGGCAAGAAGTTCGACTCATCGTTCTTCAAAGCGACGGCGCCATGAGCCTCCGCTTCCACTGGAGCATGTCCTCCGCGGGCGAGAAATATCGCGGCGCGCAGGCGCGCTCCGCCGTCGGCATCCAGGAGCTCGACACGCTGGTCAACTTCTGCCGGCACGCCGAGGAGTGCGGCATCGATTCGGTGCTCACCGCCTTCGGCTTCCATCGCCCCGACCCCATCGTCCTTGCCGCCGCCATCGGCATGAAGACGACGAAGATCAAGTTCATGGTCGCGGTCCGCTCCGGCATCTTCTCCCCGACCGTGTTCGTGCAGCAGGTCAACTCCGTGGCCACGCTGACGAACGGCCGCATCTGCCTCAACGTCGTCGCCGGCCACACGCCCGAGGAGCAGCGCTACTACGGCGACTTCCTGGCGCACGACGAGCGCTACGAGCGTACCGACGAGTTCCTCACCGTCTGCGACGCGTTCTGGCGCCGCGAGTCCGAGGTGAATTTCGAGGGACGCTACTACAAGATCGAGAAGGGGAAGCTGATCGTCCCCTTCGTCGCGCCCGACCGCACGAAGCCGGAGATTTTCCTTGGCGGCAACAGCGCGCGCGCCGAGGAGATGGCCGTCAAACACGCCGACTGTCTGTGGCGTTTGCCCGATCGTCCGGAAGTCTTGCGCGATCACACCGCGAGTCTCATCGACCGCGGCATCGAAATCGGCCTGCTCGTCTCGCTCATCGTCCGCCCGACGCGGCGCGAGGCGCTCGCCGCGACGGAGAAGTTGCTCGAAGAAGTCGGCGGCCGTCCGCGCCGCACGCACGAGGAGTTCGCCAAGCGTTCCGACTCCGTCGCCTTCACCTCGACGTACGCACTCGCGGCGAAGGATCAGTGGCTCAACGATTACCTCTGGAGCGGCGCGGTGCCGTACCTCGGCGCGCCGGCGATGGCCATTGTCGGCTCGTCAGACGACGTCACCGACGCGCTCTTCGATCTCCGCGCCGCCGGCATCACGCAGTTCCTCTTCATGGGCTGGCCTGACATGGAGGAGATGGCGATATTCCGCGACGAAGTGCTCCCCCGTGTCCGAGCGCGGGAGGCGGCGGAGAGCGCGGAGGTTGTTAGTTCTTAGTTCTTGGTTCTTGGTTTTTGAAGCGGCGAAAACTAAGAACCAAGAACCAACAACTAAGAACCCCGATGAACGAGTTTCAAGACCAAGGCTTTCTCATCATCCCGTCGTTGCTTCCGCAGGACGACGTCAACTCCCTCCGCGCCGCGGCCGAATCGCTCGTCGCTGCGCGCGGTGCGACGGTGATCGACGAAGAGCACGCGCCCGACATCCCGAAGATGGTTTTCGGCGCGCATCTCGTGCACGACACGTTCGCGCGCGTGCCGCGGCATCCGTATCTTCTGCACCTTGTCGAGCAGGTCCTCGGCGGGCCGGTGCACGTGTTCCAGTCGCGCCTCAACGTGAAGACGGAGTTCTCCGGCAGCGGCTGGGCGTGGCACCAGGATTACAACCAGTGGTATCGCATGGACGGGATGCGCACGCCGCGCGCGGCGATCGTCGGCGTGTTCCTCGACGACGTGAACGCCTGCAACGGACCGCTCATGATGATCCCGCGCTCGCAGCATCGCGGACACATCTTCGTCCCCGACATGATGGACATCCCCGCCGGCCTCGTGCGCGACGCCGCGAACGAGCTCGGGATCGTGCCGCTCATGGGCCCGCCCGGCACGGTGATCGTGTTCGACTCGCTGATCATCCACGGCTCGGCGCCGAACGTCTCGCCGTGGCCGCGGCGGATCTTCTACATGAACTTCGTGCCGGTGGCGACGTGCGACCTCAAGCCGCTGCGGCCGCGCCTAGACTGCGATCCGGTGCCGGTCGCGCTGACGCCGCTCGCGGAGAATTGCCTGGTCGCGCCATGACGACGATCTTTTCGACGGAGGCGGTGCGCACGCGGCCGTTCGCGCCGCCGTGCAGTATCGGCGGGCGCGAGCGCGAGCTGCTGCTCGAAGTGCTGGAGAGCTGCAGTTGGTCGGCGTGCCGCGCCGGCGCGCAAGGCTACGACGTCGGCGCGCTCTGCGAGATGCCGTCCGCCGAAGCCGCCGCGTTCGACGACCGCGAGGTGCTGTTCCTCGGCGGGCGATGGGTGCGAAAACTCGAGGCGATGTTCGCCGCGCGCGCCGGCGTGCGCTTCGCCGTGGCGTGCAATTCAGCGACGTCGGGCCTCGTCATGGCCGCGGGCGCGCTCGGCCTCGGCCCCGGCGACGAAGTGCTCGTGCCATGCATGTCGTTCCTCGCCTCGGCCACCGCGGTCGTGCCGTTCGGCTGCACGCCGGTGTTCGTCGAGGTGAAGCCCGACACGCTCTGCATCGATCTCGCGGACGCGGCGGCGAAGATTACGGAGCGGACGAAGGCGATCATCGCCGTCCACCTCGGCGGCAGCGTCGCCGACATGGACGCTCTGCGCGCGCTTGGCTTGCCGATCATTGAAGATTGCGCACAGGCGCCCGGCGCGACCTGGCGCGGACGCGAAGTCGGCTCGCTCGGCAACGTCGGCGTCTACTCGCTGACGGAGTCGAAGTCGATTACATGCGGCGAGGGCGGCGTCGTGGTCACAGACGACGCGAATATCGCTCGCCGGGCGCGCCTGCTCCGCAATCACGGCGAAGGCGTAAGCGACGAGGGGATCGTCGGGATGAACTTCCGCATCACCGACCTGCAGGCCGCCCTGGCGATCGCACAGCTCGAGCAGCTCGATTCGCGGAACCGCGCGCGCGAGATCAACGTGCGTCGATTGCGCGAGGGACTGCCGCGCTGTTTCACGCCGCAGGCAGTCGAGCCACACGCGACGCCCGCATGGTTCGTCTTCAAGATGCGCTACACCGCGGAGCCGGGGATGCCGTCACGCAACGAGCTCGTGGAGCTTTTGGCCGCCGAGGGCATTCCGGCCATCGCAGGCTACGCGCGACTGCTCGATGCCGTGCCCCTTTTTGCGCGGTTGCGCGCTCCTGGCACGTGCCCGCGCTCGGAGGCGATCAACCAGGAGCTGCTGTGGTTCTCGTTCATCAACCCGCCGAACATCGTCGACGACATGAACGACGCGCTCCGCGCGATCGAGAAGGTGCTGGGATGAGCTTCGACGACGCCGGCATCGCTTTCCCCATCCGCGTGCTCGATGACAGCGAGCTTGCCGCCGTGCGCGCCGAGTACCAGCGCCTCGTCGACGCCAACGGCGGGACGCTCAAGCACTTCGACAAAGTGCACCACAAATTCGGCTGGGCCTACGACCTCGTGCTGCACCCGCGCATCGTCGATCGCGTTGCCGAGATTCTCGGCGATGACGTGGTGGTCTGGGGCTCCTTGATTTTGTCGAAGCCACCGCACGACGATGGCTTTGTCGCCTGGCACCAGGACGGCGAGTACGCCACGTTCCTCGGCGGCGCCCCCGCCGTCTCCGCGTGGATCGCCTTGAGCGACAGCACGACCGAAAGCGGCTGCATGCGCGTGATTCCCGGCTCGCATAAGACCAAGCTCGCCCACGCCGAGCGCGGCGACCCGAAAAACATGCTCAGCCACGGCCAGGAGATCGCCACGGAAGTCAACGAGTCGCAGGCCGTCGACGTCGTCTTGCACGCTGGCGAGATGTCACTCCACCACGTCGACATCGTTCACGGCTCCAACCCCAACCGCGCCTCCTGGTGGCGCACCGGCTTCATCGTCCGCTACAGCACCCCCAAAATGCTCCGCGCCGCTAACCCCATAGTCGTCGCCCGCGGGAAACGCGCCCCTCACCTGGAGACGATGGCGCAGCGGCCTACCTAATTACTTCTCGGTGCAAAACGCCGGGGTTTGAACCTGCTTTTCCGAGTGGACCGTGCATTGCGATCGGTTCTCCGTTGAACCGTCAAGAGAGCGGAACTGCGATCTGCTTATCGCTTCACTTGCACTCTCGCGACCGCCACCAGGTTGTTTGCGATCACGCCGAGTCCTACCCAGATGTTCATCCCGTCGATGCCTCGGTATCGGCAGCGGGCCAGCCCGTGCCGACGTTTGAGTACGCTGATTCTTCCTTCGCAGCCCGTTCTCCAGGCCTGCGCTCGCCGGAACCGGCGAGTCTTCTGACGCTTTCTCCTCTCGTCCGATCGCGATCTGCGGTTCGGGATCGCCACGTACGCCACACCCATCTCCGTCGCTGTTCTTTCGTTGTTCTGGCTGTAGAACCCGGAATCTGCAGCGACCATGCGGGGCACCCGACCGAACATCTTCCGATGGATCTCGATCGATTCGGTGAGCAGATCGCTGTCGGCGATCCGTCGCGGTTCCACCTGATAGTCAGTCACGATCTGCCGCTCCGCCTCCTGGATCTTCACCATCTTGCCGAACTCGGTCGGCTTCGCTGCTTTCCCTTTGCGGATTGCTTCGGTGTCACTCTCGAACATGCTCAACACCTTGTTTTCGTGATGAACATCTCCGTGCAGGATGCGGGCGCGCGTCTGGTCCACGATGCGCTCAGCCAGTCGGATCGTGTTGCAGAGTTTCACGCCGAGCGACTCGACTACGTCGTCTGCGCCTCTTGCCACGGACCGACGGGCGCGCTTAGCGATGCGCTGCACGTCGCGAATGACGCTTCGCGCCGTGCCCAGGAGCCGCTGGTAGAGCCGCCGTCTCCTCTGTTCATTCGCCTTCGAGTTGTTGCGCGCCGACAACGCGATCTCCAACACGCGACGGCCGGCGCTGCGCAGACGGTTACGTAGATGATCCTTGCCGGTACCGATGACCGTCTCGATCCGAGTACCCAGCCGTGTCATGACCCGCATCGCATCGGCCAACAACCTGCTGTCGGTCGGATAGCGAACATTCGTCTCCACCACGGTGGTGTCGACCCGCAGCTTGCGTCCTTTGGCCACTCGTTCTACCCGGGCGATCTCGACGACCCTTTCGTGGATCGCGCGGATGGTCTCTGGGCCAAGAACATTGGCGATCTTGATCAGCGACTTTGCGTCCGGCACCCGCTCCGTCCCGACGCGCGTGAACTGCCGATACACCAGATTCGCGCGGACCTCCCGCTCCAGCGTGCCGTAGCTCCAGTTCCGCAGGTGCTTGCGCACGAGCATCCGAAGAACCACTTCCGACGGTGTTGCCGCCCGTCCGGTCGTCGTGCTGTTCGGACGACGCTTCCCCAACGCGCGGTGGACGATGGCTACCAGCTCCGCGTCCTCCAGAAGTTCGTCGATCCGCGCGAGTTCCGCGTCCATCCTCAGCGCCTCGGGATCGGCAAACAGGTTCACCAGGGCTGCATCGAAGATCGTTCGCTGCTCACGTCGCCGGATGTGCATGCGCTTCACCCTCCCGAAACAGGGCTGCCAGTACACCTCGATCGAGTTCGGCAGGCGATGCCGGGAAGCGGGAGTCCGGCCGTCGATGGGATCGGTCGGCGACTGCTACGACAACGCTATGTGTGAGAGCTTCTTCGCCACGCTCGAGTGCGAGCTGATCGACCGCTCGACGTTCAAGACTCACGACCAGGCGCGCCGGGCCATCGTCGACTTCGTTGAAGGCTTCTATAACACGCGCCGGCGGCACTCGGCGCTCGGCTACTATTCACCCGTGCAGTTCGAGCGTCAGGCGGTGGCGCCTGACACAACTAACAACCCGTCCACGAAATCGGGGTAGGCCCACAAAGAGAACTCGTCTCACGCGATTTGAGCCAAGGCGGCTTTACCGGCTTCCTCGAGAAACGCGACTGCTTGCTCACGAGTGACACCGGGATAGTTGTCAAGAAACTCTTCGAGTGGTTCGCCACCTTCGAGGTAGTCGAGCAGTATGCGCACCGGTACCCGCGTCCGACGAATACCGGAGTTCCACTGAGATCTCGGGATCGGAGTGAACTATCTCTTTGAGAGTCATCACGTTCCTTGGCTTTGGCTCGTGCCCTGCCGTAGCGAGCATACGGCAGCCGCGGAAATGCCGCAATGCGCACGGAAAGGAGTCTGGCAACAACGCTATGGTCTCGAGCGGCCAGGCACTTTGCACCGGCTCGCGACCGGCGACTGCCGACACCTCTGAGCTGATGCGCGATAGCTACGTAAGTGTTTGTAAACCTGACGTTTCCAGCTTTTGGGCTAAGTATTCGCAAGTTGCGGTTGGCGTTGGGCTAAAGGCAATGGCCTTAAGTTAAGCGGATGCGGCGGGGTTTTGGATCGAGAACGGCTTTCTCGCGACGAGTGATTGTGGTGACGATGTGATAGCCGCTCATCTTGCGCTTGACGCCACGTGGGTAGTGTCGGCCTGGTCGGGAACGTACTCGTTCCTCCAGGGTCTCCGATCGGAGCAACTGAGTCACGTAGCTACGCTCCG
>DATDFB010000061.1:0-47182 GCA_036522835.1 Thermoanaerobaculia bacterium | reverse complement strand
GGCGTGCCGGCGGCGCTGCGGCCGCGTCTCGACGCGGCGCTGCGAAACCGCACCTCGGCCGTCCGCGCCGGCGGCTCCACGTATTACCTCGGCGTGGCCGGCCGGGACGAGCTCCCGCCGGTCATCGGCGCGCTCGAGCTCGAGCCGCGGCAGTTCGCGCCGTACTTGCGCAACGTCCTTCGCATGCGCGCGCTCGTGCCCCACTCGATCGCCGAGGGAAAGCTGACCAACGAGGCCGTCTTCGTGCGCGTTCGCGACGGCGCGGCCACGATCTTCGAGACCGGCGGCCGTTTCGACCCGCAGCTCGGCGTCCGCCGCGAGCTCACGCCCACCGACGGCGTGATGGCCGGCCTCACGCTGGAGACGTCGATCGACCGCCGCGTCGCGCCGCTCCTCGTCCTCGGCGGGCTGCCGCGCTCCACGCTGCCGCTCTACGGCACGATGCTCGCCGTCAATCTGCTGCTCCTGGCCATGGCCGTCCTGCAACTGCAGCGCGAGCGGGCCTTGGCGCGGCTCCGCTCCGACTTCATCAGCGGTGTCTCGCACGAGTTGCGCACGCCGCTGACGCAGATCCAGATGTTCGCGCAGACGCTGCTGCTCGACCGCGTGCGCGGCGACGAGGAGCGGCGGCGCTCGCTGGCCATCATCGATCAGGAGACCCGCCGGCTCGCGCATCTGGTCGAGAACATCCTGCAGTTCTCGCGCGGCGAGCGCGGCACGCTGCGCATCGCCCGCGCCCCGCACGACCTCGGCCGGCTCGTGCGCGAGACCGCCGACGCCTTTGCGCCGATCGCCCGCGCGCGCGGCGTGGCGGTGGACGTCGAGGCCGAGGAGTCGGTCGTCGACGTCGACGAAGAGGCCATCCGCCAGATCGTCCTCAACCTCCTCGACAACGCCGTGAAATACGGTCCGCCGCGGCAGCGCGTGCTCGTCCGCGTCCGCGTCCGCGAGATCTCCGTCGACGACGAAGGCCCCGGCATTCCGCCGCGCGAGCGCGAGGCCGTGTTCGAGCGCTACAAGCGCCTCGACCGCGAGCGCGGCCGGGCCATCGCCGGCATGGGCATCGGGCTCTCCGTCGTGCGCGAGCTCGTCGAGCTCCACGGCGGCCGGGTGCGCGTGGAGGAGGGAGCGCGCGGCGGCGCGCGCTTCGTGGTGGCGCTATGACGAAACGGGTGCTGATCGTCGAAGACAACGCCGACCTCGCCTACGGTCTGCGCAACAACCTCGAGATCGAGGGATACGCGGTCGACGTCGCCGCCGACGGCGCCGCCGGCTTGAGCCGGGCCATGCAGACGCGGCCCGACCTGATCGTTCTCGATCTGATGCTCCCGGAGCTCGACGGCTTCCGCGTCCTGCGCGAGCTGCGCGCGTCGCACCTGACCATGCCGGTGCTGATCCTGACCGCGCGCGGCGAGGAGAGCGACAAGGTTCGCGGCCTCAAGCTCGGCGCCGACGACTACGTGACGAAGCCGTTCGGCCTGCTCGAGCTCCTGGCCCGCATCGAGGCGCTGTTCCGGCGGAACGCGCCGCCCCCGTCCCGCGACGTCGTCCGCTTCGGCGCGATCGAGATCGACCGCGGCGCCCGCGCGGTCTCGCGCCACGGCATTGCGGTCGAACTGGCGCCGAAGGAGTACGAGCTCCTCGTCGCGCTCTACGACCGCGACGGCGCCGCCGTGCCGCGCCTGGCCCTGATGCGCCAGGTGTGGGGCTACTCCGACGCGGTGATCACCCGGACCATCGACACGCACATCGCCGAGCTGCGCCGGAAGCTCGAAGACGACCCGGCGCGGCCGCGGCACATCCTCACCGTGAGGAAGATCGGCTACCGGCTGAAGCGCTAGCATTGCCCGATGCTATTCATGATCATCGAGCACTTCCGCGACGGCAACGCTGCTCCGGTCTACGCGCGCTTCCGCGCCCGCGGACGCATGGCGCCCGAAGGACTGAGCTACGTCGCAAGCTGGGTGACGGCCGATCGGAAGCACTGCTATCAGGTGATGGAGTGCGAAGACGAGTCGCTGCTCGGCGAATGGATCTCGCATTGGGCCGATCTGGTGGAATTCGAAGTGATTCCGGTGATCACCTCGGCCCAAGCCGCGGAAATGGAGCGTGCTTGAGGAACGTCATGGCCATCGGGCTCGGAATCGACCGCCTGCTGCGCGGCCGGCGCCGGAGATCCGCAGCGTCGCCGTCATCGGACTTCGACTTCACATCCGCTGCAGCCGGGCTACGGAGCCGTTCGCCACGGCGTAGTCGTTGTGCTCGAATTCGCGCTTTTCCCCCGGCGAACTCCGCGGCCTCTTTCGAGCTCCTCGGCCACACGATCGCCTGGATGGAGATCGTGACCGAGCGCCTGCGCGGCGCGAACCCGGAGGTTCCGCCCGAGCGCGACTTCCCGAGCGTCGACGGCGTGCCGTGGGACGCCCTCGTCGCCCGCCTGCACACCGCCTTCGCCGCGCTCGTCGAGGCCGTGCGCGCGATGGGCGACGACGCCGCATGGCAGCGCAACGCGCCGGGCAAAACGCACACGATGGCTTACATGGTCGACGGGCTGCTCCATCACACCACCGATCACGCGGCGCAGATCGCGTTGCTGAGCCGGATGATGTAAGCGTGTCGGCCTAAATCGATCCTTCAGGCATCGAATAAACGATCTGTCCCACGCCCATCACCGACACCACCGTCTGGCCGAAGTCGATGGCGGCGCTGCCCCGAAAGCGGCGGACCTGGATGCCGAACGCGTAATTCCGGCCTTTGTCCCACTCCGGGCCCTCCCCGAAGCCGACAATGGCCAGGTCATAAATTCCGCTCGCCGGCTTCTCTTCTCCAGGCCACGTCCTCTCTTCGACCAGGATCTTGAACGGCGGATTGCTTTTCTCCGTCGACATGACCCGGAAATGGTCCGCGACCAGCCTGGATACGGGCCGGCCCGTGTCGCTCTCCGCAACCGAAAGACAAAACCGCATTGCACCGGTGCCCGATGAGTCGACCTTGAGGACCGGCTCATTTCGCACAGCTTCCACCAACAAACGCGCCATCGCTGTTCTCCTTCGTTTTTCTGTAGTGACAGAACCGAACGAAGCGTTACAGGCGCGCCCTCACCGCCGCCCCCAACGCCCGCGCGATCGCCTCCGCGATCGCGCGCGTGCCGTCGCCGTCGGGGTGGCCGTCGTTCTCGATGCGGTCGTCGGGGTTGAGGCGCACGAACACGTAGGGGAGATGCGCCTCGTCGAGGATGCGCCGGCGGAGCTCGCGCAGGCGCGGCTCTTCGTCGCCGAAGTGCGGCACGACGATGAGCGGCACCGCGCCGCGCGCGCGGGCCAGCGCCACCATCGCCGTCAGCGCCTGACGCGTCGTCGTGATCCCCTCCTCGATCGCGGCCGTGCTGCGATAGCCGATCAGCCTCCGCGCCAGCATCGTCAGGCGCCACTGCCGCGCCGCCGGATGCCACACCAGGCCGGGTCCGAGGTGGGGGCGGTCGTCGTCGAGATTGCGGTCGAAGATCGCCGGCGCGAAGAGCGCCACCACCGCGACCGGGTGCCGGAAGCGCGGCAGCTCCCTCGCCAGCCGCAGGTACATCTGATCCGTCGCGTAGCCGGAGACCGCGATATTCGCGGCGGGAATGTCGAGAAGCTCGCTCGTCTGTGCCGGGATCGTCTCGTCCCAGTCGAGCTTCTCGCCGAACATCATCGACTCGCCGGCGAACACGATCGCCGGCTCCTCGAAGTCGACCGTCTCGCCTGGGGACGGCACGCGGTAGCCGTTGCGGTCGAACGCGTACTGATAGCGCCGGCCGAGGTGCAAGTCGTAGCCGACGCGTGCGGGGTCGAACAGCCAGCCGAGGCGCGCGTCGAGGTGCCGGCGCGGCTCGTAGCGCGGCTCGACCTCCTCCGCGCCACGGATGTGGCGCGTCCGCAGAAAAAGCTCCGTGGCGCCCAATGACAGCGCGACAGCCATCGACGTCGTCAGCAGATAAATCGGCTCCTTGGCGATCGCGCGCGCCACCCGCTTGCGGGCAAAGAGCGCGATGACCACGCCGGCCGCCGCCACGGCCAGGCGCGCGCGCTGTTCCGTCTCGATCATCTCCTCGCGCGGGACCCAGAACGAGGGGAGGAAATGCGCGTCGAGCCATGCCTGATCCGCCGCGATCGCGGCGAGCACCACGGCACAGCCGATGCATGCGATGGCCGCTTGAATTGCAACGACTATCCGCCTCGTCATTCGATCGCCTGCTGGCGCCTGTCCATCATTGGATCTGGCGCAATCCCGAGCGCCGCGTGCAAAAACTTCTCCGCTTCGGCGAGACCGAGACCGACGGCGGCCGCGACCTGCTGCGCGCCGCGGAGCTCACCCGCGACCCGCTGCTGCGCCGGCTCTACCTCCTCCACGCCGTCGACGAGCAGCGCCACGGCACCCTCTTCCGGGGCCGCGCCGCGGCCATGCTCGCCTCCGGCGATCCGGAGTGCGGCGGCCATGCCGCGGCGATGACGGCGGCGGCGGGGCCGCCGCACTCCGCACACGGCCTCGACGACCTCGACGTCGCCCGCGAATCGGACGAGACCATGCTCGCCTTTCTCCACGTCGCCGAGCGCTCCGCGGCAAGCCGCTTCGCCGTCTACCGCGATGTCCTCCGCGCCGATCCGGCCACGCAGCGCGTCTTCGACGACATCCTTCACGACGAGAAGTTTCATATGAACTACACGCTCACGCAGCTCGTCCGCGTCTCTCCGGAGCGGCACCGCGCCAAGTTGTGGCGCGCGCGCCTGACCCGGCTTTGGAATGCGTATCTGCGCGTTGCCAGCGCGCTCGCCGGCGTCCTCGGCGGAGCGTTCCTGACCGCGCAGTACTTCGTCGTTCTGCCGCTCTTCGCGCTCCTGAGCAAGCGCGCCGCGGCGCGCGAGCCTCTGGGCTGGCGCCCGATCGCGCCGCGCGATTTCGATTCGATGCGCAGCCAGTACTGACATGAAGATCCTCGGCATCTCCGCCCACTACCACGACGCCGCCGCGGCGCTCGTCGCCGACGGCGTGCCGGTCTGCGCGGTGCAGGAGGAGCGCCTCTCGCGCCGGAAGAACGACGCGGCCTTTCCGCTCGCGGCCATCGAGTGGTGCCTCGACTCCGCCGGCGTGCCGCCCGAGTCGCTCGACGCCGTCGTCTTCTACGAGCGGCCGATGCTGAAATTCGAGCGCATCCTCACCACCGCGCTGCGCGCGTTTCCGCGCTCGTGGCGCATGTTCCCGAAGGCGATGAAGAGCTCGCTCGGCGAGAAGGTGTGGGTGCGCGGCATCATCTCCTCGCACCTCGGCGTGCCGGCGAAGAAGATCCTCTTCACCGAGCACCATCAGTCGCACGCCGCGGCCGCGTTCCTCACCGCGCCGACGCGGCGCGCGGCCATTCTCACCACCGACGGCGTCGGCGAGTGGGCGACGATGACGGCCGGCCTCGGCACGCGCGAGCCCGGCGGCAAAACGTCGATCGCGCTGCTGCGCGAGATCCGCTTCCCGCACTCGCTCGGCATGCTCTACTCGACGTTCACCGCCTACCTCGGCTTCAAGGTCAACGAAGACGAATACAAGGTGATGGGGCTGGCCGGCTATGGGACGCCGTCGCTCGTCGACGAGGTGCGGCGCACGATCCGCCGCACGCCCGACGGCGCGTTCGCGCTCGACCTCGACTACTTCGACTTTCACACCACCGCGGCGCGCTCGTATTCGTCGCGCTTCGTCGAGCTCTTCGGCCCGCCGCGCAATCCCTTCGAGCCGATCGATCTCGAGACGGAGAACGGCCGCCGCTACGCGAATATCGCCGCGAGCGTGCAGCGCGTGCTCGAGGAGGTGCTGGTCGACCTCGCCCGCGCGCTGCACCGCGAGACCGGCGCCCCCGACCTCTGCCTCGGCGGCGGCGTCGCGCTCAACGGCGTGGCCAACGCGCGCATCCTGGCCGAGTCGGGGTTCGAGCGCGTCTTCGTCCCCCCCGCGCCGGGCGACTCCGGCTGCGCCATCGGCGCGGCGCTCTACGCCGACCGCCTCTACTTCAAGAGCGCCGACCGCGACGTTCCCGATCATCCGTTCTGGGGACCGGAGGCGAGCGGCGACGAGCTGGCGCGCATCGCGTCCGAGGATGGGCAGCAGGTGGGGGAGTGCGACGACGAGGCCATCGTCGATGACTTGATGAACGGCCGCATCGTCGGATGGATGGACGGCGCGCTCGAGTTCGGCCCGCGCGCCCTCGGCCACCGCAGCATCCTGGCCGCGCCGCACGACGTGGCGATGCGCGACCGCATCAACCGCGAGATCAAGTACCGCGAGCAGTTCCGGCCGTTCGCGCCGGTCGTGCCCGTGGAAGTCGCGGACCGCTACTTCGAGCTGCCGCCCGGCGGCGCCCGCCTGGGGCGATTCATGTCCGGCGTCTTCCCGGTGCGTCCCGAGTGGCGCGACCGGCTCGCCGCCATCACGCACGTCGACGGCACCGCGCGCGTGCAGACGCTGGAGCGGCCGATGGCGCCGCGGCTCTACGCGCTCCTCGAGGAGTACGGCCGCCGCAGCGGCATCCCGGTGCTTCTCAACACGTCGCTCAATCTCGCCGGCGAGCCGATCGTCAACCGCGCCGTCGAAGGCTACTCGACGTTCCTCCGCTGCGGCATCGACGTGCTCGTGGCCGGCCGCACGCGCGTGGTGAAGCGCGGCTCCCTGCTGACGAGGGCGCAGGGCGCAGGGGGCGGGGGGCAGGTGGCTGCCGCGGCGATGGCCAACGACTCGTGACGCCGGGCGCCCGCAGCCTGACTGAAAGGAGGATCTCTCGTGATCAAACGGCGTGGACGGATGACCCGCGGCGCGATCGTGTTCGCCAGCGCGGCCGGATCGATCGCCGACCTCGCGGCAGGCCTGTGGCGGAACGAGTCGCACAAGCGCTGGCTCATTCCCCTGGCGGTGTTCCTCTGCCTGACCGGCCTGCTCTTGATCCTGGCGACGACGGTCGAAGCGCTGGCGCCGTTCATCTACTCGATCTTCTGATGGACGATCTCTTCGTCTGTCCCGACTGCGGGAGCGCGCTGTCCAAGTGGAGCTGCGCGCGCTGCGGCCGCGACTTCGCCGCGCCCGACGGCATCCCCGACCTCCGCCCGCGCGGCGAGGCGCGCAGCGAGCGCGTGCGGCGGTTCTACGAGGCCGCGCCGTTTCCGGGCTATCCGGAGCGCGACAGCCTCGAATGGCTGCGCCTGCGCGCCGGGCGCAGCGAGTTCGCGCGCATGCTCGACCGCGCCATTCCCCCCGATGCGACGATCGCAGACGTCGGCTGCGGCACCGGGCAGACGAGTCTTTTCCTGGCCCGCGGAGAGCGGCGCATCGTCGCCGCCGATCTCACGCGCGCCTCGCTCCGCTTAGGCGCCGCCGCGGCGCGGCGCTTCGGCATCGATCGCGTGCAGTTCGTGCAGATGGACATTCATCGTCCCGCGCTGCGCGATGGCGCATTCGACGTCGTCTACTCCTCCGGCGTGCTCCACCACACGCCCGATCCCGAATTCGCGTTCGCGCGCGTGGCGGCGCTGGCCCGCCCCGGCGGCTGGATCGTCCTCGGGTTGTACAACGCGTTCGCGCGCATTCCGCTGCGCCTGCGGCGCGCCGTGGCCCGGCTGTCCGGATTCCGTTGGATGCCGTTCGATCCCGTGCTGTGCGACCGCGCGGGCGACACCGCGCGCCGCGAAGCCTGGCTGCGCGATCAGTACCGGCATCCGGAGGAGCACCGGCACACCCTCGGCGAAGTGCAGCGCTGGTTCTCGAGCTGCGGCGTCGACTACGTGCGCAGCTACCCGAGCGCGCTCCTGGCCACGGAGTCGGATGACCTCTTCGAGCCGGCCGGCGACTCCTGGGCGCCCGAGCAGTGGCTCGCGCAGCTCGGCTGGATGAGCGCTCTGGGACACGAGGGGGGATTGTTCGTGACCGTGGGCCGGCGGACATGAGCAGACTCACTACATTGAAAGCGCGTTTCGAATTCGGGGATCGCCGCCCATCCCTCGCGTTTCGAGACCTGAAGTCCTCGCCGCTGCATCGCTGAGCAGATGGAGCGCTGAGGTCGCCATCGTCTCTTTTCGAAGTTCCACCTTTGAAAAAGGCTCGCGCTTTGCAGCGCGCGTAATGGCGCAGGGGGATATCATGCAAGCCTCGTTCTACACACCCACACGGCTGCGAGCGGGCGCGATCGCAGTCTCTCTCTCCGTCATCGTCTTTGCCTGCGTTCACATGCCCACGTACGCGCCGCAGAACCCCGCCGTGAAAAACGAGATGCACAGCGGCCGGTACCGCGACGCCGTCGCCGACTACTCGGAAAAACTGTTCGACGAAGGGCGTCAGATCTTTCGCCACGACACCTTCGGCAGCGAGGACTTCTGGAGCGGAAAGCTCCGCCTGCATCAGGCCATCGCCGGAGAGCGGTTCGGCGGCGTCGGCCCCGGACTCACGCCGAAGGAGGCGCTCAAGCTCGGGTTGAAGGTTGACACCGGCGTTCTCCCGAAGATCCTCGGGGAAGCGGTCAAAGGGGGGAAAGTCGATCTCGGCGACGTCAAGACGACCATGGAGTTGCTCAAAGCCGACGCCGTGGTCGGCGTGCAGGCGAAGTTCGACGGCAACAACCTCACCTCGGTCGGCATCACCTGTGCGCTCTGTCACTCCACGGTCGACGACTCGATCATGGTGGGAGCGGGCAATCGCCTCGACGGCTGGCCCAATCGCGACCTCGACGTCGGCTCCATCGTCGCTCTCGCGCCCGATCTCTCGTTTTACCAGCAGCTCCTCGGCGTCGACCGCGCCACGGTCGAAAAGGTCCTGCACAGTTGGGGGCCGGGCAAGTACGACGCGGAGCTGAACCAGGATGGGAAGGCCTTTCGCCCTGACGGCAAGTCCGCCGCCACGGTGTTGCCGGCCGCGTTCGGGCTCGCCGGCGTGCACCTCCACACGTATACCGGCTGGGGATCGGTCACGTATTGGAACGCCTACGTTGCGAACACCCAGATGCAGGGCAACGGCACGTTCTTCGATCCTCGCATCAAGACGTCGGGCAAGTTTCCCGTCGGTGTGAAAGCGGGCTTCGACAACGTCCGCCGCACGCCCGACCGCGTCACCGAGAAACTTCCCGCGCTGCACTACTACCAGTTGTCGCTACCGCCGGCCAGTCCCAAGAAGGAGTCGTACGACAACGCGGCCGCGCAGCGCGGCGAGGCGCTCTTCAACGGCAAGGCCACGTGCGCGCGCTGCCATGTCCCGCCGATCTACACCGAGCCGGGATGGGCCATGCACACGCCCGAGGAGATTGGCATCGACGACTTCCAGGCCAAGCGATCGCCGGACGGGATGTACCGCACCACGCCGCTGCGCGGCCTCTTCGTTCGGGCCAAGGGCGGCTTCTACCACGACGGCCGGTTCGCCGATTACCGCGCCGTCGTCGATCACTACGACGGCCATTTCCGGCTCGGGCTGACCGAAGCCGAGAAGAACGATCTCATCGAGTTCCTGAAATCACTCTGACGGCAAAGGAAGACTACCGATGCGAACCCACATGCGGATTGCTCTCTCTCTGGCCGCTGCGCTCTTCCTTCTCCCGAGCGCGGGAGGCGCGGCCACGATGAGCAGAGCTCAGTTCCAGGACACGATGCGGCGCCTGTGGAGCGATCACGTCGCTTACACGCGGCTGTTCATCGTCGACGCGGCGGGCGGGACTGCGGACAAGAACGCCACGACGCAACGTCTTCTGCAAAACCAGACGGACATCGGCAACGCCGCCTCCGAGTTCTACGGCCGCGCCGCCGGCGACCGGCTGACGGCGCTGCTCAAGGACCACATCCTCATCGCGGCGAACATCGTCACCGCGGCGAAGGCGGGAGACAACGCCAAGGTCTCGAGCGAGAACAAAAGATGGCATGACAACGCCACCGACCTCGCCAAGTTCCTTCACGGCGCGAATCCGAAGAACTGGCCCGAGGCGACGCTGCAGTCGGCGCTCTTCACCCATCTCGACCAGACGCTGAACGAAGCCTCGCACCAGCTCAAAGGCGACTACGCTGCCAGCATCAAGGACTACGACGCGGCCATGGACCACATGCTGATGGTTGCCGACATTCTCAGCAACGGGATCATGGCCCAGTTCCCGTCGAAGTTTTCGAGCGCAGCGAAGTGATTTTGGCGCGGCGCCGCGCCAAATCCGTTACGCGGCACTGCGTCTCGTCGTCGCCTCGATTCCGGAATGGGCCTTCTCCGATCCGCCGGCCGATACGCCGGTCAGGGGTGAGCGCGCTTCCCTCCTGCAGCTCCGACGACGCCGGAACGGCACGCTTCGTCAATGACAATCAGTTCGGCATCGGCGTACGGAACCTGCACCACCACGACATCTTTCGTTTCGACGCGAAAAAGTGGCACGGGCGTCGAGGTGTGGGAGCCGGAGTGCCAGCGCCGCGGCGACGCCGCGTGCGTGTTCGAGCTGGCGTGGGAGGGACGGCGCGTCGCTTCGCAGTGCGCGCGCAACTCTCGTTGGCCTGTATGACGGGGTGATCGCGGCGAGCGACGGCCGTCGGGCAGCGCGAAACGCCCGTCGCACACCGTGAACGTTCATTGTGCACGGTGAAACGGCTTGCCCGGCGCGCTACACCGCCTTCCTCGCGCGCGACGCAGCCTTCCTCGGGCGCTACACTGCCTTCCTCGCGCGCTACACAGCCTGCGTGGCGCACTACCCATCCTGCGTGGCGCGCTACACAGCCTGCGTGGCGCACTACCCATCCTGCGTGGCGCACTACACAGGCTGCGTGGCGCAGTACACAGGCTGCGTCGAGCATTACGAGCCTGCGTGGCGCACTAGACAGCCTGGGTTTCGCACTACACAGCTTGCGTGGCACGTTACACAGCTTGCGTGGCACGTTACACAGCCTGCGTGGCGCGTTACACAGCCTTAGCCGCGCGTCAGGCCGATGAACAAAGTCGGGCGCTACGAGTGTGCGGGAAGATGACAGTCTCGAGTAATGTTGAGCACACGCTGATGGCTTCCGATGCCCCGCTGGCGACGCTACCGCACGTCAATTGGTCTAACCTCGAGCTACTGCCGTTCGGGATTGTCATTTTGGACGAGTCAGGAACGGTTCTCTATTACAACTCTCGCGAAGAGCAAATCGCCGGCCGCCGTCGTAACGAAGTTCTTGGCAAGAACTTTTTCCGAGATGTCGCGCCGTGTACGCAAGTCGCAGAGTTTTATGGCGAGTTTGGCGAAATCATGTCGGGGCAGCGGCCGTCGGCCGAGTTCGCGTTTACGTTTCCATTCGAAGCGCGAGCGCGCGATGTAGAAATCTCGATAACGCCCTTTCGATCCGACGATCAGCGATTGTGTCTCGTCACCGTTCGAGATCTCACCGAGAGCGACGCGCTCCGCGACCGCATCGTGGCCTCGACGCGTTTCGGAGAGGTCGGCGAGGTGGCCTCGGGTGTGGCGCATAACCTCAATAATGTGCTGATGGCGATCGGCACCTGGGCCGCCGTGCTCCAGCGCGAAGTTGAGCCTGAGGGCCGAGCTGCCACTGCAGTTGCCGAAATCATCAGGGCCGTGGCTGACGGTCGCAACATCGTCAGTCGTGTCAGACAATCGGTCGTCAGTCAACGATCTCTGGAATCACCGTTGCTCGTGGACCTCAACGAGGCAATCCGCGGCGCGGTTCAAATCGCTGAAGCACGACTGGGCACGGGGCGCCAATCCAACGCTGCGTGCGAGGTGCGGCTCTCGTTGGCCGAGCCGCCTCCTCTCATCCGTGGCACGGCAGCGGAAGTCCGCGAGGTTCTCGTTAATCTGCTAAATAACGCCATCGATTCTAAAGCCAGCTTGATTGTCGTCAGTACATTAGAAGTTGAGTCAATGGTAAAGATCACTCTTGAGGATAACGGCACCGGCATGGCTGAGGAAACGCGAAAGAAGCTGTTCCGGCCGCTTTTTACGACGAAAGGCGAGGAAGGGACGGGGTTGGGGCTATCCAGTTCGCTAGCCATAGTGCGCCGATATGGTGGTGACATTTCTGTCGAAACAAGACTTGGGGCAGGTTCGAAATTCATTGTCGTTCTTCCGCTTCTGAATGCGTCAGTGTAGGTTCCACACGGCCTACGATCCTCACAAGCCGACAGAATCGCCGGTCACGCTTTGCGGACAAGATCAGCGCCGGAAGAACAAGAAGCCGTCGTCTGTCCAACAATCTGAGATCCAATTGCCGCAACTTCGCTCGGCACGCGCGGTCAGCCGGCAAACTCCCGCAGCCGTGCCCGAATGGCGTCGCGTACGCGGCGGAAGGCCTCCAGCCGCTCCGCGTCCGTTCCGGTGACTGCGGCCGGATCGTCGAAGCTCCAGTGAATCCGCTCGCCGCGGCCGGGGAAGAGCGGGCAACTCTCCTTGGCGCGATCGCAGACGGTGATCACGAAGTCGAACGGTTGTCCGTAAAACACGTCGAGCGCCTTCGAGATGTGACCGCCGATGTCGATGCCGATCTCCCGCATCGCTTCGATGGCCAGCGGTTGCACCGCCGTCGCCTCCGTCCCCGCGCTCCGGACGTCGAACCGGTCGCCCGCCATTTGCCGCAACAATCCTTCGGCCATCTGGCTCCGCGCGGAGTTGTGGGTGCAAAGGAAAAGAACGCGCTCCTTCATGACTTGCTCAACCAGCGGAACAGCAGCGTGGCCGCGAGCGCGCCGGCGAGCTGCGCGCCGATGAACCCGGGGATTCCCTCCGGCGCGATGCCGGAGAAGGTGTCGGTCAGGCCGCGCGCGATCGTCACGGCCGGATTCGCAAAGCTCGTGCTCGACGTGAACCAGTACGCCGCGGTGATGTAGGCGGCCACGGTCAGGGGAACGACGGCGGCGCGCTTTCCCGTGCCGTGAATGACGACGAGGAGACCGAACGTCGCCACGAGCTCGCTGAAGAGTTGCGCCGGCCCGACGCGGCTGTGCCGCGACAACGCCAGGAGAGGGTGCTCGAACATCGCGTGCGCCACCATCACGCCGGTGATCGCGCCGCCCACTTGCGCGGCCACGTAGCCGGGAACGCGCCGCCACGGCAGCCCTCCCTCCGCCGCCGCCGCCAAAGAGACGGCCGGATTGAAATGCGCGCCGGAGATCGGCGCGAACGTGAAGATGAGCGTCACCAGCACGGCTCCGGTGGCGACGCTGTTCGCCAGCAGCGCCAGCGCGCCGTTGCCGCCGGCCAGCCGCTCGCCCATGATTCCCGATCCGACGATCGCCGCCACCAGCAGCGCGGTTCCGACCCCTTCGGCGACGAAGCTGCGCACCTCTTCTATATTCGCATAGGCGAATGTCAGCGGCTACCCTCCCGTGCCACCAGCCCGACGCGTACCGCGAACCGCACGAGTCCGGCCAGGTCGGTGACGCCGGCGCGCTTCATCAGTTGATTCCGGTGCGTTTCCACCGTCCTGTAGCTCACGCCGAGGCGCTGGGCGATCTCCTTGCTCGTATGCCCCTCGGCCACGAGCTGCAGAATCTCGCGCTGCCGCGGCGTGAGCGCCGCCAGGGGGTCGACGATCCCGCCGGTGCGGCTCACGTACTCGTCCACCACGCGCTTCGACACGGGCGGACTCAGATACGTTTCGCCGCGCGCCACGGCGCGAACAGCCACTTCGAGCTCCGCGACCGCCGAATCCTTCAGCAGATACCCGGCCGCTCCGGCCCGCAATGCCCGCAGCACGTACTCCTCGGAGAGATGCATCGAGAGGATCACCACGCGGATGGCCGGATCGAGCTTCTTCAGGCGCTCGGCCACTTCGAGCCCGTTCATGCCCGGCATGCCGATGTCGAGCAGCACCACGTCCGGCCGCAACTCCTCGGCCAGGCGCAGCGTCTCATGGCCGTCGCCGGCCGTTCCGACCACATCCACGCCGGCCAGGTTCATGAGAAGACCGCGGATTCCCGCCAGGACGAGCGTGTGATCGTCGGCCAGCAGAACGCGAATCGGTGTCACGGCCGCTCTCCGATCGGAAAGCTCGCGCGGACCTCCGTCCCCTTTCCGGGCGTGCTGTGAATCTCGATCGTCCCGCCCGCCAGCGATGCGCGCTCCTGCATTCCGACGATGCCGATCGAAGCGCCCTGCGCGGCGCGCTCGCGCGCGGCGTCGACGTCGAAGCCCGTGCCGTCGTCACGGATCGAGATCTCGAGCGCGGACGGCGTGCAGTGCAGATCGAGCCAAACGTTTTTCGCCGCCGCGTGCCGGGCGATGTTCGTCAGCGCCTCCTGCGCGACGCGGAAGCACGACGTGGCCCGCTCGAACGTCAGATCGCAGACCTCCTCGATGGCGATGTGCATCGTCACGCCCGTCTGCTGCGCGAAACGGTCGGCATACCAGCGCAGCGCCGCGGCGAGGCCGAGATCGTCGAGCATCGCCGGACGGAGCTCGAGGGCCAGATCGCGCACGGTGCGCATGGCCCGGTCGACGTTGTCGGCCGCATCGGCCACCCTCGCCGGCGTGGAGTGGAGATCGATCTTCACGGCCGTGAGGATCTGTCCCAGCTCGTCGTGCAGCTCGATGGCCACGCGCCGCCGTTGTTCTTCCTGCACCGTGAGCAGACGGCGCGACAGCGACTCCAGGCGCTCGCGTCCGGCGCGCACGACTTCCATGAGACGGTTGCGCTCGATGGTCGGCGCGATGCGGTCGGCCACGACGCGCAGAAGCTCGAGATTGTCCTCCGTGAACTTCCGGCCCTTCTCCGAGGCCACCACCACGACGCCGGTCAGCGTGCCCTCCACCATCAGCGGCGCGCCCATCGCGCTGGCCATCTTGACGCCGATCTCGTTCATGAACTTGTGCCATTGCGGCGCATTCGCCGCGGCCACGTCGTCGACGATGACCGCCCGTCCTTCCTTCAGAACGCGGCCGGCAATCGGCGAGTCGAGCGGCACGGTTCGCCTGGCGAACTTGGACAGCACGGCTCCGTCGCTGTCCCGGACGACGAAGCCGGTCCGCTGTTCATTGAGCAGAAGGACTCCCGCTTCGTCGGTCTGGAGCACGGCGCGCAGCCGGGAGAACAATTCGCCCAGCAGCTCGTGGAAGGCCATCCGTCCCAGCGCCGTGTCGGTGATGCTTTCGATGGCGTGCAGCCGCTCCAGCGCCGTTTCCGCGGCCGCGCGCGCTTCGGTCTGGCTGGCGAGCAGCCGTGCCCGTTCGTTCTCCGCTTCCCGGCGTTCGGTGACGTCCGTCGTGATTCCGCAGACGCGGAAGACCTCGCCCGACGGACCGAGGATCCAGGTGGCCCGCAGCCGTCCCCAGCGGATCGTTCCGTTCGGCCGGACGATGCGCATGTCCTCCTGCATGGCCTTCTCATCGCCGGAGACGGCGCTCCACGCGATCTGTCGATCCTCCGGATGGAACGCCTTCATCCACCCGCGCGGGCCGCTGAGGATCATTTGTGAATACCCGGTCAGACGCTCGCCGGCGGGATTCAGATAAAGCAATTCCTCGCGGTCGCCACTCAACACCCAGAAGGCCTCGTTGATGTTCTCGGCAAGCTCGCGAAAGCGCTCCTCGGCGTGCTTTCTCTTCGTGACGTCGAGCGCCACCAGGATCGACGAGTGGTCGGAGAGGGAAAAACGCGCCCAGCTCGTTTCCAGCAGATGGCCGTCGCGCGTTTGCACCTGGAAATCGCGCCAGCCGCGATCGGGCCTGCTGATGAACTCCCTTGCGAATTCGCGCCGCGCCGGGTCGGGAAACAGCTCCGCGAAGATGTCGGTCCGCGCGGCTTCCTCGGCCGTCCAGCCGAGCGCGCGCTGCCATTCCGGATTCGCGCGCACGAGCTCCCCGGAGGAGTCAGAGAACGAGATCATCACCGGGACATTGTCGAAGATCGTCTGCAGCGTCTCTTTTTCGCGCCGTTCGCCGGCCTCGTATCCGTCGCGCTCGATGGCCAGCGCCAGCAGGTCGGCCATCGATTGCAGGAACTCCAGATCGTCCCGGCTGAACGCGCGGGGCGTGAGGCAGTGCACGCTGAGGATGCCCCAGGGCCGCTCTTGTCCGCGGATGATCGCCGTCATCATCGTGGCCACGCCGTAGTCGCGGAGGACCCACGACTTCTCGAAATGCTCGTCTTGAATGTCGAAGATGGCCACGGGCTCGTTTCTGGCGATGGCCTCTCGAACGGCCCCCTTGCCGAGGGGGAGGATCGTCTCTTCCGGAAGGTCCTCCCACCCTGTCTTCGCCCGCAGAACGATGTCGTCGTGCTCGTGCCGCAATTGCCAGAGAAGGCTGCGGCCGGTGCCGAGCGTCTCCGCGGCCAGCGACGTGGCCTCATTCATCACCACGCCGATGTTGCGCTCTTCGATCGCACGGAGACCGAGCTTCGAGATCGCGGTCTGCCGACGATTGCGTTGATCGAGCTGCTGCAGCCGCAGCGTCGGCGTTTCCACCACCGCCCACTTGCCTTCGCGCTTGGCGATGGCCAGGTCGTGCGAGTCGGCGACGTCGAGGATGCCGGCGGCGTCGCTGGTCCGCAGAGGATACGAACAAAGAGCGATGATGGTCTTTCCGTGGACCGTTTCCTCGAGGGCGCGCTCGTAACTGTGGAACTCCTCCCACTGGGCGCGTTGCAGCCACGATTGACAGCCGGCCGCACGCAGACCGGCGAAGCCGCCTTTCTCCGACTCGGCCAGGAGGCCCAGCCACTGGCGGCGGATGCCCTCGATCTCGATGCGGCCGTCGCGCAGCAGCCACGCCGGAGCCGACGCAAAGCGGACGGCGCCCTTCGCGTCGTAGCGGTCGAGATCGGGAACGGCGCGGCGGAATGCCTCTTTCGCCGACTCCTCGGTGAGTGGCTCCGCGACGAGCCAGAAACAGAGCTCGTTCGTCTCCAGTCCGGCGGCCAGGTACGGAACGATAACCTCGGTCAGGTCCTCGGCCGTGTCATAGAACAAACAGAAGTGACTGCCCCATGGAATCTGTCCGAGAGGAGGGATGCCGCTGTCACGCAACGGGGCGGGCATGACGCGTTTGATTGTGCACCCGTTCGAGGAAAGCAGTTCCAACCAAGTGTTCGTCAGCCGCGATGTACGTAGTTCAACGGATGTTTTTCGGGCCGCCGCGACCTTACCTTGCACGCGGTATGTCAGTGACTCCGTTTCCGACTCGGCTCCCCCTTCCCATCCGCGTTCTGCTGCTCGAAGACACCGACCTCGACGCCTACGCCTTCGAGGAGGTGCTCCGCCAATCCGCCTTTGCCGTGCAGAGGGTCAGCCGCCTTTCGGAGGCGGTCGCCGCGCTGCTCGTCGAAGAATTCGACGTGATTCTCTCGGACCTCGGCGTGCCCGACAGCGCCGGACTGGAGACGCTGCAGAGTCTGTTGCAGTGCACGGGCATCCCGATCGTTGTCGCCACCGCGCGCGGCGACGAAGAAACCGCGCTGCGCGCCGTCTCGGCCGGCGCGCAGGACTACCTGGTCAAGGGAATGACCGATGCCAAGGCGCTGGTGCGCGCGCTTCGCTACGCCGTCGAGCGCCGCCGGACGAATGAGGACAGCAGCAGCATCGAGGCGCATACGCGCGCCATCCTCGAGGGCGCATTGGACGCCGTCGTCAGCATCGGTCACGACGGCCGCATCGTGCGGTGGAACCGCAGCGCGGAAGAGATTTTCGGCTGGCAGCGCACGGAGGTCCTGGGCAAACGCCTCGACGAGGTGATCGTTCCGGAACGCTATCGCGAGCAGCACCGGCGCGGGCTGACGCACTTCGCGGAAACGGGCGATGCCCCGCTGTTGGGCAAGCGCGTCGAGTGGACGGCGCTCCGGCGCGACGGAAGCGAGTTTCCCGTCGAGGTGCGCATCACGGCCGAAGCGGGCCAGGCCGGGATGACGTTCACGGCGTTCATCGCCGACATTACGGAGCGCCGGCGCGCCGAGGACGAGCGCAGCGCGACGGAAGCGAAGTTTCGCGCGCTCGTCGAGCACACCTCGGACGTCATTTTCCTGTACGGAGCGGACGGAACGTTCGCGTATGCCAGCCCGGCCGTGACGCGCATGCTCGGCTACAAGCCCGCCGAGCTCGTCGGACGCGATCCCGACGACTTCATCCATCCGGACGACATCGCCTATCTCAGGCAACGCTTCAGCACTCCGCCGGCCGGCAACGCCATTCCCGTGCTCGCGGAGTTTCGCTTTCATCATAAAAACGGATCGTGGCGGAATCTCGAGGTGCTCCGCGCGAACCGCCTGTCCGACCCGGCCGTGCGCGCGATCGTCGGGAACGTGCGCGACGTGACCGGCCGGCGTCAGGCCCAACAGGCGCTCGATACGTTGCGGCGGCGATACGAATTGATCCTGAACAGCATTACGGACGGCGTGCACGGGATCGACTTGGCGGGCAACGTCGTATTCGAGAATCCCGCCGGCTCGGCGATGCTCGGATGGCGCCCGGCGGAGCTGATCGGACGTGCCGCGCACCAGACCATTCACCACTCGCGCGCCGACGGCTCGCCGCGCCCCGAATCGGAGTGCCCGATGCACTGGACGCTCGCCGACGGCGCGGTGCGGTGCAGCGAGGACGACGTGTTTTGGAGGAAGGACGGGACGGCGCTGCGCGTCGAATACACGGCCGCGCCGATGCTCGACGAGCAGGGACGCATCGCCGGGGCGGTCGTGACGTTCCGCGACATCTCGAAGCAGAAGCAGATGGAACAGCAGATCGAACAGGGGCTGCGCGTGGCCTCGCTCGGCCGCGTCTCGGCGTCGGTGGCGCACGAGTTCAACAACCTGCTGATGAGCATCGCCCCGTCGGCGGAGCTGCTCCGGCGCAAGATCGACAATCCGGCGCTGGAGAAGCCGGTGACGCACGTGATCGATGCCGTGCGGCGGGGACAGCGACTGACCGACGAGATCCTTCGCTTCACGAATCCGCCCGAGCCGCACATCCAAAGGATCGATCTGACGGCCGCGAGCCGCGAGCTCTGCGAGGAGGCGCGCGGCATTCTTGCGGAGCGGCGGGTGGAGATCGAAATGCCCGCCGAGCTCGAAGTGCGCGCGGACGCCGATCAGCTGTCGCAGATGATGCTGAATCTCATCACCAACGCGCGCAATGCCACGCAGGTCGGAGGGAAGGTGACGATCGGCGCCGCGCCGGCCGCTTCGATCGCGTTTTTGCGCAAGCAGCTCGCCGGCGCGGAACGGTTCGTGGCGCTCTACGTGCGCGACGACGGCTGCGGGATCTCCGCCGAAGAAAAGGAGCGGATTTTCGAGCCGTTCTTCACGATGAGGACGCGCGGCGGCACGGGCCTAGGCCTCGCCGTCGTCTACCGCATCGTCGCCCAGCATGGAGGCCACATCCTGATCGACAGCGAGGTGGGACGCGGCTCGACGTTCTATGTGGTGTTGCCGGCGTGAATTGCCGTTCCAATCGGCGAGATCCGGTTCCCCGCGCACCGCTGTTAGGCGGCCACTTGGACACGTCCGTATAGTGTTTCGGGCGCCACATCAGCACCATTCGGCCAAACAATTGTTCCGAGATCTGGATTGACCGTCACTCGTTTGAAGTACTCAACATCTCTCAGCGGTTCAAACACAGGACCTTTGAATGAGAGGGAGATATCCACTTCACCCTCGATTCCATCGGCAAACTTAACCCAAACGGTATAATCACGCACATAGCGCACCTCAATGACGTCTGCCATAGTTACTCCAATGGGTCAATCTTATTAGGTTCTTTGCCTTCGCTGAGCAGTTGCCAGTTTCTCGCCAGCTCCTCGCGATGGATGCTCCACCACTCGCGCACGAGATTTTCCGCCCTGGGTGGTAGGCCACCGCGCAGGGTGCGCCCATCGGCGATGACAACCTGAATCTCTTTGCCAGCATACCGCGCATGGAAGTGGGGTGGCGGATGTTCATCGTGAAACATGCCGATGACAATTCCGAAGAACCGACTCACTTCAGGCACGAAGAGATTCTACCCAGTTAAAGACGCTTTCAGACACTCTGCCTGGCTGCTGACGAGCGTGCGCCGGGCCGCTGCTGCCCTTCAGAAAAGGCCGTTGAGTTTGGCCTGAAGGTGTGCGTCAACGTAACGATGTGACACTTTAGAATACCCACCGATGATCCTCCGCGCTTCCTGCCTCCTCTTCTTCCTCCTCGCCCAGGCCCAGGCCGAGCCGCCGTACGACTCCGTCGTCTCGAAGAACGTCATGATCCCGATGCGCGACGGCGTGCGCCTCGCCGCCGACATCTACCGGCCGGCGCGCAACGGCGTGGCCGTCGACGGGAAGTTCCCCGTCCTCATGGAGCGCACGCCGTACGACAAGGCCAACGTCGAATGGCTCGCCGAGCTCGTGAAGGACGGCTACGTCGTCGTCGGCCAGGACTTGCGCGGCCGTTACCACTCCGAGGGGCGGTGGCGGTTCATGCCCGACGACGTCAACGATGCGTACGACACCGCCGTCTGGCTCGGCAAGCAGCCGTGGTGCAGTTGCAAGATCGGCACGTTCGGCGGCTCGTACGACGGCGCCACGCAGCACGCCATGGCCATCTCCGGCGCGCCGTTCCTCGCCGCCATGTTTCCGATCGACGCGGCCGCGAACGCCGGCTACTACGGTCTGCGCCACCACGGTGCGTTCGAGCTGCGCTTCTTCAATTGGATCTTCACCTACGGCGCGCGCGACGGCAGCCACGAGGCGCTCGGGAACCCGCACACCAAGCAGGTCCTCGAGGAGATGTCCAAGCACGTCACCGAGTACGTGAAGGCCCTGCCGCTGCGCGCCGGCACGACGCCGCTGAAGATCGCGCCCGACTATGAAACGTGGCTCATCGAGGCGATGAGCCACGGCGATCTCGACGACTACTGGCGCAACTACGGCGCGAGCGTCGTCGACCACGTCGCCGAGTACAAGGACATTCCGGTCTACCACGTCGGCGGCTGGTACGACTCATGGGCGGCGCAGACGTCGAACATGTCGTACGCCACGCTGGCGAAGACGAAACACAACCAGCGCCTGATCATGGGACCGTGGGTGCACGGCGGTGCCGAGGACTCCCACGCCGGCGAGGCCGAGTTCGGCCCGGACGCAAGCATCAAGTACCTCGAGCTCGCCAAGCGCTGGTACGACCGCTGGCTGAAAGGGATCCCGAACGGCGTCGACAGCGGACCGCCGGTGCGCATCTTCGTGATGGGCGGCGGCGACGGCCACAAGACGGCCGAGGGGCGCGTGTTCGTCGGCGGCCACTGGCGTGAGGAGCGCGAATGGCCGCTGTCGCGCGCCGTGACGACGAACTACTACCTGAGCTCCGGCGGCGCGCTGTCGCCGAAGCCGCCCGAGTCGTCGGCGCCGGCGTCGTTCCAGTTCGACCCGAAGCATCCCGTGCCGACGCTCGGCGGCAACATCAGCTCCTCGGGCGCGCTGATGACCAACGGCGCCCTCGACCAGCGCTGCCGCGCCGATTTCTGGCCGTGCGAGGGCGACACGAAGCCGCTCTCCGCGCGCAACGACGTCCTCGTCTATCAGTCCGCGCCGCTCGAGCGCGACATGGAGGTGACGGGGCGCCTCGTCGTGAAGCTGTGGGTGTCGTCCGACGCGCCCGACACCGACTTCACGGCCAAGCTCATCGACGTCTATCCGCCCAACGCCGACTTCCCGGCCGGCGTCGACTTCAACGTCGGCGACTCCATCGTCCGCGCGCGCTACCGCAACTCGCTCGAAAAGGCGGAGCTGATGAAGCCCGGCGAGATCTACGAGCTGACCATCGAGCTCTATCCGACGTCGCTCCTTTTCCAGCGCGGGCACCGCATCCGTCTGGATATCTCCAGCAGCAACTTCCCGCGCTTCGACATCAATCCGAACACCGGCGAGCCGCTCAACCGGAACCGGCGCACGGCCGTGGCGACGAATACCGTCTACCACGACGCGCAGCATCCGTCGCACATCGAGTTGCCGGTCATTCCGGCGGGGAAGTGATGGCCGTTCCGCTGCGGATCACAACGGCGATCCGCGCGGTGTTCGTGATGTCGGCGAGCGGATCGCCGTCGAGCAGGACGGCATCCCCGCTCGGCGGCAGTCCCAGGAATTCCGTGGCGTTGATCGTCGCTGCGCGCAGCGCCTCGAGCGGTGTCCAGCCGGCGTCGACGAGCAACCGCAGCTCGTCGTGCAGGCTTTTACCCGGGACGATGTGCATGCTGCCGAGATCCGTGCCGGCGAGAATGCGCACGCCACTGCGGCGGATCATCGGCGCCAGGCGCTGAAACGCGGCGAAGAGCGGCGGGAATCGCTCCGCGCCGACGAAGTTGCGGAAGCTGCTGACCGTCGGATCGAGCCACGTGCCGTTCCGCGCCAGACGGCGCAGCGTCGTCTCCAACAGAGCGTCGCAGCCGGCTGGCGCGGCGCGTCCTTCGAAGATCGGAAGACACTGCGGCGGGACGAATTCCATGTGCTCGATGCTCCGCTGGCCGGCGTCGGAAGCCTCGATGGCCGTGACGGAATCGGGGACGTGGCCGGCGAAGGGGAGCCGCTCGGCGCGTGCCGCGCGGGCGATGGCGAAGAACGCGTCGCGCGGAATCCCTTCCCACACTTTGATGAAGTCGACACCTTGCGCCTCGAGCTCGCGCACCGCCCCCTCGGCCTCCGCGGCGTTGCCGACGATGCGCCGCGACGCCGTCGGCGTGTGCGGCGGCCCGGCCAGTTGTGGGCCGCAGACGATGAGGCGCGGCCCGGCCAGTTGGCGAGACTCCACGCGCCGGCGCAGCGCCACGAGATCCGGCAGCTCGTTCCCCATGTCGCGCACGCCGCAGACGCCCCAGCGGAGGAGCTCCGCGAGCGCGGCCTCGCCGGGCAGGTGCACGTGCATGTCCCACAGCGCCGGGATGAGGAACTTTCCGCGGCCGTCGATGGTGCGCCGCTCGCTGCCGGGGATGACCACGCGCCGGTCCGGCCGCACTACGCCGGCGGCCACGTCGACGATGTTGACGTGCTCGATGACGATCCCGCCGCCGCCGTGCGCGCAGGCGGCCAGCAACGCGGTGCCGAGGAGAAGGACGTTCCGCAGGCGCCGCATGCCGAATTCTAGTGCCGGTTACCGCTCGATCTCGCCGAAGCGGCCGCTCTGATAATCGATCATGGCCTGGCGGATCTCGCCGGGCGAGCTCATCACAAACGGGCCGTAGCGGGCGATCGGCTCCTCGAGCGGGACGCCGGCGATGAGCAGGAGCTCGGCGCCGCTCTCCGAGGCCGTCTCGACCTCGTCGCCGTCGCGCTCGAAGATCACCATGTCGTTCTCGCGCGCACTGCGGTCGCCGAACGTCGCCTCGCCGCCGATGACGAACGCGAAGGCGTTGTACTCGGGCGGAATCGGCTGTGTGAATCGTGCGCCGGCGGAGAGGCGGACGCGCAGGTAGAGGATCGGCGTGCGCGTGTCGATCGTGGCCCGGACGCCCAGGGACTCGCCGGCGATCACCGTCACCGAGACCTTGCCGTCGGCGCTCGTCGCCGTCGGAATCTCCGATGCCCGAAGCTCCTGATAGCGCGGGCGCATCATCTTGTCGCGGCGCGGCAGATTGACCCAGAGCTGAAAGCCGTGCATCCGGCCGCCGTCGCGGCGGATCTCGGCGGACGGCATCTCCGAATGGATCACCCCCGAGCCGGCGGTCATCCACTGCACGTCGCCGGCGCCGATGCGGCCGCGATTCCCTTGCGAGTCCTCGTGCTCGACGGCCCCTTCGAGAATGTACGTGACGGTCTCGAACCCGCGGTGCGGATGATCGGGCGCTCCCTTGGCCTGGCCGGGAGCGTGCGTGGCCGGTCCCATGCGGTCGAGAAGGAGAAAGGGATCGAGATGGTCGAGACGGGGCGTGGGAAACGGCCGGGTCACGAGCATTCCTTCGCCTTCGAGCTGCGGCGTGGCGTGGAGAGTGCGGACGGTCGAGCGTGTAGCCATGTCACCCCTCACAACAACGGCGCATTCCACGCCGCGCGTCGGCTTGCGGCACGGCGTGGCCGCGGCGTTCGAGACTTCGTCGTGTTGCCACATCGCCTCGTTCCAAACGGCGTTGACGAAGTTCAAAACGGCGTTGCAAAGGTTCTAAATAGTATTGCGAACGTTCTAAAGGACGATGCGACGTTCCAAACGACGTTGCGAACGTTCTAAAGGACGATGCCAACGATCTAAAAGACATTGGGAACGTTCTCAACGGCGATGCGAACGTTCCGACGATGGCGTGACCGTCATCGACGGCGTCGAGATCGGCGTCGAAGAATTTTAGGCCGCCGCCGTTACCCTTTCCGAGCGCGTCTCGTCTCACTGGGCGTGAGACAACGTCATCGCGAAACGCCGCGACAGGGATGGATTCGCCCGCTGCGCCGCGTGCGGCGGGCAACCGAGGCCAGTCTCGGTTGGATCGACTGTTCCTGCGTCGTGCTCGACGAATCGAGCCGCACCGCGGCGCAGCGGCCGATTTACACGACCATGCAATTGCTGCGTGTGTCCGCGTGGGTCGACGCCGCCGTGGACCACATCGAGCGCGCGGGGTTTCGTCTCCAGGACACGCAGCAGAGCCTCTTGCTCGCGCCGGAAGAGGGCCGCGGGGCCTCGCAGATGGTGGGCGATGCGGTGCAAGAGTTGATCGCCGCGACACGATGGATCCTCGAGATCCAGGAGTGGCTCGAGATCCTCATGGCCGAGGTGGTGCGGAGCATCGCCGAAGGCGTCGTCGATCCCCGCCCCGTCCTCCCCGCTCCGCGGCCGGCGAGAACGCGCTGGTACCTGCGCTACTGTCCCGCGCCGCCGAGCAACCGCATTTGGGTTCTCTTACGGCGCCGGCGCCGTCCGGTGCATACAGCTCCCGCGGACGCGCCGCGGCGTGTCTCGCGCGGACGCGCGCCTCCTTTCGTTTCGGCCTGCCCGCTCTAGTCCAAACGCAAGTTAAAAAACGAAAGGAACTTACTATGGCTACTCATAGTGAAGACGCGCAGGCGCGGATCGAAGAGGTCCGTGCCATGCGCCAGAAAATCCCGAACTTCGTCTTTCCGACCGTCAAGGGCGAGCGCCGCCGGCTGACCAATGCCGCCACGGTTCCGCCCGAGCTCATCGAGCTGACCACCGTGGCGGTGAAGAACAACGTGGCGCTGGTCCGCGGTGGAAGACCGAGTCCCGGCGCGCTCCACGACCTGGCGGTGTATGCCGACGCGTACTCGCCGCTGGCCGACGAGCTGGAGGCGTTGGCCTCCTTCGTCCGCCACAGCGTGACGGCGGCGCGGAACACCGTGGGGAGTGATGCGCTCACCACCTACGCGCTGACGCAGCGCCTTGCCAAGCAGCCGGGAACGGCCGACCTGGCGCCGCTGGCCGAAGCGATGTCCCGTGCCCTCGGACGCCGCCGGAAGGCGAAAGCCTCGCCGGCTACGTCGCCGGAAACGCCCGGAACATCGGGAACACCCGAAACGACACCGCCGGCCAAAACGCCGGCACCGCCTGCGAAGCAGTAATCGCGGCCGGGTAGTAAACGTTGTGTGGGCGCGCCGCGAGGCGCGCCCACACTGTGTCATTCGGGGTATTCATACGCCGCCAGGAACTCCGCGTCGTCGCGAAAGAGCCCGAGCGTGTCGTCGTCGATCAGGAGGTCGAGCGCTTCGGCGACGTGATCCTCCGTTTCCCCTCGGCGCTTCGTACGCGCGCCGCGAACGCATCGCGCGCGTCGCGCAGCGAAACGACGCCGCATGCCGAGGGATGGCCGGCGAGCGCCGGCGCGAGCGCGCTTCCGAGGCTCATCGATGAGGAAGTCTACGCCGAGCGCAGCGTCGTGCCGATCGCCCGGAGCGCCGTTTTCATCGGCGAGCTCTTTCGCCAGGCCAGCACGATCGTACGATGCGGCGCCGGATCGGCGAACTCGCGGATCTTCAGGTTGCGAGCCTCCACCCTCACCGCGAGCTCGGGCAGCAACGTCACGGCATCGCCGCCGGCGACCATCTGCACGAGCGTGGCCAGACTCGTCGCGCGGAACTCCAGCTCGTGCGCCTTCGCGCGCGCGCAGATCGCCAGGGCCTGGTCGCGGAAGCAATGGCCGTCCTCCAGCAGGAGCACGTCTTCTCCCCGAAGCTCCGACGCGCGCAGCGGCCGCGATTGGCGCGCCAGCGGATGGGTTCGCGCGGCAGCGAGGAGAAAGCGGTCGCGCGCGATCTCTTCCATGTCGACGTCGCCGAGCTGCGCTTCCTTGGCCACCAGCATGGCGTCGATCGCGCCCGACTTGAGCTGACTGGCCAACGCGGCCGTCCGCTCTTCCGTCCAGCGGACGCGCAGGCGCGGGTAGTTGCGGCGCAGGGCCGGCGCGATGCGCGGCAGAAGATAGGGAGAGACGGTCGGAATGATTCCGATCCGCATCGTGGCGCCGAAGGGATCGGCAGCGAGGCGGGCGGCCGTCTCGACGTCGCCGGCCTGCCGCAGAAGCACGCGCGCGGCAGCGAGGACCTCCGCGCCATGAGACGTGACGAGGACGTGCCGGCGGTCGCGCTCGAACAACTGCACGCCGATGGCCTCTTCCAGCTGGGCGAGCTGCGCGGAGAGCGACGGCTGGGACACGTTGCACCGCTCGGCCGCCGCGCGGAAGTTCAGCGTATCGGCGAGGGCGACGGCGTACTCGAGCTGCCGAAGGGAGAAGCGGTGGCTCATAGCCGGAACCTATCACAATCGTAAGAACTTTATGTTGGACCGATCAGTCTCGCGGGAGGATATTGCCGCCCGCGGAGGATGCGAACGTGCCCGACAAACTGCACACCACGAGCGTCAGCGAGAGCGAGAACCCCGTCATTCCGGCGCCGGCGGAGAAGCGCCGGCGGCCGAGGACGAATAGCGACTGGTGGCCGAACCAGTTGGACCTCTCCGTCCTTCATCGGCATTCGACCCTGTCCGACCCGATGGAGCGGGACTTCCGCTACGCCGCGCAGTTCCAGTCGCTCGACGTGGAAGCGCTCGAGCGCGATCTCATCGAGGTCATGACGACGTCACAGGCGTGGTGGCCGGCCGACTACGGTCACTACGGTCCGCTGTTCATCCGCATGTCGTGGCATGCGGCGGGGACCTATCGCATCGCGGACGGCCGCGGCGGCGCCGGCGACGGCCAGCAGCGCTTCGCTCCGCTCAACAGTTGGCCCGACAACGCCAACCTCGACAAAGCGCGCCGCTTGCTCTGGCCGCTCAAGAAGAAATACGGCCAGACGATCTCGTGGGCCGATCTGCTCGTCCTCGCGGGCAACGTGGCCATGGAGTCGATGGGCTTCGAGACCTTCGGCTTCGGCTTCGGGCGGCCCGACGTCTGGGAGCCGGAGGAGATCTTCTGGGGACCCGAAGACACATGGCTGGGAGACGAGCGGTACAGCGGCGACCGCGAGCTGGCCAAGCCGTTCGGCGCCGTGCAGATGGGGCTCATCTACGTGAACCCCGAGGGACCGGGCGGCGATCCCGATCCGAAGGCCGCGGCGCGCGACATTCGCGAGACGTTCGCGCGCATGGCCATGAACGATGAGGAGACCGTGGCGCTCATCGTCGGCGGCCATTCGTTCGGCAAAGCGCATGGCGCGGCGCGCGCCGATCAGCACGTCGGTCCCGAGCCCGAGGCCGCGCCGATCGAGCAGCAGGGCCTCGGCTGGCACAACCGGCACGGCGGCGGGAACGGCGCGCACACGATCACGAGCGGCCTGGAAGGCTCATGGACGAACAATCCGACGACGTGGGACAACGGTTTCCTCGAGAACCTCTTCAAGTACGAATGGGAGCTGACGACGAGCCCCGCCGGCGCGAAGCAGTGGACGCCGAAGGATCCGGCGGCCAAGGGCGACGTGCCCGACGCGCACGACCCCTCGAAGCGGCACGCGCCGATGATGCTGACGACGGACCTCGCGCTGAAGGTCGATCCGATCTACGCGCCGATCGCGACGCGTTTCCACGAGAATCCGAAGGAGCTCGCCGGCGCCTTTGCACGAGCGTGGTTCAAGCTGCTTCACCGCGACATGGGGCCGCGATCGCGCTACCTCGGGCCGTGGGTTCCGGAACCGCAGCTGTGGCAAGACCCCGTTCCCGAAGTCGACCACGAGTTGATCGGCGACGACGACATTGCGTCGCTGAAGAAAACGATCCTCGCGTCGGGTTTGCCGATTTCCGAGCTCGTCGCCACCGCTTGGAATGCGGCGGCGAGCTTCCGCGGCACCGATAAACGCGGCGGCGCGAACGGGGCGCGCATCCGCCTCGCTCCGCAGAAAGATTGGGAGTCGAATGAACCGGCGCGGCTTGCGCGGGTCCTGGAAGCGCTCGAGCGAATCCAACGGGAGCTGGAGAAGAAGGTCTCGCTCGCCGATCTCATCGTCCTCGGCGGATGTGCTGCAGTCGAGCGGGCCGCGGCGAAGGCCGGCTTCGACGTCGCCGTTCCATTCGCACCGGGACGGACCGATGCATCGCAGGAGCAGACGGACGTGGACTCGTTCGCCTTCCTCGAGCCGGTCGCCGACGGGTTCCGCAACTACGCGCGGAGCGGAGATCCGCTGTCGCCCGAAACGCGTTTGCTCGATCGCGCGAACCTGTTGAAGCTGACGGCGCCGGAGATGACCGTTCTCGTCGGCGGCATGCGTGCGCTGAACGCCAACTTCGGACAGTCGAAGCACGGCGTCTTCACCGAGCGGACGGAGACGCTGACCAATGACTTCTTCGTCAACCTGCTGGACATCGGGACGGCCTGGAGGCCGTCGGCGGGGGAGGAGAGCGTCTATGAAGGGCGCGACCGCGCCACCGGCGAATTGAAGTGGACCGCCACCTCCGTCGATCTCGTGTTCGGCGCGCACTCGCAGCTGCGCGCGCTGGCGGAGGTTTACGCGAGCGACGATGCGAAGGAGAAGTTCGTGCGCGACTTCGCCGCGGCGTGGAGCAAGGTCATGAATCTCGACCGGTACGATCTCCTCGTCTAATCCCGAGGAAACACTCGTGACCGCAGTTCCGCTCTCAGTCGCGCCGCGTGAGGGCGGGCTCCGTCACCCGTTGACGCAGGGCATCGCCCTCAGCCGTGCGGCCTGGCGTCCAGAAAGACCTCGGACACATACGGCGACGCTTCGCGCAGCGCGCCGTCGATCTCGTCGAGCGCGCGCGTGAGCTGCGCCGCATCCATGGCCGGCTGCGGGTGAATCCGCGCCACCACGATCGCTTCCTCGGGGCCGACGTAGACCGCCTGCAGCAACTCGATCTCTTCCACCGCCTCCGAGCTCGCCAGAACTTCGCGCAGCTCCTCGAGCAGCGGCGCCGGCAACGACCGGCCGACGAGAAACTCCGCGAGCGGGCGCGCCAGTCCGAAGGCCGTGATGCCGAGGAGAATGCCGATCAGCAACGAAGCGATGGAGTCGGCGGCGGCGCTGCCGGTGAGCTGGCGGATCAGCAGCCCCGCCGCCGCGATCACCAGTCCGGCCAGCGCCGCGGTGTCCTCGACCACGATGGCGCGCACGATCGGATCGCTGGAGAGCCGCAGATAGGTCCAGATCCCGCGCCTGCGCTCCCGCGCCTCGCTCCGGGCCTGGCGCATGCTCTGGAGCCACGACGCCGATTCGGCGGCGAACGAGATCGCCAGCACGATCCATGCGGCGAGCAGGTGTCCGCTCTCGCCCGGCTTCATCAGCGTGTAGATGGCCAGGCCGGCGGAGAAGCAGCCGCCGATGAGGAACGAGGCGATGGCAGCCATCAAGGCCCAGAGAAACCGCTCCCGTCCGTGTCCCAAGGGATGCCTGGCGTCGGCGGGCATCCGTGCGCGGCGCAGCGAAAGCGCGAGCAGGACCTCGTTCGACGTGTCGGCGAACGAATGCGCCGACTCCGCGAGCATGGCGCTCGAATGCGAGAGGATGCCGGTGATCATCTTGGCGACCGCCACGACCAGGTTCGCCAGGAGGGCCACCACGATCGTGCGCAGGTTGTCGCCGCTTTTCAGCCGTGACACGGCGGCGCGCGACCGCCGCGGCGAGTAGGTCGACATTCGCCGCCAGTCTATTCGTGAAGAACCTGGTGCACGAATGCCACGGCGATGGCTCCTTCGCCGACCGCCGAGGCCACGCGCTTGATGTTGCCGCCGCGAACGTCGCCGACGGCGAAGACGCCGGGGAGGCTCGTCTCGAGCAGATGCGGCGCGCGCGTCAGCGGCCATTGCGCGGCATCGAGGTCCTCGCGCGTCAGATCGGACCCGGTCTTGATGAAGCCGCGGCCGTCGAGTGCCACGCAGCCGTCCAGCCACTTCGTGGCCGGCACGGCGCCGGTCATGACGAAGAGGTGCCGGATCGGCTCGGCGTGCTCCGTTCCCGTCGAGCGGTTGCGGCAATGCACGCGCTCGAGGTGATCGTCTCCCTCGACGGCGACGACCTGACACTGCGTCCGCACTTCGATCGAGGGATGCTCTTCGATGCGACGGACGAGGTAACGCGACATGCTGTCGGCGAGCTCCCCCTTGCGCACCACGATGATGACGCGGTTGGCCCGCTCGGCGAGGTAGACGGCGGCCTGCCCGGCGGAGTTGCCGCCGCCGACGATCATGACCGTCTGGCCTTTGCAGAGCTGCGCCTCCATCGGCGTGGCCAGGTAATACACGCCCGCGCCGTTGAACTTGGAGAGGTTGTCGACCGGCAGACCGCGATACTCCGCTCCGGTGGCGAGGATGATCGTTCTGGCCACCACGCGCGCGCCGTTGTCGATCTCGACGGCGAACGGACGGGCGTCGCATCGCAGACGGGCCGCGCTCTTGGCGATGAGCAGTTGCGCGCCGAATTTCTCCGCCTGCGTGAAGGCGCGCGTGGCCAGCTCCTGCCCGGTGATTCCGGACGGGAACCCGAGGTAGTTCTCGATGCGCATGCTGGAGCCGGCCTGGCCGCCGGGCGCATTGCCTTCGATCATGAGCACGTCCAACCCTTCGGACGCCGCGTAGACGGCGGCGCCGAGCCCGGCCGGTCCCGCGCCGACGATGACCACGTCGCGGACATGGCTCTCATCGACGTCGATGGCTTCGTTGAAGCCGAGACACTCCGCCACCTCGGCGTTGCTCGGATCGCGCAGCACCACTTCGCGCCGGCAGATGACCAGCGGAATCTCCGCGGCCGAGACGTGGAAGTGGTCGAGGATCTCCTGGGCCATGGCGTCGCGGTCGAGATCGATGAACGCCGCGGGATGGGCATTGCGCGCGAGGAACTCCCGGATCTGCAGCGTCCGCGGCGAATACTCGGAGCCGAGGACGAGGACGTCGCCTAAGCCCTGGTCAAGGAGGAACGCCCGCCGCAGGACGAACGCGCGCATCAGAATCGCGCTCAGCTCCGCGTCCGTCTGCACGAGGGCGAGCAGCGCGTCGCGCGACACTTCGATCACCTCGCCGGCCATCGTCGCGCGAATCGTGACCATCGGCCGGCGTCCGGCCAGCAAGTTGACCTCTCCGGTGAACGAGCCCGCGCGGTAGGTGGTGAGGAGCTGCTCGCCATCGCAGGAGGGACGCATGACGGCGACCTCTCCATCGGTGATCACGAAGAACGGGAGCTCCTGCTGGCCGGCCTCGAGGAGCACCTCGCCCGGTTGCAGCGGGCGGCGGCGGCCGTGTTGTTCGATGCGGGTGATTTGCGCGGGCGTCAGCGTGGGCCAGAGCTGATCTTCGCGCGGCGCGATGGTGAGGGGGAGTGCGGCGGTCATCGTCTCCTCGCTCACGGAAACAATATCCCATTCCCCGCTTCGAAAAGAATTTACGCGCTCTGCACGCCCCGCCGAGACCGCTCCGGCATCATCGCCTCATGACGACGGGCAACGCTCCGCCGTTCGACTCCCTCGTCGTGCTGGTCCGCCCGCGCGGCGACGGCGTGGGCGCGGCCGTGCTGGCCGACATCCTCGGCGACGACCTCGCCGCGGCGCTGGCGCGCTCGCCGCGTCTGCGCGTGCCGTGCGCGGAGTTCGTGCGGCCGTACGTGAAGAGCGAGCTGTCGCCCGAGGAGATCGGGCGCGCGCTGAACGTGCGGGCAGTGGCGTACTGCACCGTCGCTACGGCGAACGGCAGCGTCGACGCCACGGTCGAGTTGATCGACGTCCTCTACGAGGAGCTGATCGCGGAGGCGTCGTTCCTCGTCTCCGCGCGCGAGCTGCTGGCGCTGCAGCGGGCCGTGGCGCGCGTGATCGCGCCCGAGCTCCCGCGCTGGCAGCCCTGCGCGCGCTCCAGCTGCGCGCGAAGCTCGCCTTCCGCTTCGACGCTGATTGGGCGGCCGCCGAGGAGGCGCTGCGCGAGGCGCTGGAACAAGATCCTTCCTCGCCGTCGACGCGGTCGATGCTCGGCGATCTGCTCGTGGCTACGGGCCGTCCGGACGAGGGCGCGCCGCACCATCGCCTGGCCGCGGAGCTGATGCCGCTCGAGGAGCGCGCGCAGATCGCTGTCGCCTTTGCCGATTACTTCGGCGCGTTTCCGCTGCACGCGGTTCCGCATTTCCGGGAAGTGGCCGCGAACGACTGGCTCGTCCGCGCGCTCCTCGCCGGCGGCGACGTCGTCCGCGCCCGCGACGCCGCGAGCACGCCCTTCGCAGGCGCGCTCGTGGCCGCCTTCGCGCGCGAGGACGTCGATGCCGCGCCGTTCCCCGCGCATCAGCGCGCGTTGATCTTCGGAGCCGCCGGCGCGGCGGCCGAAACGGTCGCCTGCCTGGAATCGTCCGAAGACGATACCCGCTTCTTCGCCGCGGCCGAGCCGCTTTTCCTCCGCTCTTGCCGTCGCCCTCCTTCACCGCGCTGGTCGCAAAAACCTTTCCCTCCCCTTCACACCGAATTTACCTGCCGAGCAATCGGAGCTGCGGCGGCGGTCTCTAGCATCGCCTCCCAACAAGGAGGCTTCGCAGATGAAGATTCGATTCGCTCTTGCCGCCGCGGTGTGCGGCATGTTCGCGGCCGCGGCGTCCGCCCAGGTCACGCCCGCCGCCGGCTACACGCCGCCCGACGACACGCCGTCGTTCAAGATCGGCGCGACCATCTATGGCGACTACACGTTCAACGAATCGCCGGCCATCGTCGACAGCGACGGCAACAGCGTCAAGCAGTCGTCGTTCAACATCGCCCGCGCCTACATCAACGTCACCGGCAATCTCAACCACCGCATCTCCTTCCGCATCACGCCCGACGTTTCGCGCGAGACGAGCGCGACGCCCTCGCTCAGCGGCAGCCAGATCTTCCGCCTCAAGTACGCGTTCGGACAGTTGTCCCTCGACGACTGGACGACGCACGGCTCGTGGATTCGCCTCGGCGTGCAGCAGACGCCCTACGTCGACTACACCGAGGGCATTTACCGGTATCGCTGGCAGGGAACGGTCTTCGCCGAGCGCGTGGGCCTCATCAGCTCCGCCGACGCCGGCCTCTCCGGCCACTGGAACTTCCCCGGCAACTACGGCGACGTGCACGCCGGCTTTTACAACGGCGAGAACTACAACAAGGCCGAGGTCAATAACGAGAAGGGATTCGAGATCCGCGGCACGGTGCGGCCGTTTCCCCTCGGCGGCGCGTTGCTCAAGGGGTTGCGCATCACCGGTTTCGCCATCGAGGACCACTACGTCGAGGGCGCCAAGCGCCAGCGGCACATCGGGCAGATCACGTACGAGCACCCCGTCGTCAACGCCGGCCTCGATCTCCTGCGGGCGAAAGACCAGACCGGCGTGACGAAGGCCGATGTCGAGTCGAAGGGATGGTCGGCGTGGGTCACGCCGAAGATCGGCGCGACCGGCTGGGAAGTGCTCCTGCGCCACGACAACTTCATCCCGAACACGTCGGCCTCATCGCAGAAGACCAAGCGCGACATCGCCGGCCTCGCGTACTGGATCCCGAACCTGCAGAAAGTCACGGCCGCGGTCATGGCCGACTACGACTCGCTCAAGTCCGACAACTTCACACCCGCCCGCGCGGACGACACGCGCTACGGCTTGAAGATGCTGATCAACTTCTAAGGGGAAAAACGAAATGAAGAAACTCTTCATCACACTCGCGCTGCTCGCAGCGGCAACGCTCGCCCACGCGCAGACGGTGCAGATCAACGGCGCCGGCGCCACGTTCCCGAACCCGATCTATTCGAAGTGGTTCTCGGAGTACCACAAGGTCCATCCGAACGTGGAGATCAACTACCAGTCGATCGGCTCGGGCGGCGGCATCCGGCAACTGAGCGCCGGCACGGTCTTCTTCGGCGCCAGCGACGGCCCGATGACGAACGAGCAGATCCAGGCCGCCGGGTTCCGCATCCTGCACCTGCCGACGGTCCTCGGTGGCGTCGTGCCGGTGTACAACGTCCCGGGCGTGAGCGCGCCGCTCAAGTTCAACGGCAAAACCCTCGCGGACATTTACCTCGGCAAGATCACGAAGTGGAACGACGCGGCCATCCGCGCCACCAATCCCGGCGTCGAGCTGCCGGGCGACGAGATCACCGTCGTGCACCGCTCGGACGGCTCGGGCACGAGCTATATCTGGTGCGACTACCTGTCGAAGGTTTCGCCCGAGTACCGGCAGAAAGTCGGCGTGGCCACGTCGGTGAACTGGCCGGCCGGCGTCGGCGGCAAGGGGAACGAGGGCGTGGCGGGCCTGGTCAAGCAGACACCGGGCGCGATCGGCTACGTCGAGCTCATTTACGCGCTGCAGAACAAGATCAGCTACGCGGCCGTGCAGAACGCGGCGGGCGAGTTCGTCACGGCCACGACGGAGACGGTGTCGAACGCGGCGGCGGTGGCGGCGAAGAACATGCCGAAGGACTTCCGCGTGTCGATCACGAACGCGCCGGGAAACGGCGTCTATCCGATCTCCTCGTTCACGTGGCTGCTGGTGCAGGAGTCGCCGAAGGACGTGCAGCGCTCGCGGATCATGGTCGATTTCATCCGCTGGGCGATCAGCGGCGGCCAGGCCTTCACGCCGCAGCTCGGCTATGCGCCGCTGCCGAAGGACGTGGTGGCACTGGAGCTGGAGGCGCTCAAGCGCGTGAAGCAATAGTTGGCGCGCGCTTCACACGGACTTTACATCCGCGGCTATCGCCCTTCATCCCGTACCGGGAGAATGCGCCGCATGAGACACGCAGCACTCCTTCTCTTCACAGCAATTTTCCTTGCCGGCTGCGGCCAGAACGAGCCGCAGCCGGCGTCGCCGTCATCGACCATCGCCATCAACGGCGCCGGCGCGACCTTCCCCAATCCGCTCTATTCGAAGTGGTTCGACCAGTACGGCAAAGCGCATCCGGGCGTGCGCATCAACTACCAGTCGATCGGCTCGGGCGGCGGCATCAAGCAGCTCAGCGCGCAGACGGTGTTCTTCGGCGCGAGCGACATGCCGATGACGGACGAGCAGCTCAAGTTCGCGCCGGGACCGATCCGGCACTTCCCGACGGTCCTCGGCGCCGTCGTCCCGGTCTACAACCTCGGCGACGTCAAGCTCCGCTTCAGCGGGACGCTCCTCGCCGATATCTACCTCGGCAAGGTCACGAAGTGGAACGACCCCGCCATCGCGGCGGTGAATCCCGGCGTGACCCTGCCGGCGACCGACATCGTCGTCGTGCACCGCTCCGACGGCTCCGGCACGACGTTCATCTTCTGCGACTTTCTCTCCAAGACCTCGCCCGAGTTCAAGCAGAAAGTCGGCGCGTCGACCTCGGTGCAGTGGCCCGCCGGCGTCGGCGGCAAAGGCAATGAAGGCGTTTCCGGCCTAGTCAAGCAGACGCCCGGCGCGATCGGCTACGTCGAGCTCATTTACGCGCTGCAGAACAAGATTCCGTTCGGCGCCGTGCAGAACAAGAGCGGCGCGTTCGTGACCGCCGCGCTCGAAAGCGTGACCGCGGCCGCGGCGGGCGTCCCGATGCCGGACGACTTCCGCGTCTCGATCACGAATCCGGACGGGAAGGACGCCTATCCGATCGCCTCGTTCACCTGGCTCCTGCTCTACCAGAATCCGAGCGACGCGCAGCGCGCCAAGGTGATGAACGACTTCGTGAAGTGGGCGCTGACCGACGGCCAGAAAGAGGCGGGCGCGCTCGGCTACGCACCGCTGCCGAAGGAAGTCGTGGAGAAGGAGCTGGCCAAGCTTTGAGAGACCGCTTCCGCCTCCTCACCGGCGCGGTGGCCGCGCTGGTGGTGCTGATCGTCGTCGGGCTGGCGTTCGAGCTGTCGCGGCAGTCGACGCTCTCGATCGCGAAGTTCGGCCTCAGCTTCTGGACGCGGAAAACGTGGGACCCGGTGGCGGGGGAGTTCGGGGCGCTGCCGTTCATCTGGGGCACGCTGTATTCCTCGCTCCTGGCGCTGCTCCTGGCCACGCCGATCGCGCTCGGCATCGCCATCTTCATCTCCGAGCTCTCGCCGCGCCTGCTCCGGCAGCCGCTGGCGTATCTGACCGAATTGCTGGCGGCGATCCCGTCGATCGTCTACGGCGTCTGGGGAATGTTCGTGCTGGTGCCGATCGTGCGGAAGGCCGAGCTGGCCATGCCGGCGCCCTTGAGAAAGCTCCCGCTGTTCCAGGGACCGCCCCTCGGCGTGGGCATGGCCACGGCGGCGCTGATCCTGGCGGTGATGGTCATCCCGTTCACCTCGTCGGTGGCGCGCGAGATCTTGAAGAACGTGCCGATGGCGCAGCGCGAGGCGGCGTACGCGCTCGGCGCGACGCGCTGGGAAGCGATCAAGGCGGCCATCTCCTACGGCAAGACCGGCATCATGGGCGCCGTGATGCTCGGCTTCGGCCGCGCCCTGGGCGAGACGATGGCGGTGACGATGGTCATCGGCAACAACCCGCAGGTGTCGCCCTCGCTCTTCGCGCCGCAGTACACGATGGCCGCGGTGATCGCCAACGAGTTCACCGAGGCCGCCGACGAGCTCTACCTGCACGCGCTCATCGAGGTCGGCCTCTTGCTGTTCGTCGTCACGATCGTCGTGAACATCGTCTCGCGCCTGCTGATCTGGAGCATGAAGAAACGCTCGGCGCGGGTGATGGCGCTGCCGGCGGCGATCGAGGAGGCGACCACATGAAGTCCCCTCGCCCCGCACAGCGGGGAGAGGGCCCTGAAATCATGAGCTACGCGACTCGAAGAAAGATCGTCTCCCGCATCGCCGAGGTCCTCTGCGGGGTGTGCATCCTCCTCGCGCTCCTGCCGCTGGCGCTGATCCTCTTCTATGTCATCAAGGAAGGCGCCGGCGCGCTGAACCTGGCCTTTTTCACCCACACGCCGAAGCCGGTGGGGGAGTTGGGCGGCGGCATGGGCAACGCCATCGTCGGAACGCTCATCCTGATCGGCCTGGCCGCGCTGTTCGCCGTTCCCATCGGCTGCATCGCCGGCATCCATCTCTCCGAGTACCAGGGAACGCGCTTCGGCTCCGCCGTCCGCTTCGCCGCCGACGTGTTGAACGGCGTGCCCTCGATCGTGATCGGCATCTTCGCCTACGGCCTGGTCGTTCTTCCGGTGAAGCGCTTCAGCGCGATCGCCGGCGGTGGGGCCCTCGGTCTGTTGATGCTGCCGATCGTCGTGCGCACCACCGAGGAGCTGCTGCGCCTCGTGCCTCCCGGCATGCGGGAAGGCGCTCTCGCCCTCGGCGCCACGCGCAGCCGGGCCGTCTTCACCGTGATCTTTCCCGCCGCGCTCCCCGGCATCCTCACCGGGATCCTGGTCGCCCTGGCGCGCGTGGCCGGCGAGACCGCGCCGCTGCTCTTCACCTCCTTCAACAATCAATACTGGTCCACCAACATCACCCAGCCGATGGCCTCGCTGACGGTGCAGGTGTTCACCTATGCGAACTCGCCGTACGAGGACTGGATTCGCCAGGCCTGGGCGGGGGCGTTCCTTCTGGTGATGATCATCCTGGCGCTGTCGATCGTCGCGCGGCTGGCCGTGCGGCGTCTGGAGAGAATGAACCGCGCATGAAGATTCACGTCCGCGACTTCGACTTTTATTACGGCGACACGAAGGTGCTGCACGGCATCAACCTGGACGTGCCGGAGCGCCAGGTGACGGCGCTGATCGGACCGTCGGGCTGCGGCAAGTCGACGTTCATCCGCTCCATCAACCGGATGAACGATGTGATCCCCGAGGCGCGCGGCGAGGGGCTGATCGAGGTCGACGGAAAGAACATCTATGCGCCCGGCACCGACGTCGTGGCGCTGCGCCGCCGCGTCGGCATGGTCTTCCAGAAGTCGAATCCGTTCCCGAAATCGATCTTCGACAACGTCGCCTACGGCCTACGCATCGGCGGCGTCCGCAACAAGCGCGAGCTGGCCGATACGGTGGAGCGCTCGCTCCAGCGCGCCGCGCTGTGGAAGGAGGTCAAGGACCGCCTGCACGACTCGGCGATGGCCCTGTCGGGCGGGCAGCAGCAGCGGCTCTGTATCGCCCGCGCGCTGGCGGTGGACCCGGAGATCCTGCTGATGGACGAGCCGGCGTCGGCGCTCGATCCGATCGCCACGACGAAGATCGAGGAGCTGATCTCGGAGCTCAAGGAGAGCTACACGATCGTCATCGTCACGCACAACATGCAGCAGGCCGCGCGCGTGTCCGACCGCACGGCGTTCTTCATGATGGGCCGCCTCGTCGAATACGACGACACGAATACGATTTTCATCAATCCGAAAGAGAAGATGACTGAGGATTATGTGACGGGGAGATTTGGCTGATACGGAGTCCTGAGTCCTGCGTCCTGGGTCCTGGGTGACTCAGGACTCAGGACCCAGGACTCAGGACTGATTTGTTATGCACGTACAACGACACTTCGACCGCGATATTGAAGAGATCAAAGCAGTGCTGCTGCGCATGGGGGCGATGGTGGAGGAGGCGATGCAGCAGTCGATCCGGGCGCTGCTCGACGGCGATCTGGCCGTGGCGGAGCAGGTCATCGCCAACGACGACCGCATCGATCAGATGGAGATCCAGATCGACCAGCACGTGATCGAGCTGATCGCCAAGATGCAGCCGGCCGCGGGGGACCTCCGCTTCGTGGCCACGGTCATGAAGATCACGCCGGAGCTGGAGCGCATCGCGGACCTGGCCCAGGACGTCTGCGAGCGCGTGATCGAGTTGAGCCACGAGCCGGCCATTAAGCCGATGACCTATCTGCCGCGTCTGGCCGAGGATGCCCAGAAGATGGTGCGCGACGCGCTCGACGCCTTCGTGCGCGGCGACGCCGAGCTGGCCCGCAAGGTCATCCGCAACGACGACGTGGTCGATCAGCTCACCGAGGAGTCGTTCCGGGCCCTCCTGACGTACATGCTGGAGAACCCGCGCAACATCTCGCCGGCCATCCGCCTCACGTTCATCGGCAAGTACTTCGAGCGGATGGCCGACGGCGCCACGAACATCTGCGAGATGGTGGTCTATCTCGTCGAAGGGCGGATGATCAAGCACTCGGCCGATCCGTCATGAAACGCATCGCCCTGATCGAGGACGACAGCGACATCGCCTTCACGGTGCGCCTGAATCTGCAGCGCGAAGGCTACGACGTGACGACGTTCAACCGCGGCCAGGACGGCCTCGGCGCGATCCAGGGCGGCGGCTACGAGTTCGTCATCCTCGATCTGAATCTTCCGGACCTCGACGGCCTGACGATCTGCCGCGAGCTGCGCCGCGACCCGCGCACGCGGGAGATCCCCATCCTGATCCTCACGGCGCGCGGCTCGGAGCGCGACCGCGTGACGGGGCTGGAGCTCGGCGCCGACGACTACCTGACCAAGCCGTTCAGCGTGCGCGAGCTCGTGGCGCGCGTGGCCGCGGTGTGGCGCCGCACGCGCGTGGCGCCCGAGGACCCGAGCGTCTACGACGACGGCGAGCTGAAGATCGACGAGAAGTCCTACCGCGTCTTCCGCCACGGCACCGAGGTGAAGCTGGCCAAGAAGGAGTTCGAGCTGCTGTGGCTCCTGGTGCGCAACCGCGGCTCGGTGATCTCGCGCGAGCGCATCCTCTCCGAGATTTGGCAGATGTCGGACGAGGTGGAGACGCGCACCGTGGACGCGCACATCCGCAACCTGCGCAAGAAAATCGGCTCGCAGCGGATCACCACGGTGGTCGGCTTCGGATACCGTTACGATCCACCGTAACGCCGGCGTCCTCGCCGGCTGGCCAGTAGGCGTCTCGCCTACGGCGGCGGCGGCGAGACGCCGCTGGGCCAGCCGCCGGGGACGGCGGCGCGACGAGGAAACCGCAAATGATCTGGCGCAAGTCTCACGACGCAGCCGCCGCCGAGGAGCGTATCGCACGGCTCGAGGCGGAGATCGCCGCGCTGCGCCATCAGCGCGCCATCGACCTGCAGATCCTCGACGGGCTCGCCGAGGGGTTGCTGGCCGTCGACCGCGCGCAGCGCGTGGTGCTGGTGAACCGGCGCTTCGCGGAGCTCTTCGATGCGGACGGCGCCGCCGGCAAGCCGCTGCACGACGTCGTTCGCGTCACGGCGGTCTTCGACGCGTTCGACCGCGCGCTGGCGGGGGAGGAGTCGGTGGAGCGCTTCACCACGCGCAACGTGACGCTGGAGATGCGCACGCTGCCGTTGGGCGGCGAAGCGATCGCCGCGGTGGCGATCTTCATCGACGTGACGCGCCTGGAGCGCCTGGAGTCGATCCGCCGCAATTTCATCTCCGACTTCTCGCACGAGGTGCGCACGCCGCTGGCGGGGCTGCGCTCGGCGGTGGAGACGCACGACGATATCGATCACCTCACCGAGGCGGAGGGGAAGCAGTTGCGGAGGATCATGTCGCGGCAGTTGCGGCGGCTGGAGCGCCTGGTCGACGAGCTCTCGGAGCTGCACCGCATCGAGTCGGGCGATCTTCAGTTGGCGCGCCGGCGCATCGACCTCCGCGCTTTGATCGACGAGGTGGTCGAAGACTTTGCCGGCCGCGCGACGTTCGTGGTCCGCGGCGAGAATGCGTTCGCCGAGGGAGATCCGCTGCGCCTGCAGCAGGCGCTGGCGAACATCATCGACAACGCCATCAAGTACGGCGCCGCGCCGATCGAGATCGACGCCGCGCCGGGCCAGGTGCGCATCCGCGACCACGGCGAAGGGATCGCCGATCACGAGAAGGAAAAGATCTTCCGCCGCTTCTACCGCATCGACAAGAGCCGCTCCACGGACACGGGCGGCACGGGCCTAGGGCTGGCCATCGCCAAGCACATCGTGCTGCAGCACGGCGGCACGATCGAGGTGGAGAGCGAGCCGGGGGAGGGGGCGACGTTCATCGTGCGGTTGCCGGAAGGGTGATCGCAAGCGGCGGCGACCGTGCAGACGTAGCCGGTGGCGGCTTGCGCCGATCCGACGTAGATTGCATGCCGAGGTACCGCAGTCATGGCAATCAGAGTCGGACGTCCAGGTTCGGGTCTGTTGCTCCTCTTCCTCGCGGCCGCGTCGATCGCCGCGCGGGCCATTGCCGGCTGTCCCGATTTCGCTTCCGCGCCCGCGTACGCGGTTGGGAGAAGCCCGGTCGGCGTCGTCATCGGCGACTTCAACGGGGACGGCAGGAGCGATCTCGCCGTCGCCGGCAACTCCGCGTTCAATATCTCCATCCTCCTCGGAAAAGGCGACGGCAAATTCGCGGCCGCGGGCGCCTTCGACGTCGGCATGTCTCCCGAGTCGATCGCGTCCGGCGACTTCAACGGCGATGGCAAGCTCGATCTGGCCACCGCGAACTCCTTCTCCAACGACGTCTCGGTTCTCCTCGGCAACGGCGACGGCACGTTCGCCCGCGCCGTGAGCTATGCCGTCGGGACGAACGCGCGGTCGGTTGCCATCGCCGATCTCGACGGCGACGGCAGAAGCGACATCGCTGTCGCCGCCGCCGGCGATCTCTCGACTCTCTCCGGCAACGGCGACGGCACCTTCGCCGCGGCGCGCATCGTCGCCGCCGCATCGAATCCGCTTTCGATCGCGATCGGGGATTTCAACGCGGACGGCAAACGGGACATCGTTTTCTCGACCTCGTTCGGCAACGTCGCGGTCGTTCTCGGCAGCGGCAACGGGACCTTCGCCGCTCCGGTCACCACCGCCGCCGCGCTCGCCTCCTCCGTCGTGGCCATCGCCGATTTCAACGGCGACAGCAAGGCCGACGTCGCCGTGGCGGACATTTCAGCGCAAAAGGTCACGATCCTTCTCGGCAAGGGCGACGGGGCATTCACGCGCGGCGCCAGCTACGATGCCGGCGCGACTCCGCAGTTCATCGCCGCCGGCGATTTCAACGGCGACGGCCGGAACGATCTGGCCGTGGCCAACCGGAATTCGCGAAACGTCTCGATTCTGCTCGGCAACGGCGACGGCACTTTCGCCGCCGCCGTCAACCACGCCGCGGAGTCGGGGCCGGCGGGGATTGCGGTCGGCGATCTCAACGGAGACGGCCGGAGCGATCTCGCCGTCGCCAACACGGGCTCGGACAGCGTCTCGATTCTTCTCGGCCGCGGCGACGGAAGGTTCCGGGTGGCCCTCAAAGTCGACGTCTCGCCGAGTGCCCGCGCCGTCGTCGCCGGCGATTTCAACGGCGATGGCAAGCGCGATCTCGCCGTCGTGAACGGCTTCGGCGTCTTCGTGCTCATCGGCAAGGGCGACGGTACGTTCCTGACCTCATCCAACGTTCTCGCGGGATCGAGCCTTGCCGGATTGGTGGCCGGAGACTTCAACGGCGACGGGAAGAGCGATCTCGCCGTCACCCGCCCGAACGACAATCAGGTGTCGGTCGTCCTCGGCAACGGCAACGGCACCTTTTCGAGCGCGGCCAACTCCCCGGCCGGATCGACTCCGGGCAAGATCGTGGCCGGCGATTTCAACGGCGACGGAAAGAGCGATGTGGCCGTCGTCAACGTCGGTTTCAATTCGAGCGAGATCTTCGTGCTCTCCGGCAAGGGCGATGGAACGTTCGGCGCGCCGGTCAGCTACACGGTCGGCCTCGGTCCGACAACGCTCGCCGCCGGCGATTTCAACGGCGACGGCAGGAGCGATCTGGCTGTCAATCTGACCTTCACGCCGTCCGGCATCGTCGTCCTCATCGCCAACAGCGCCGGCGGCTTCGCGGCCCCGGCCCTCTACGCGCTCTCCACGCCCCCGTTCATTCTCACCGGCGACGTCAACCGCGATGGCAAACTCGATCTCGTCACGGCCGATTTTTTCGTGAACGAGCTCTCGGTCCTTCTCGGGAACGGCGACGGCACCTTCATGGCGGGCGTCCGACATTCGGCCGGGAATGACCCGGGTCTCGGCGTCATCGGCGATTTCAATGGCGACGGCATCAGCGACGTTGCCGTTTTCAATCGCCGCTCGAATGACGCTTCGATTCTCTTCGGCCATGGGGACGGCACGTTTGCCGACGAAATCGATTACGCCGCCGGCGACGCTCCTGCCTCGGCTGCCGCCGCGGACGTCGACGGCGACGGAAAGATCGACCTCGCGGTGGTCGGGCCGGACAGTCTCTCCGTCCTCCTCAACACCGGTTGCGCGAGGATCTCCGCGCTCTCGCCGAGCTTCGGCCCCGCCACTGGCGGGCAAAGCGTCACCATCGGCGGCTCTCGCCTGGCCGGCGCGACCGCGGTCACGTTCGGCGGAGCGGCGGCGGCGATCGTGGCCAACAGCGACACGGCCATCACCGTGACGTCGCCCGCGCACGCGCCGGGCGCGTGCGACGTCGTCGTCACCACGCCCGACGGGAGCGACACGGCCGTGGCCGGCTACTCGTTCACGACGCCGCGGCGCCGGGCCGCGCGGCATTAGCCGCGACTCCTTGATCGTCATCCGCGGCACCGACAGGCCAGGGGGCGACGTTCATCGTGCGGTTGCCGGAAGGGTGACGACAAAAAGGCTGCCGTCCGCGCCGGAGCTCTCGAGGCGCAGTGTGCCGCCGTGCGCCTCGGCGATCCAGCGCGCGATCGGCAGCCCGAGGCCGGCGCCGGCGCCGCCGGCGTGCACGAAGCGCTCGAAGATTTTGTCGCGCAGCTCGGGGGCGACGCCGCGGCCGTCGTCGCGCACCTCGATGCGGCGCTCGCGGTCGCGGGCGAGGCAGCGCACGGAGACCTCGGCGCGCGCGTGCTTGATGGCGTTCTCGACGAGGTTCGCGATCATGCGCTGCACGAGGTCTTCGTCGCCGCGCACGGCGAGGCCGGACTCGTGCTCCTCGCGCACGGTGACGCCGCAGTCGGCCGCGAGCGTGCGGAGGCCGCGCACGGTCTGCGCGGCGACTTCGTCGAGGTAGAAGCGCTCGTCGCGCAGCGGGGATTGGCCGGCGTCGCCGCGGGCGAGGAGGAAGAGGTCGCGGACGATGCGCGTCAGGCGGCGCACCGACTTCTCCATGATTTGCAGGCTCTCGCGGTAGTCGCGCGCGTCGCGGTCGTCGCGGGAGAGGGTGACTTCGAGCTCTCCTTGCAGGATGGCCACGGGCGTGCGCAGCTCGTGCGAGGCCTCGGCCATGAAGCGGCGCTGCGAGGCGAACGCTTCTTCGACGGGCTCGAGGCTCTTGCGCGCCAGGAGGTACCCGCCGCCGGCGGCGATGAGGAGCGCGAGGGGGATGGTCAGGAACATGGATCGGCGCAGCTCGGCGAGCGTTTCTTCCTGCGCGGTCAGCGATTGGCCGGCGGCGAGGACGTAGCCGGCGTTGCCGAGGCGGAGCGGGGTGATGTTGAAGCGGATGTGCGTTGACGACTTGATGGAGAGCGGCGGCGTGGCCGCCGCACTCCACAAAAAGATTGGATGGTCTTTGTCGCGGAACTCGTTGAGCACTTCGTCAGCCGCCCGCTGCGGGAGGAGGCCGTGCTGCTCCTCGACCTCGTCGCGCAGCGTGGCCGCGATCTGGCGCGACGTCGCGGCGAGCGCGCGGTCGGCGTCGCGGCGGAGCTGGCGCTTCATCACGCCGTAGCTGAGCGCGCCGGCGGCGACGAGCACCGCCGCCAGCACGACGCTGTACCAGGCGGTGAGGCGGACGCGGATCGATTGCAGCCTCATCGCGCCTCGAGAATGTATCCGGCGCCGCGGATGGTGTGGATGAGCTTCGGAACGCGGCCGCGGTCGACGATGCGCCGCAGCCGCCCGATGTAGACCTCGATCAGGTTGGAGAAGGGATCGAACTCCTCGTTCCAGACGTGCTCGGCGATCTCCTCGCGTCCCATGACGCGGCCGGCGTTCACGGCCAGATATTCGAGCAGCGCGTACTCCTTCGTCGTCACCGCCAGCTCCGCGCCGCCGCGCGTGACGCGGTGCGAACGGGTGTCGATGCGGAGGTCGGCGACGTCGATTACCGGCGCGCGCGGCGCGCCGCGCCGGCGGAGGAGGGCCCGCAGGCGCGCCAGGAGCTCGGCGAACTCGAAGGGCTTGACGACGTAGTCGTCGGCGCCGGAGTCGAGCCCCTCGACGCGATCGGCGACGGCGTCGCGCGCGGTGAGCATGAGGATGGGGATGTTGGCGCCGTCGGCGCGCAGGCGGCGGCAGACCTCGAAGCCATCCGGCGCCGGAATCAAGGCGTCGAGGAGGATGGCGTCGTACGGCGCGGTGCCGGCGCGCTCGAGGGCCTCCTCGCCGGCCGCGGCGACGTCGACCGCGTAGGACTGCTCGCGCAGGCCGCGGGCGATGAAGCGCGCCATGTCGGGATCGTCTTCGACGAGGAGGAGGCGCATGTCGTCATCGTAGCGTTCATCCAGCGTTTAGGAGCAGGCTGCAAAACTCGCGCGGCCGATGCTCGCCGCGGTTCTTTTCGCCACATCGCTCTCGCTCGACGACGCCGCGCGCCTGGCGCTGCAGCAGGCCTCGGCGTACAACCAGGCGCAGAACGAGGAGCGCGCCGCGGCGCTCGACGTGACGCAGGCGCGCGCGGCGCTGCTGCCGCGGCTGCGCGACGCGTTCACGGCGACGTACAACAAGCCGCTGCATCGGGGGAGCGAGGAGCCGGCGTTCATCGCCCAGAACGCGGCGCGCGAATATCAGAATTTGTTCGGCGTCGAAGGGACGCTCGACTTCGGCACGCGCGCGGCGGTGGAGCGGGCGCGGGCGCTGCTGGCGGCGGCGCATGCGGGGACGGAGATGGCCCGGCGTGCGCTCGTGCGCGGCGTGCGCGAGGCGTATTACGGCTACGCGCTTGCGGTGGCGAAGCGGCGCAGCGCGGACGATGCGTTGGCGGCCGCGGAAGAGTTCGAGCGCGTGACGGCGCTGCAGGCGAAGGGTGGGGAGGTGGCGGACGTCGACGCCGTGCGCGCGCGGTTGCAGACGGCGCAGCGGCGCGACGAGGCGGAGCAGGCGCGGGCGCAGGAGGCGATCGCCGCGGCGGGATTGCGCACGCTCGTCGGCTACGCGGCGGCGCAGGAGCTTGCGGTCGACGCGCTGACGGCGCAGCCGAGCGTGGCCGACGTCGAGCGATTCACCGCGAGCTTGCGCCCCGAGGTGCAGCAGGCGGAGGCGCAGCTCCGCGCGGCGCGCGCCGACATCGACGTCGCCCGCGGCGCGCGCTTGCCCGCGCTCGCATACAGCGCCGATCAAGGCTTCGACTCGCCGTCGCTGCACGCCGGCGACATCCGCCAGCATCGCGGCTACCTCGTCACGGCGAACGTGAACGTGCCGATCTTCGACTGGGGAAGCGCGCGGGCCCGGCAGCGGCAGGCGGAGCTGCGCGCGCAGTCGGCGGAGACGCAACTGGCGATCGTGCGGCGCGCAGTCGATCAGGAGTTTGTGACCGCGCGCGAGAGCGCGCTGGCGGCGGTGCGCCGTGCCGACAACGCCCGCGCCGCCGTGGCCGACGCGCAGCGCAACGCCGACGTCTCGATCGCCCGGTACCGCGCCGGCGAGGCGCCGATCGTGGAGGTCACGGACGCGCTGACGACGCTGGCGCAGCAGCGCGCGAATTTCACGCAGGCGCTTTTCGACTACGAGATGGCGCTTGCGCGGCTGCAGGAGGCGGCGGGGGAATGAAGAACGATTTGAGGGGGCGCATGCCGTGCGCCCCTACCGGTAGGGGCGCACGGCGTGCGCCCCTCATCATCATTGCGTTGCTGCTCCTCGCTGCCTGCGCAAAGAAAGACGAAGGGGAGTCGCAGCCCATCGTCTCCGTCCGCGTCGCCCGCGCCGAGATCGCGCCGATCGCCCAGCCGATCGAGCTCGCCGGCACGATCGCGGCGCGGCAGGAGGCGGGCGTTGGGTCGAAGATCTCCGGCGCGATCGTGCAGATGGCGCTGCTCAAGAACCGCGCCGTCCGCGCCGGCGAGGTGCTGGCGCGCATCGAGGCGCGCGACGTCGCCGCGCAGC